>CAYRUP010000185.1:0-2553 GCA_964427485.1 uncultured Coxiellaceae bacterium | reverse complement strand
GCGCAATCAATTCTACCGTCAATGAAACGTTATCGCCCGGCATAACCATTTCGCGCCCTGCTTCCAAGCTCACGATACCGGTAACGTCAGTTGTGCGGAAATAGAATTGAGGACGGTACCCATTGAAGAATGGACTATGACGGCCACCTTCTTCTTTGGTGAGAATGTATGCTTTGCATTTGAATTTCTTATGAGGTTTGATTGAACCCGGTTTAGCAACAACCATTCCACGTTCAATTTCTTCCTTCTTGGTACCACGGAGCAAGAGACCCACGTTGTCACCAGCTTGACCTTCGTTCAGGATCTTTCTGAACATCTCAACACCAGTGATTGTAGTTCTTATGTTCTTGCCAAAGCCGATGATATCAACATCATCACCAACTTTAATGATACCTGTATCAATTTTACCAGTCGCAACAGTACCGCGGCCTGAAATAGAAAATACACCTTCAATTGGCATAAGGAACGGCTTATCAGTATCCCGTTTTGGCAATGGAATTGATTCATCTAGAGCATCAAGCAATTTTTGAATCGCTAGATAGCCCAAATCACCTTTATCGCCGTTAAGTGCTTTAAGTGCTGAACCTCTAACAACTGGAATTTTATCGCCAGGGAAATCATACTTCTTCAATAAGTCTCTGATTTCTTCCTCAACCATGTCGATCATTTCTGGATCGTCAACCATGTCGCATTTGTTAAGGAATACCACGAGCGCCGGAACGTTAACGTTCTTCGCCAATACAATGTGTTCACGAGGTTGAGGCATCGCACCATCCGCAGCCGAAACTACAAGAATCGCGCCGTCCATCTGGGCGGCACCAGTGATCATGTTTTTTACATAGTCAGCGTGGCCAGGGCAGTCGATATGTGCGTAGTGGCGCTTATCAGTTTCATACTCAACGTGGGACGTAGAAATAGTAATACCACGTGCTTTTTCTTCTGGCGCCTTATCAATTTCGCCATAATCTTTGGCTTGCGCTAAGCCTTTTTCTGCCAAATACTTGGTGATCGCAGCGGTTAACGTTGTTTTACCGTGGTCAACGTGACCAATAGTACCGACGTTAACATGCGGCTTTTTACGCTCAAATATATCTCGTGACATCGTTAGATTCTCCTAACCTATACCTAAAAACAATACTATTTCTTTTCAACTATGGATTCCTGAACGTTCTTTGGCACCTCACGATAGCACGCAAATTCCATAGACGAACTTGCTCTGCCCTTCGTCATCGAACGTAGTTCAGTTGTATAGCCAAACATTTCCCCTAATGGAACTTCTGCAGCGATAATTTGCTTACCACTTTTAGCATCCATACCCAAAATTCTACCTCGGCGGGAGTTTAAATCGCCAATAACGTTACCCATGTACTCTTCAGGAGTATCAACTTCAACCTTCATAATCGGTTCAAGGAGTACCGGTGAAGCTTTAGCCATGCCCGCTTTAAAGGCCATTGAACCGGCAACTTTGAATGCCATTTCAGATGAGTCAACATCGTGGTATGAACCATCGTACAGGGTGACTTTAAAATCAACCACTGGATAGCCACCCAGGATGCCATTTACCATCGATTCAACAATCCCTTTTTCCACGGGAGCAATAAATTCTTTAGGAATTGAGCCACCCACAACGTCATTTTCAAATTCAAATCCTTTTCCTCGCTCAAGCGGTTCCATCTTAATCCAGACGTGACCAAATTGACCGCGGCCACCAGATTGTCGAATAAACTTACCTTCAGCATCGGCTGGCTTTTGAATCGTTTCTTTATAAGCAACTTGCAACTTACCTTGAACAACATCAAGATTATGCTCGCGCCTTAAGATATCTACTTTAATTTCAAGATGAAGCTCGCCCATACCTTCAATAACTGTTTGCCCCGTTTCTTCGTTGTAAGAGAAGCGGAATGAAGGGTCTTCTTGCATAAGCTTTCTCAATGCAAGACCAAGCTTTTCATAATCTGCTTTATTTTTAGGCTCAACGGATGAAGAAATAACCGGTGCCGGAATATCGATTGATTCTAAGAGAACCAATGAACCCTCGCTACACAGCGTATCACCGGTGATCGCATCACGACCACCTACAATAGCTGCAATATCACCCGCTTTAACTGAATCAATTTCTTCACGTTTATTTGCGTGCATTTTAATAAGGCGACTCACGCGTTCTTTGGCCCCTGTGCGAGAATTAACCACATAAGAACCAGCTTTAAGATCGCCGGAATACACACGAATAAAGTTGAGTACACCCACAAATGGATCAGTCATAATCTTAAAAACAAGAGCACAGAATGGCTCTTTGGGATCGGCTTTTCGCTCAACGGTTTGACTTGTTCCCGGCAAGATGCCTTCAACTGGTGGAACATCAAGCGGCGATGGCAAGTAATCAACAACACCATCAAGCAATAATTGAATACCTTTATTCTTGAACGCCGTTCCGCAGAATGCTGGCGTCACTTGACGTTCCAACACACCCTTGCGAAGTGCAGCTTTAATTTCAGGTATAGAAACTTCTTTGCCTTCTAAATATTTCTCAGCAAGAACATCATCAAAATCGGC
>CAYRUP010000184.1:0-2625 GCA_964427485.1 uncultured Coxiellaceae bacterium | reverse complement strand
AGAAAGCTCCCTTCTCCCAACTGCGTTGGGAGAAGGGCCGGGGATGAGGGTGTATAATTACTCTCTATCTTCAATCGGAACAAAATCCCTTTCTTTCGAACCCGTATACAATTGACGCGGCCGACTCAAACGATAAGGACTGCTGATCATTTCATTCCAGTGCGCAATCCAACCAATCGTTCTTGCCAAAGCAAAAATAACGGTGAACATATTAGGTGGTATGCCTATTGCACGCAGTGTAATTCCTGAATAAAAATCGACATTGGGATATAATTTTCTTTGTACAAAATATTCATCTTCTAAGGCAATTTTTTCCAATTCCATCGCAATTTTAAAGAAGGGATCATTATGCAAACCAACAGCATCTAATACTTCATGACATGTCTCACGCATCACTTTTGCACGTGGATCATAATTTTTATAAACACGATGGCCAAAACCCATCAAACGGAATTTGTCATTAGGATCTTTAGCGCGCGCGATGAATTTGGGAATACGAGTGACATCACCAATTTCATATAACATATTTAATGCCGCTTCATTTGCGCCACCATGAGCAGGTCCCCACAATGCAGCGATGCCGGCTGATATACAAGCAAAGGGATTAGCGCCCGTCGATCCAGCTAAACGAACCGTCGAAGTCGAAGCATTTTGTTCGTGATCGGCGTGTAATGTGAAAATACGATCTAATGCGCGCACTAAAACAGGATTCTGTACGAGATCCTCGCAAGGTGTACCAAACATCATATTCAGGAAATTTTCAGCATAAGACATGCGATTTTGTGGTGGCATAAACGGTTGGCCAATGGAGTACTTGTAACACATGGCCGCTATCGTCGGCATTTTAGCTATTAAACGGAGTGCTGAAATATTGCGATGTTCCGGGTTTTTGATATCCAGCGTATCATGATAAAACGCTGATAAGGCACCTACCACACCCACCATGACAGCCATAGGATGGGCATCACGTCGAAAACCATTAAAGAAATTGCGAATTTGTTCATGAACCATGGTGTGGCGATTAATCGATTTTTGAAAATCGGTATATTCAGTTTCATCAGGCAATTCGCCATTTAAGAGAAGATAACAAACTTCAACAAAATTGGATTGCATGGCGAGTTGGTCAATGGGATAACCGCGATAGAGCAAAATACCTTTATCGCCATCAATAAAAGTAATTTTAGATTCGCAGGCTGCAGTAGAGAGAAACCCAGGGTCGTAAGTAAAATAACCATCTTTAACTAGCGTGCTGACATCAATGACTTCAGGCCCTAATGTTCCAGCCAAAATATCAAACTCAATGTTTTTACCTTCTACGCTCAGTTTTGCTTTTTTGTCTGCCATATCGGGTCTCCATTCTTCGTCTGGTCCCAACTATAAGAACTCACACCCTGGATGTCAAACCCACTTTTTAAAACCTTCAAACCAATTGTAAACAGACCCTGGGGTATATATAATTAATCCTCTGTCTCAGTAGAGACACAACCGTATATGTTGACTAAAAAAAATCTTTCAAATATAACGATAGAGGGATCATTGGACTGTGAAAAAACAAAGGCCTAAAAATCTGAATCTTTTTACGATTCGCTTTCCTATACCCGCAATTGCATCGATATTACATCGAATTTCCGGGTTTATACTTTTCATTATTATACCTTTCCTGCTCTGGGGACTTTATCAATCACTGGCTTCCGAGCGAAGTTTCAATGACCTTCAGCAAACTTTAACAACGCCTGGCATGCGATTTTTTCTGTGGTGTTGTTTGTCTGCGTTCCTTTATCATTTCGTCGCCGGCATAAGACATTTGCTGATGGACGTTGGCATAGGCGAAGAATTGAAGAGTGGTCGGTTCTCGGCAATTCTTACTCTGGTCATTGCTGCATTGTTAATTATTTTGGCAGGTGTCTGGTTATGGTGAAATCCGTATTAGGTGTGAATCATCAGGGACTTCGAGATTGGTTGTTTCAACGAATGTCCGCTGTTTTTATGGTTATTTATGTGATTGGCTTGGTCGTTTTTTTTGTGATGCATCCCAATACCGACTATTATGATTGGCAGGGATTATTTGCCCATTTGTGGGTAAAAGTCGCAACAGCAATCGTTTTCTTATCTTTATTAATGCATGCCTGGGTTGGTATGTGGACTATCTTTACTGATTATGTCACTTGTCCCATCGTGCGGCTTGTTTTACATACAATTGTTTTCCTTGCGTTGCTGAGTTTCTTTTTTGCAACGCTTTTGATTTTATGGGGTGTTTAATCAATGAATGTAGCGACGAATTTAGCGACATATACGTTTGATGCTGTGATCATTGGTGGCGGTGGGGCGGGTTTACGTGCATCAATAGAACTGGCTCAGTCTGGACTTAATGTAGCTGTTATCTCAAAAGTATTCCCCACACGTTCACATACTGTTTCAGCACAAGGTGGTATCAATGCTGCATTAGGTAACACGGATGGTTACGATGATTGGCGCTGGCATATGTATGATACCGTCATGGGATCTGACTTTCTGGGCGACCAAGATGCAATTGAATACATGTGCAAAGTGGCTCCGCAAAATATTTATGAATTAGAACATATGGGTTTGCCATTTTCGCGTAATAAAGTGCGGGTATTGTGGATG
>CAYRUP010000183.1:0-2667 GCA_964427485.1 uncultured Coxiellaceae bacterium | reverse complement strand
TGACCATTTGACTTCTTGCGGAATATTACCTTGTACTAGGCTTACTTTAATGGGCGAACCGTATGGCGTTGTCCAGGTAAAGAGACTGAGAATGCCGCCGACTCCCCAAATCACGACGAATGCAATAAGACTGCGATAAAAGTTTTTAGAGTGTTTTTGTCGGAAACTCATAATCGCTTTGATTAAACAACCACTACTCAGTAATACAGCAAGTGAAACAGCATAAAGACCGACTATGGGTGCATAACCTTTCAGTGGTGAATTAATTTGACTATAACCCAAAATCAACCAGGGAAAGCCCGTGGCAATCCAGCTGCGTGTCCATTCTAGCAATATCCAAATGGCGGGAAATGCATAAAACAGGCGCATATTATCGTTCGTGGGAAAAA
This sequence comes from uncultured Coxiellaceae bacterium, assembly GCA_964427485.1. Classification (GTDB taxonomy): domain Bacteria; phylum Pseudomonadota; class Gammaproteobacteria; order DSM-16500; family DSM-16500; genus CAYRUP01. Next base: position 2,278 of record CAYRUP010000183.1, on the reverse strand, counting down.
ATCGATTGAGTAAATAACCACAGAAAGCCGGAAAAACCGCTAAAATCGCGATTAAGCCCAGCGTGAAAAATAAGGCAAGATAAATGGATGCATTACCGTAAGTATGGATGCTGATAAATATCCAATACACCCCGGAACCGAAAAGACCTGCACCAAATAACCAACCACGAAAGAAAGCTTGGCGAGGCGTCAAGGATTGCCACAAACCATAAAGCAAAGCGGGCAAAAGAATGGCTAATGGATAAATTTGCAGAGGAGCAAAGGCAAAGGTTAGCAATACACCGGCGCCGAGAGCGAGACTATTGCCGAGGATGCCTGGAGAAAATATTTTTTCTAGTTTCATACTCGATTCTATTATTAAGGAGAAAGTTTTTCAGTGTAATGGATGCGACGTGTTGCAGCAATATTCTTATAAATGTCTTAATAAAATGTTGAGATCAGATAAAAAGTTTGCTAGCTTAGCGAGTTCACCTATCTCATCGCTGAATACTCAAAGGCGTTACACATCTTGCATACAATTGAATAGGAATTGTGTCAGAGAGTTTTGCTTTTTGCATTCTTAAGTTACGAGATAAAAAAATTAACAATATTTGAGGGAGGGGTACCCCATGAGACAATGTCTTACGCCATTAGCAATCAGTTTAGGTTTACTGGGAATGATTTCGACGACACCAGCAATGGCTGTTACCAGTGGCGCGCAAATGGATAAACTTGCTAAACAAGTTTCTCTATTACAACAACAAGTTAGTCAGTTACAAGCACAACTTAATGCAAAGAAGCATTACTCAAAGACAACATCGAAAGCAGCTAAGTATCCGCAAAAATCGGCAGCTGAAATCGCGTCAGAGAGTCGAGAAGAACAGACACCCTCTAATCCAACTCATCCTGGGAGTCTGACGAATTTACCTACCAGTGGTACGACTTATTTACCTGTTGACGTGGATGTTCCTGGACAATCTTTCGTATCCAGTGGTCCTTATATCGGTATTCCTTTGCAATTTTCTGGTTCAAACTTAATTATTAACAGTCCGAGCGTTAACCAAGACGTTGCATTGTTAAAAGTTCGTAAAAATATTCATCAGCGTTTGGAAGCACTTGGTGTGACTGAATCACCCGATCATGCACACGTATTACTCAGCGGTAACATTGAAGGCCAAGCATTTTATAAAGATGTTGGTGGTAGTGCGAATAGCACCGATATTGATTTAACCAATGTGACTTTAGACTCTTATATTATGGGACCGGAATGGGTTTCTGGATTAATGTCATTCACCTATGATAATAGCATTGGTAGCACGACAGGCACATTTGCCAGTAACTCACGCGATTTAAACTCACGCGTTTTTATTAATCAATCTTTCGTGACCATCGGTAATCTTTCAAAGTCTGCCTTATATGGCACGTTTGGCCAATTGTATGTTCCATTCGGTACCTATAGCAGTAACATGGTGTCCAGTCCATTAACGACATCCGTGGCTAGAACAAAGGCGCGGGCAATTGTATTGGGTTATCAGCCGCAAGTAGATAATACTTTCTATGCAGCGGGTTATGGTTTCAAAGGTGATTCGCACGCGGGCGCTACGAGTCGTGTGAATAATGGTGGTATCAACCTTGGTTATCATTTTATTTATAAGAAAATAAACGGTGATGTTGGTGCGGGTTGGATTGCTAATATTGCGGATTCGGTAGGTATGCAATTCGTGGGCAATACCCCACTTATATTTAACGGCTTTGGCGGTTTAGGTGGAACAGGCAACGAACGTATTGCGCATCGTGTTCCCGCTTATGATGTCAGAGCGTTGTTAGCTTTAGGCGAGCATATTGACTTATTGGCTGAATACATCACGGCATCCACTCATTTCAACAAAAATGATCTGACGATGAATAATCATGGTGCGAAACCACAAGCGTTGAATGCGGAAGCGGCATTTACGTTCAATGCTTTCGCTCGCCCAAGCTCGGTTGCGGTCGGGTATGGCATGACAAAAGACGCACTTGCACTTGAATTACCTGCACAACGTTATTCCATCGTATTCAACACTTCTGTCTGGAGAGATACGTTACAAAGTTTGGAATTGCGTCATGATGTAAATTACGGCCAAAGCAATTTTGCGACAGGTTCAAAGGTTCCAGCGCCACAAGGCAGTGGTCAACCTGACAATGTAATTACTGCGCAATTTGAGTATTATTTCTAAATAAGGCCCTTCGAGACGGCGCCCTTCGAGACGGCGCTACGCGCCTCCTCAGGGTGAGCGGTAGCCGTCCACCCTGAGGAGGC
>CAYRUP010000182.1:0-2783 GCA_964427485.1 uncultured Coxiellaceae bacterium | reverse complement strand
TTCAAAATAATGTGTCGCAAATAAGGTGAGTGCTTTGGTCTCGCGCGCCAAAAATTCTGCACAGGCAAATGCGAGAGACAAACCATCAAAAGTACTCGTGCCGCGACCAATTTCATCCAACAAAACTAAACTATGCGAAGTGGCATTATGTAAAATATTCGCGGTTTCGGTCATTTCAACCATGAAAGTGGAACGCCCGCTTGCCAAATCATCCGCTGCACCAATCCGCGTAAAAATCCGATCTACTGCACCCATTTTTGCTTCTTTAGCTGGAACAAAACTACCAATATGTGCCATTAATACAATCAGGGCAATTTGGCGCATGTACGTGGATTTGCCGCCCATGTTTGGGCCGGTGATAATGAGCATGCGCTGTTTTGTTGTCAAGTGCACATCATTGGGAACAAAAGGTTGTGCCAACACGGATTCCACCACCGGATGCCGGCCTTTTAAAATATGAATATCGGTTTCATCAGAAAATTCAGGACACGTTAATTCCAACGTATCGGCACGCTCAGCGAAATTTGTCAGTACATCTAACTCCGCTAATGCATGAGCAGACGTTTGCAATGGATTTAAATCTAAGCTAATTTTTTCTAATAATTCTTCATATAATATTTTTTCGCGCGCCAATGCTTTTTCGCGGCTGCTTAATGCTTTGTCTTCAAAAACTTTTAACTCTGGCGTGATAAATCGTTCTGCATTTTTTAAAGTCTGACGTCGAATATAATCAGCAGGCGCTTGTTTCGCCTGCATGCGGCTAATTTCAATATAAAATCCATGCACACGATTATAACCTACTTTTAGCGTAGAAAGACCCGTGCGATTTTTTTCACGCTCTTCTAATTCCAGTAAAAATTGTCCGGCGTTTTGACTGAGTGCGAGCAATTCATCTAATTCCGCATCATAACCTTCGGCAATGACACCACCCTCGCGCAAAGTTACAGGTGGATTTTCAACAATAGCTTTTTTTAGTAATGCAAATAAAGTTGGAAATTCACAAATTTCTTGAGCCAGTTTTTTTAATAAATCAGAAAAAGTATGGTTTAAGTGTTGTTGAATGTGAGGCAAGCAATTTAACGTGTTGCGCAACCCAATTAAATCGCGCGGGCGCGCAGACTTTAGCGCAATGCGAGAAAGAATACGTTCCAAATCTTCCACTTGATTTAATACATCATGCAATGCCAAATAATGACGATCCACCAATAAATTTTTTACCGCTTCCTGACGTTGACGCAATATGGCATGCTGACGCAATGGCCGATTAATCCAGCGCTTGATCAATCGACTCCCCATTGCGGTCGCAGTACGATCTAACACGGATGCTAAGGTATTTTCCTGAGTGCCCAACATATTGAGCGTCAATTCCAGATTTTTTCGTGTCGCTGCATCGAGAATCACACTGTCTTCACGCCGTTCCACCGAGAGCGCGCGAATGTGCGGCAAACTGGTGCGCTGCGTTTCTTTGGCATATTGCAATAAACAACCCGCAGCAGCCAATGCGATTGGCATATCTAAACAACCAAATCCAGCGAGATCATGTGTTTGCATTTGTTGCGTGAGTAAACGTAATGCCGTTTCTAATTCAAACTCCCAAGGCGCACGACGACGCACACCGGTTGCGTTCATGGGTAACGTCGAATCTTCACTGACAAGTAATTCCGTTGGCTTCAAGCGTTCTAATTCGCTTTGCAAAGCTTCTCTGCCATGTACTTCTAATAATTGAAATCGGCCGCTGCTCATATCCAATGTAGGCAGACCAAAACGATCTTGGTGATGATGTAAGGCAACTAATAAATTATCACGATTACCCTCGAGAAAAGCTGCATCACTGACGGTGCCAGGAGTCAATATACGTGCGACTTGACGTTCGACGGGGCCCACACTGGTTTTAGGATCACCCACTTGTTCACAAATCGCAATGGATAATCCTTGCCGCAATAATTTAGCAATATAAGACTCCGCCGCATGAAATGGCACGCCCGCCATGGGAATGGGTTTGCCACCCGATTGTCCGCGCGCAGTGAGGGTGATATCTAATAGACGCGCCACTTGGACTGCGTCATCAAAAAATAATTCGTAAAAATCCCCCATCCGATAAAATAACAAAGTCTGTGGGTATTCCGCTTTAATGCGTAGATATTGCTGCATCATGGGTGTATGTTGTTTAAGTGTATCAATGATTTCTGTCATGTTATTATTTTTCCTATTGTTTTCGAACCATACCTCAAGTTATTAATCAGGTAAAGACTATGACACCTACACTTTCCGAGCTTGTTATTGAATTAGGTCATCGACTCAAACAATGCAACTTAAAACTCGTCACGGCGGAATCTTGCACGGGCGGTGGTTTGGCTTACTCTCTGACTGAAATTGCAGGCAGTTCCGATTGGTTTGAGCGCGGTTATGTTACGTATAGTAATAACGCAAAATGTGAATTGCTCGGGGTAAAATTAGCGACTCTACAAACTTTCGGCGCGGTGAGTGAGCAAACCGTACGTGAAATGGCAGAAGGTGCATTGCAGCAGAGTAAGGCACAAATCAGCGTTGCGATTACTGGCATTGCAGGTCCGACGGGTGAGTCGCCTGATAAACCGGTGGGAACAGTGTGGTTTGGTTGGGCGGGAATGAATATGGCGACCCATACGGCAATGGAAGTTTTTTCGGGGGATCGTCACAGGGTGCGGGAGAGTGCGATTCGGTGGGTGGTGGAGAAGTTGCTTGTTCTGGTTTAAACCCTCATCCCCGACCCTTCTCCCGTTGCCGGGAGAAGGGAGCTAAAC
>CAYRUP010000181.1:0-2961 GCA_964427485.1 uncultured Coxiellaceae bacterium | reverse complement strand
CTCAGGGCATTTGGGTTGTCCTACTTTTGCATATAATAAACGTAAATAATCATAGATTTCGGTGATCGTCCCAACAGTCGAGCGCGGATTATGCGATGTAGATTTTTGCTCGATGGAAATTGCCGGCGATAAACCTTCGATATGATCGACATCAGGTTTTTCCATCATCGATAAAAATTGTCTGGCATACGATGACAATGATTCGACATAACGACGCTGGCCTTCCGCATACAGGGTATCAAATGCCAATGAAGATTTTCCTGAACCAGAAAGACCCGTAATAACAACAAGTTGGTCTCTAGGGATGTTCAGATTTAAGTTTTTTAAATTATGCGTACGCGCGCCACGGATTTGGATTTCTTTCATAATAATGATCTAGTTTGACTGTAAAAAGGAAAAGCAGTATAGCATATGAGCTCTTTTGTAGAGTAAAATACCGTTCAATAATTATATTCTAGAAAAACGCATGCCAATAGATAAAATGAATTCGACTGAACGACACGCTGCCTTGATGCTTGCCAGCATCATGTCTTTGCGTATGCTGGGCTTATTTATGGTCCTGCCGCTTTTTTCCCTCTACGCGCATCAATTGACAGGTGCGACTCCGTTACTTATCGGTTTTTCCATGGGAATTTATGGCTTAACGCAAGCCCTCTTTCAAATTCCCTTTGGCGCATGGTCCGACCGTGTGGGACGAAAAAAAATTATTGCGCTTGGCCTTTTTATTTTTGCCTTAGGCAGTGTCATATCCGCTTCTGCCACCGATATTTGGGTCATGATTCTGGGACGTGCTTTGCAAGGTGCGGGAGCTGTGGGGAGTACCATCATCGCTTTACTCTCTGATTTAACGCGAGAAAATCAACGCACCAAAGCCATGGCGATGATTGGTATGACGATTGGTATGTCATTTTCATTAGCCATGCTCGTGGGCCCCCTCTTAAATCCTTGGCTGCATGTGAATGGGATATTTTGGTTGGCGGCGGGTTTCAGTTTATTAGCCATTATTTTGCTTTATACGCGTGTGCCAAAGCCTCTGAAAACCGAATGGCATGCGGATACGGAACCTGAATTTCACTCCTTTTTTTCTGTGTTAAAAAATCGTGAGCTGATGCGTTTAAACCTGGGAATTTTTTTGCTGCATGCGGTTTTCACCGCCAGTTTTGTGGTGATTCCAATCAGCTTACAAAACTTAGCAGGGTTATCTGCTAATGAGCAATGGATGCTTTATTTACCGGCGCTTTTATTGGCGTTTTTAGCCAGTATACCTTGTATTATTTTCGCGGAAAAAAAGCAGTGTCTGAAGGCATTTTTCTTTGGCGCCATTGTTATTTTAACCTTAGCTGAACTGTTCTTTTGGGCTTGGGCTGGCAGTGTTTTGATTTCTCTCTTGGGTTTATTTTTATTCTTTGTTGGTTTCTCGGTATTAGAAGCATTTTTACCTTCCCTCGTTTCCAAAACTGCGCCCATTGCCCGTAAAGGAACTGCACTTGGGATCTATTCTTGTTCGCAATTCCTTGGTATCTTTGTGGGAGGTTCCATCGGCGGCTTGCTCTATGGTGCACTAGGCCTGACGAATGTATACCTATTCTGCACTCTACTCACAATTTTGTGGGCAACTATTGCGTTTCGTATGAAAAACCCTCAACATCGGTCATTAATGACCCCATCATTAACTGCAGGCAAATAGATTATTTTTAGGAGAGTTTGATATGGCAAAAGGCAGTGTAAATAAAGTTATTTTAATTGGAAATCTCGGTCGCGACCCAGAAGTCCGCTATACGCCAAATGGCCTAGCTGTTGCAAACATTACGATTGCAACCACTGAAGTTTGGAAAGATAAGCAAAGCGGGGAAAATCAAGAACGCACGGAATGGCACCGCGTCGCTTTATACAGCCGCTTAGCTGAAATCACTGGCGAATATTTACGTAAAGGTTCTAAAGTTTTTATCGAAGGTCGTTTGCAAACCCGCAAATGGCAAGACAAAAACACGGGCCAAGATCGTTACACCACGGAAATTATTGCTGATTCATTACAAATGCTGGATAGCAAAGGTGGCAGTAGCGCAGGCGGTTCGGATTTTGCATCTTCGGCAAAAGCGGCGCCAGAAGCTCCGCAAGCTGAGGCAATGGAGAGTTTTGAGGATGATATTCCGTTTTAATTCCTACCGTTAGTAATTGTAAGGCAATAAAATTAAGCCATCATAATTCTTGATAATACCCATTTTGGGTATTATCATACCTAATATGAGAATGATAAAATCTAATCTTTCAAATGTCCTTTTTTCTAAAGCACGACAAAACGTGTTGGCATTGCTCTATGGGCAACCAGACCGCAGTTTTCATACGAATGAAATTATTCGATTAACTGGCTCAGGAACGGGTTCTATCCAAAGAGAGCTTAATAAATTAAGTTCAGCTGGTCTGATAACAGTCGAGGCAATAGGTAATCAAAAACGTTATGCAGCAAATCGTACATCCCCATTGTTTTCAGAATTGAGAGGAATTGTACTCAAAACTTTTGGGTTAGCTGATGTATTACAAGAAGCACTTTCGCCCATTAGCTCACAGATCTACATCGCTTTCATTTATGGCTCGATTGCCAAGCAAGAGGATACTGCACACAGTGATATTGACCTGATGTTGATTAGTGATAATCTAACTTACGCGGATTTATTTAAATTGCTTGAAGAAGCACAAATGCAGTTAGGCCGCTCTATTCATCCTACGTTTTATTCACTATCAGAATGGAAACGAAAGAGAGAAGCAGATAATCATTTTTTAAATCAAGTTGCGGCACAACCAAAAATTTTTCTAATAGGAACTGAGGATGAGCTTGTCCAACTTGGATATTTTAATTATATAAAGGTTATTTAGATCAAAGGATTCTTAAAAATAATAGTAAGTATTATTCGGTTTAGACATCAAGATTTTTTCTATCGGAGCGTCATGCCAGCGTGCTTC
>CAYRUP010000180.1:0-2992 GCA_964427485.1 uncultured Coxiellaceae bacterium | reverse complement strand
GGTTTTTTTTTTTTTCTCCCCTTGCGCGGGGTGGGGTTTTTGGGGTGTGGGTGGGGCGTCTACACTACCAACACATCCGCCTTCATCGTCAACTCACGAACAAACTCAACCACCCGACTATCCCCCAAGATCTCATTATCAATACACAAAAATGCCGTATGTTCCGGTTTATCTGAAATAGCATTTATCATCAGCGATATTTGATTGAGTGGTCTTGCGACTCCTTGTTCATTGGCAATTAAAATCGGATCGTCATCAATCGAATACGCTCGATGAGGTGTTTTGATGAGAGCGAATTGCCAATTTTGGATGGTGTTTTGATGCGTGTTTCTAAACTCAGTAATCATTTTTTCTGCCACGTCGATGTCAATAAAATCCAGGCGGATGATTTTAGGTATATGCCGATAATGCAAACGTTTGGCAATTTCAGCCGCAGGATGTGAATTGTGGCTTTGGGCCAGAATTTTGACAATTTGAATGACATCATAATCACAAAGTTCTTTATAATTTTTATAATGTTCTTCAAGAAAATGTTGTTTGAGTTGTTCGATATTTTGAGTGGACCCTGCTTCCTGATTAAAACGATTAGCAGCAAGCAAAAACTGTCCTAATCGCGTGGGTTTAATGTCAGCAAACGCTGAATGTTCTTCCAGGCTTTCCGCCAGATGGCAGAGTAATTGAATTAAGAAAAATTCTAACGCTAATTTTTTGTGATGATGATAAATGTTTCGTGTCATTAAACGTCGTGCCATCAGGTAATGCTCAACTACACCAATGCCTTTATATGTTAAACCAAGACGTTCGCCACGCTCAGTATTAACGATAATCATCGAGTTTATCATCCAACGAAAATCATATTCGCCGTAAGCTACACCACAAAAATGACTGTCACGCAACAAGTAATCCAAACGATCCGCATCCAATTGGGATGAAACAATGTCTGAAACAACGCGTTTTACCGGCGAAGTATGCATGATCATTTCTTCGATCAGAGTAAATTTTTCTTCAGTTAATGGATGACGTGGATTATGACGATTGTATTCTTTAAAAAATTCACCTTGACGATAATCCGCTAAAAAGAAAGGTGTCCATGCTTCATGACGAATTAATTTATTATAAAAAACATCTTCGAAGGTATGTGAAAAAGGTCCATGTCCAATGTCATGCAAAAGACAAGCCACCATGACTAATTGTCTTTCTTCTTCCGCTAAACCTACTTTATGCGCGATTTGTCTTGCAGTGAAACAACAACCCAAACAATGATTAAAACGTGTGTGCACAGAGCCTGGGAAAATAGAATCACCCATACCCAGTTGCTTGATATGCCGCAAACGTTGAAAATTAGGACTGTCGATAAAAGGTTTGATCCAATTGTCTTCGGCCGTTGTAAATTGCATGGTCCCATGCACGGGATCTTTTATTACATGATACATATCGTAACTATTACTCATGAGAGATTGTACTTAATGCATGTTGATACGCTTCATAAATCGATTCATTGAAACAGACAAAATAAACTTCTTCGATTTGATTATGTAACTCTAAAAAATTAGCCGTTTCTTTCACTGCAATAGTGACAGCCTGAGAAAGTGGATAACCATAAATCCCACAACTTATCGCTGGAAAAGCAATCGATTTGACGCCAAGGTCCAATGCGATTTTTAAACTACTTTCGTAACAGGAGGCCAGTAATTGCGGCTCACCTTTCGCCCCGCCGCGCCAAACAGGGCCCACAGCATGTATCACATATTGTGCTTTCAGTTCATATCCGCGCGTCAATTTTGCATGCCCAGTAGAACAGCCGCCTAATGTTTTGCACTCTTCAAGTAACAAAGGACCTGCTGCACGATGAATTGCGCCATCGATTCCGCCGCCGCCTAGCAGCGAAGAATTGGCTGCATTCACAATGGCATCGACTTTGAAGTGGGTAATATCGCCTTGAACGACTCGTAGTTTGGTTTTCATAGTTGTCCATGTGTGCTCTAACAAAGAAATGATTTTACGTGTTAGTAAACAAAAAAGAATCTGGTACTTACTCGTGCGATTTATTAATATGATACATAAGTTTCTCTTAGCAGGATACTATCATGGTCAAGAAACGCGGTTTAGGAAAATCACTCGATGCTTTATTAGTGGGGTCTCATTCCCATATTGAAAACGCGAGCGAAATGCCTCGCGAAAAGTTAAGCGTATTGCCTGTTGACGTCATTCAACGGGGAAAATATCAACCGCGCCGCGATATGGATTCTGAGGCATTAGAAGACTTGGCGAATTCAATTCGCGCTCAAGGCGTGATTCAACCCATTGTGGTAAGACCTTTGCTCGGCGGTCGCTATGAGATTGTCGCGGGCGAACGACGGTGGCGTGCTTCACAAATGGCGGGTTTAAAAGAAATACCCACAATTATTAAAGATATCCCGGATGAAGCGGCCGTTGCGATTGCCTTGATCGAGAATATTCAACGAGAAAGTTTGAATCCGATTGAAGAAGCGGCCGCATTGCAACGCTTACTCAATGAATTTTCAATGACACATCAGCAGGTGGCGGATGCGATCGGCAAATCACGTGCCAGTGTGACAAATTTATTGCGTCTTTTAGCATTACCTGACGAAATTAGAACGTTGCTTGAGCATGGCGATATTGAAATGGGACACGCGCGTGCTCTCTTAACATTGCCAGAAGTATCGCAACTTGATGCGGCGCAAATCGTTATTGAGAAAGGTTTGACGGTGCGTGATACCGAAGAACTTGTGCGTCGTATGCAATTACCGAATTTACCCGAAATGCCAAAATCGATTGATCCGGATATCAGGCGTTTACAACAAGATTTATCTACTCGCCTTAAACTCATGGTTGCAATCAATTGCAATCCGAAGGGAAAGGGTAAGGTTGTTATTCGATATAATAATCTGACGGAGTTGGATGCTATTTTGGAATATTTTCAGTAAATCTCTATACCCTCATCCCCTGCCCTTCTCCCGTTGCCGGGAGA
>CAYRUP010000179.1:0-3008 GCA_964427485.1 uncultured Coxiellaceae bacterium | reverse complement strand
AGCATGCGCAGGAGCTGGCCGAATGGTGGACTGCCTTTCAGACAGCGGATGAAGATAATGATCAACATGGTGATCCCAAGTGTCACATGCAACGCATGAAAACCGGTCAGCATGAAAAATGTCGTGCCATAAATGCCGCTATTTAAGGTGAGATTAAAATGCGTATAAGCTTCAGTATATTCATAAGCTTGGCAGCTTAAGAATACAATACCTAACAAAATAGTAATAAAAACGCCTAAATTCAGTTGCCAACGCCGATTTTTTTGTAAGCCCCAATGTGCCCAAGTCACTGCAACTGCGCTACTTAATAAAATAAATGTATTGAGCGCGGGTATTCCCCAGGCAGGAATAATTTCAGAGGGACCGTGAAAAAGGCTGGGATTCGGATTTTTTAATAAAGGCCAGGTCGCGATAAACTGTGGCCAGAGTAATTGATGCGTTGCAGGGCTATCGATGACACCACCCAATTCTGGCACAGCAAAATTGCGCGCGTAAAATAACGTACCGAAAAAAATCCCGAAAAAAAAGATCTCCGACACGATAAACCAAATCATACCCCAGCGATAAGTTCTATCCATTTGTGGACTATGTAATCCATGAATACTTTCATAGATGACAATGCCAAACCAACCGCACAACATATAAGTTAATAAAATTGCGCCACCCATCAAAAAATAGTGACCATACCAATTTCCATGCAAAATATTGATTGCGCCGGTCAATAATAAAAATAATCCACATGAACCTAGCAAAGGCCATTTACTCGGTTCTGGGAGAAAATAATATTTGATGGGTCGATATTTTTTAACACTGGATTTCATCACGATTTCCTCGGCAGAGTGACATCAAACAATGTGTAGGCTAGCGTGATGATATTAACATCCGCTGGTAAAGCATGATCGATACGAAAAATAACCGGCATATTTTTCGATTCACCGGCTTTCAAAGTTTGTTTCCGAAAACAAAAACATTCAATTTTATGAAAATAACGACCCGCAACGGCAGGTGCGAAACTCGGAATCGCTTGCACAGTCATGGTATGCGTCGAATTATTTTTTGCAAAAAAATGGATTTCTGCGATTTGTTCGGGATGAACAATCAACGTATTTTTTTCAGGATGAAATTCCCACGGCAAGTTTGCATTGTTGGTTGCGACAAATTGCATCGTAATATTTTTGCTTGTATCAACTGCATTACCCGCGTAAACAGTTTGGATTTCAGTGATATTAATACCGCCATTTAATCCAGTCGCTTTACAAACTACGCGATAAAGAGGTGACAAAGCGAAGCTAAAACCGAACATCAGTAAAGCGCAACAAACGCAAATAAGAACAGTTTTCTTAACTCGGTTAGTCATCCTTGCTTTACTCCGATGGTGCAGTTTGAAAAGTATGATACGGCGCAGGCGATGGAACGGTCCATTCTAATCCGTGTGTGCCATCCCATACTTTTGCAGTGGCTTTTTTTCCGCCGCGAATCGTCATGATAATATTATAAAGAAAAATGAGTTGTGCCGCGCCTAAGACAAATGCGCCAATACTTGCGATCATATTAAAATCGGCATACTGTAATGCATAATCAGGAATACGGCGTGGCATGCCGGCTAATCCTAAAAAATGCATGGGGAAGAAGGTGACATTGACAGCAATCGCAGTCATCCAAAAATGCCATTTTCCTAGGCGTTCATTGTAATAATGTCCCGTCCATTTGGGCAGCCAATAATAAATGCCAGCAAAAATAGTAAATAAAGCACCTGTCACCAACACATAATGAAAATGTGCCACCACGAAATACGTATCGGTATATTGATAATCCGCAGGAACGATGGCAAGCATCAAACCAGAAAAACCACCAATCGTGAATAAAAATACAAACGCCACTGCAAATAACATCGGCGTTTCAAAAGAAAGTGTGCCGCGAAATAAAGTGGCAATCCAATTAAATACTTTAATGCCTGTCGGTACAGCAATGAGCATGGTGGTGCTCATAAAAAATATTTGCGCAGGAAGAGCAAGTCCAGAAGTAAACATGTGATGTGCCCAGACAATAAATGAAAGCAATGCAATCGCGGCAGTCGCGTACACCATGAATCGATAACCAAATAATTTTTTGTGACTGAATGTGGGAATCACTTCAGAAATAATACCAAAGCCTGGCAATATCATAATATAAACTTCAGGATGCGCGAAAAACCAAAAAACATGTTGATATAAAACAGGATCACCACCACCCGCCGCGTTAAAAAAACTGGTACCAAAATGACGATCAAATAAAATCATGGTAACAGCACCTGCTAATACCGGCATTGCAGTAATCAGCAAAAATGCTGTGATCAACCATGTCCAAACAAACAAAGGCATTTTCATAAACGTCATGCCAGGCGTACGCAAATTCAGAATCGTCGCCATAATATTGATTGCGCCCATGATCGAAGAAATTCCCATTAAATGAATCGCAATCACTAAAAAATCAGTACTAGGTGGGGCAAATGTAGTTGAAAGCGGCGCATACATCGTCCAGCCAAAATTAGGCGCACCTCCCGTCATGAATAATGTGCTTAAAAGAATGCTGAAAGCAAAAGGCAAAATCCAAAAACTCCAATTGTTGAGTCTGGGTAATGCCATATCAGGCGCACCAATCATCAGTGGCACCATCCAATTGGCTAAGCCGACAAAGGCAGGCATGATCACACCAAAAATCATGATTAAACCGTGCAGGGTCACCAGTTCGTTATAAAAATTGGGATCAAATAAATTAAAACCTGGCCGTAATAACTGAACACGAATCAATTCCGCCATCATCCCGCCAATAAAAAACATGACACCGGAAAGTATTAAATAAAGCGTGCCGATATCTTTATGATTCGTTGTGAATAGCCAGCGGGAGAATCCTTGTGGGTGTTCGGTGTGTGTCATGTTTGCTCCTGGTTTATACCCTCATCCCCTGCCCTTCTCCCGTAAACGGGAGAAGGGAGATTTAAGATTTAGCTCCCTTCTCCCGTTTACGGG
>CAYRUP010000178.1:0-3023 GCA_964427485.1 uncultured Coxiellaceae bacterium | reverse complement strand
TCGGATAATGGGCGGATTTTGCTGCTCATTGCCTTACTCATGGATGATTCTCCTTTGATTAATGTAATAATGCTACGACATCCACCATATGGGGATTAAACTTAGCACTCTCAAGTGTGGAGTGCTAAATATATAGAGAAATGTTACAGAGTCAATAGGGTGGGTGATTTTGTGTAAATACGTTAGAATGAGAAAACTTCTCGCCGCTCCCGGGAATCTAGGAGTATGTCATCCTGAGCGCAGCGAAGGATCGCCTTATTATAATTTAGTGATCCTTCGCTGCGCTCAGGATGACAATGCGATCCATCAGGAAAATAGCAATGCAGAAAATCATCTTAGCCATTTTATTAAGTTTTATCCTATCCTTTAGTCACGCAGCAGATACGTTGTCTCCTTTGCCAGCGGATAAAGCATTTGTTTTTTCTGCTTATTTTGACCAAAACAAGCAATTAATCTTTGAATGGGATATTGCGCCGGGTTACTACCTTTATCGAAATCAATTGAGTTTTTCTCCCGCTGCCACCAGTCAGGTACAAATTGGCAAAATTGAACTTCCCCAAGGTAAACCGAGGAAAGACGCATTGCATGGTGTTTATCAAGCCTATTTCGGTTCTATCAAAATTCCAGTTTCTTTAATTGGCCATGTGCAGGGTGTGCTTGATTTGAATGTGCATTATCAAGGTTGCTCCAGCGCTGGGTTTTGTTATACGCCTATCCAGAAGTTGCTCCGAGTGGATTTGGCAAAAGTGACAGCTCCGCAAAATTTAATTCAGTATGTGCAATCCATTGGCCCAATGAATAAACCGGTTTTGTCAGACGATGAAGTTGCCGCGCACTATTTTGATGGGAATCTATTTTTTATTGTCTTAAGTTTTCTGGGGCTCGGGCTATTGCTAGCATTCACTCCCTGTGTATTGCCCATGGTGCCTATTCTTTCCGGAATTATTATTGGACATGATAAGCAAGTCACTAAGGGAAAATCACTTTTATTATCTGTCGTTTACGTGGCTGGAATGGCAGTGACGTATGCCATTGTGGGTGTTGTGATTGCGTTGATTGGTAGCAGCATTCAAGTAGAGCTGCAAAAACCGTGGGTAATAATTTTGTTTAGCGGATTATTTGTTCTTCTGGCGCTGTCTTTATTTGGTGTTTATCAATTGCAATTGCCCTCGCGTTTTCGTCAGTTAGTGTCAATGACCAGCAATCGGCAAAAAAGCGGTACATATATCGGTGTTTTTTTAATGGGAAGTTTGTCTACGCTGATTGTTTCCCCTTGTGTAAGCGCGCCTTTAGTGGGTGTGTTGGCTTATATCGGACAATCCGGTGATGTTCTTCTGGGCGCGATCGCGCTATTGGCACTGGGCATCGGTATGGGAATTCCGTTATTGCTGATTGGTCTCTCTGCGGATCGAATTTTGCCGAAAGTGGGACCTTGGATGGCAACAGTCGAGCGACTATTTGGGGTAATGATGCTGGGTGTTGCTATTTGGATGTTATCGCGCATGGTACCTTGTCCAGTGACATTATTTTTGTGGGCCATTTTATGCATTTTTGCCGCGGTTTTTATTGGAGTATTTTCTCCAGTGCCCCGTTTTTTGCAATGGTTAGTGAAAGGGGCCGCCGTCGTGGTGCTGGTGTACGGTATTATTTTGTTGATTGGGTCTGTGATGGGCAATACCGATCCGTTTAATCCTTGGGAACAATTCGGTCAGACAAAAAGTCAGCGTTTTATTGTGCCGCACTCAATGAAAGAATTAAATCAACAATTAAGTACTGCAAAAAAAGCCAAGCAGCCCGTGCTATTGGATTTTTATGCGGATTGGTGTGTTTCATGCGCGATAATGGATCGCTCGGTATTTTCCAATGTCAAAGTAGAACAAGCACTCACGAAGTTCGTATTATTAAGAGCAGACATTACGCAAAATAATGCATTTGATCAAGCATTGCTAAAACGTTTTAATGTGGTTGGTCCACCGACTATTATATTTTTTAATGCCGAAGGTCAAGAGTTGACATCATCGCGTATTGTTGGTGAAGTGAATGCAAATGAATTTCTGAAGCGCTTAGGATCTGTTGATAATTGATTTGGAGGTGTGACACCCTCATCCCCGACCCTTCTCCCGTTGCAGGAGAAGGGAGACATATAAAAACTCCCTTCTCCCGCTTGCGGGAGAAGGGCAGGGGATGAGGGTCTACGCCATCAAACAAAATATAGGAAAATAAAACTCGTGCAAACCAATTACGCTTACCGAACACCGCATCTCACGACAGCAATGGTTGGACCATTGCATTTGTTAGAACAAAAATTATTGGATCGCCAACAGGAAATTGAAGAATGGTTTGCTGCACAATGGAAATTAAGTCCCGCACCCGTTTACGGTTCCGTTGATTTACGAAACTCCGGATTTAAATTGGCGCCTGTGGATATGAATTTATTTCCAGCCGGTTTTAATAATTTAAATCCCGCGTTTTTACCGCTATCGATTGAAGCAGCGAAAATTGCAATTGATTCTGTCGTATTGAATGCGAAAAAAATTTTGGTGGTGCCAGAAAATCATACGCGCAATTTATTTTATTGGGCGAATGTGAAAGGCTTGCTGAATATTTTAAGCAGCGCAGGATTTGAAGTAAAAATAGGATCTTTGCTGCCCGATTATCAAGAACCTACTCCATTGGCATTACTCGACGGCGATCATGTGTTGGTGCAGTCTCTGACACGCGAAAAAGATAGGATTAAAGTAGGTGATTTTACGCCGGATGTCATATTGCTAAATAATGATTTGTCGGATGGGATTCCCGATGTATTGCAACATTTAGCGCAACCTGTTCTTCCTCCCGCAGAACTGGGTTGGAGTCAACGCTTAAAGTCAGAGCATTTTCAATATTATGCCAATATTAGTCAGGAATTCGCGCAATTTATTGATGTCGATCCTTGGTTTCTTGCACCGTTATTTCGGCATTGCGGTCAAGTTGATTTCATGCGGCGTGAAGGGGAAGAATGTTTAATAAAAAATGTCGAGCTC
>CAYRUP010000177.1:0-3035 GCA_964427485.1 uncultured Coxiellaceae bacterium | reverse complement strand
GCCCTTCTCCCGTAAACGGGAGAAGGGAGCTAATAAATAAACTCCCTTCTCCCAACGCAGTTGGGAGAAGGGTTGGGGATGAGGGTCTAAAAATCAACTCGACGCATCATCCCAATTCTCCCCCACCCCAATATCGACCAATAACGGCACTTTGAGTTTGCCAGCCCCCATCATATGCGTGCGGATGACATCAAGCATGGCATCGACTTCATTATTAGCGACCTCAAATACAAGTTCGTCATGCACTTGCATAATCATTTTTGCCGACGTTTTATTTTGTTGTAACCAATTGTCGAGTGAAATCATGGCGCGTTTAATAATGTCAGCAGCACTGCCTTGTAATGGAGCATTAATTGCCGCGCGTTCCGCCGCTTTTTGTCGAAGCATTTGGCTAGAATTAATATCAGGCAAATAAAGCCTGCGCCCCCAAAGTGTTTCTACATACCCACGCGAATGAGCTTGTAAACGCGTATTTTCCATATACGCTTTCACCATGGGATAACGCGAAAAATAAAGATCAATATAATTTTGCGCGGCTGAACGATCAACCCCTAATTGCTTAGAGAGACCAAATGCAGACATACCATAAATCAGACCAAAATTAATTGCTTTCGCAGCACGTCGTTCTTCCGAAGTCACTTTTTCCAATGGGAGTCCGAGTACCTCTGCTGCCGTTGCAGTATGGATATCGAGATTTTGTTCAAAGGCTTTTAATAAATTAGGATCACTCGTTATATGCGCCATAATGCGCAATTCGATTTGTGAATAATCCGCACTAATTAATTGATGGCCGGGTGCTGCAATAAATGCCTGGCGAATGCGACGGCCTTCTTTCGAGCGTATCGGAATATTTTGTAAATTGGGATCTGACGACGATAATCGCCCAGTCGCAGCCCCCGTTTGATTGTAAGAAGTATGAATTCGATTTGTCGTTCGGTTAATTTGTTCTGGCAAACGTTTGGTATAGGTCGTCATTAACTTACTTAATACCCGATATTCAATAATGAGTTTGGGTAATTCAAAATCGTGAGCTAATTCTTGCAGCACAGCTTCTGCCGTAGAGGGCTGCCCTGTTGGTGTTTTCTGCAGAATCGGTAATTTAAGTTTACTATATAAAATATCTTGTAATTGTTTCGGTGAATTTAAATTAAATTGCGTGCCGGCTATTTGAAATGTTTCTTCTTCAAGCTCTTTTAAACGCAGTTCGAGCTCAATGCTTTGTTTAGCTAACATATCTGCATCGATGAGTACGCCATTGCGTTCTATTCTGGCCAGGACCGATACCAATGGCATTTCAATTTCTTCAAATATATGTTTTAAGCCGGATTCTTTCGACACTTTTGGCATAAAAATTTCGTGTAATTGCAGGGTGACATCGGCATCTTCTGCGGCATAAGCCGCGGCGGATTCAATACTGATTTTGTTAAAAGGAATTTGTTTTAAACCTTTTCCGGCAATATCTTCATAGCTAATGGTACGCCAGCCTAAATATTTCAATGCAAGCGCATCCATATTGTGATTGTTGCTCGCGCTATCTAATATATAAGATTGCAGCATGGTATCAAAACCAATCCCTTGTAAAAAAATCCCATCATTTGCCAATACTTCCATGTCATATTTTATATTGTGACCGATTTTTTTTATGCGTGGATTTTCCAAAAGGGGTTTGAGTGCTTGCAAGACGCGCTCACGATTTAATTGGGTAGGCGCATTTTCATAATCATGCGTCAATGGAATATAAGCGGCTTTTTTTGGATGGATGGCGAACGCTAGACCGACAATGGCTGCATCCATATAACTTAAACTGGTGGTTTCAGTATCGAAAGCAAATTGCTCTGCTTGATTTAATTCAGTTAGTAAGCGCTTGAATTGATCCTCGTTTACGATGGTTTCATATCCGGCATATTTTTTGCTCGTGTCTTCAGGCGTTTTTTCCAGAATGTCATTCAACCAGTTTTTAAATTCGAGTTCGCGATAAAGAGTACCCAGCTTTGCATTATCTGATGCTATACGTTGTAATTCGTGAAATTTTATCTTTAAATTGACGTCGAGTTTAATTGTCGCCAGGTTTTTAGAGAGAGGAATCTGAGCTAAGCTAGCGCGTAAGTTATCACCCACTTTCCCTTTTATTTGCGCGGCATTGGCAATGATTTTTTCTAAAGATCCATGCTCAAGCAGCCATTTTACAGCAGTTTTTGGCCCCACTTGGGGAACGCCGGGAATATTGTCGACACTATCGCCTACCAATGTGAGGTAATCAATAATTAACTCGGGCGGAATGCCAAATTTTTCTTTCACGGTATCCGGAGTTAATACCGAGTCGGTCATGGTGTTAATCAGTGTGATGTGAGAGTCAACGAGTTGCGCGAGATCTTTATCGCCTGTTGATATGATGGTTTCGATACCTTCTGCCGCAGCTTGTTTTGCCAAAGTGCCAATCACATCATCTGCTTCTACACCCTCTTCTATCAACAAAGGAATGCCGAGCGCTTGAATAATGTCGTGAATTGCCGCAATTTGTTTCACCAAATCTTCAGGCATTGCGCTGCGGTTTGCTTTGTAATGTTCATACATATCATCGCGAAAGGTTTTGCCTTTGGCATCAAAAACAACAGCAATGAGTTTGGGATCATAGTCATTAAGCAGACGTCGCAACATATTGGCTACGCCATAAACGGCGCCTGTCGGAAATCCTTTTGAGTTAGTCAGAGATGGCATTGCGTGAAACGCGCGATACAAATAGGATGAGCCGTCAACCAGAATCAACCGGCCGAGAATGTTTTTTGTCATGGAAAGTGCCTCATACAAATATCGTTGAGCTGAGTGTTTTTTTAAAAAAAATTGCTTAAAATCAAAGGACCAAAAAGAAAAACCCAGGATTCTACACCTAATTGCTTAGGGGGAAGAGTTGTCCAGGGACTGTAATGAAATTATAGGACAAACTAAATGGAAAAGCAAAAGCATATTTTTGATGATCTTAACGTCGTCCCGGCGTGCTTCTGGCCGGGATCCAGTGTCTTTAAAGGCGCTGGATC
>CAYRUP010000176.1:0-3084 GCA_964427485.1 uncultured Coxiellaceae bacterium | reverse complement strand
TAATTAAGTGATCCTTCGCTGCGCTCAGGATGACATATGTAATAGGGGCACGGCGTGCCGTGCCCATCTGTTTAATTGTAAGGAAGTACTACAACTTTAGTTCCAACTTGAGCAAAGTTATATCGCATCCATTCTGCATCGGGAATGCGCATACGTACACAACCGTGACTGACGTTATCGCTAACGACGATATCATCAGGCGAGCCGTGTAATGCTTGTCCATTGTTAAAATACATGCAGAATGGCATCAGACCACCACCATGGGGGCGGGGATAGGTCTTTGAAGCACAGGTGTCGTCACCCATACTCGTGATACGGAAGGTTCCTCTTCCGGTTCTGCAGTCTGATTCATTAGCGGCATCCGGTGGGCACGATGATCCACCTGAAGTGGCTATACCCGCACGAATTAGATTACCTTCCTTATCATAGGCGCCCCAGGCATGCGCATTCGGATCAACAACGACAGTTTTGTTGCCAGCTGTATCGAAATGCTGTGGCAGACGCGATGAATAGTCAGCCGAAAAACGTCCGTCATCATACCGCGGGGTAGGCGGGGAGTCGTTATAAGCCATATCTGTACGGTTAGCGCAGGATGTTAAAAAAACAAGGATTGAACAAGAGAATATTTGCATCAACGACGAAAAAAATATTTTTCGCATGGCAATCACTCCTTATTGTCTTTACTTGTTATGAATATTATAGCTCCTTAAAAAATGATTTTGGGTGTGGAATTTATGTCCAAATAGTCTTTGTTTGTGATTTAAAAGAGAGAATTTTCAAATTAAAAAACCCATTACACCCACAATAATCCCGAGCAAGGCGAAAAAAACACTCAAGCAGGGAAAGATTTTTTTATGGGAAATAAAATATAACGAACTCATCACTAATGCGATTTCAAGCACACCTTCAGCAAAATTAAAATATAATGCTTTGCGTTGAGAGCGCATGCTTTCTTGGCCTAGTGCATCGGCTTCTTTTTTAATATCGACCAATTCTTTGGTATATTCAGCATGTTTTGTTGCGTAACTCGTTATTAATTTTGCTGTCTTTGGATTTCCTGTTGCGAGCAAGTTGAGTAAATCCATATTCATTTCAAGTTGGTAGTCGCGAATTCGTTTAGATTGGTATTGTGCCCATGCATCGTTAGAGTTATTTTGTAATACGATGGTTTCTGTGTGAGAGCGATGTGCGCTGATGGTGAAAAGACTTAATAACACCGCCAAGCCTGCTGCCAGTAAACCAATTTTTTTACCATAATTATCGCCGGGGGCGACATGCATCTCAGAAGTCATTGTGCTAATCTCCATTCGTTATTGGATTTTCGAAGTGTAAATAATGCGGTGGCGAAGCACAATATAAAATATTGAGTACAGTATGGAAACGAATAATATAGATAATGCTATTCCAAAAAAAATTGCAAAAAAAGCCGAGGTTACCTTATCGCGACTTTTAGCTTACATCCCCACCTCATTTGCAACTTTAAAAAGTTTAAAAATATTAGTGATAGGCGCTGGGTTTTTTCCAAGTTTTTCTCCATTATGTTCTATTTTGTCACGTCAATGTCCTGCACTTCGCAATATTGAATTTGTTTTAATTGAACCACAGAAGTCAGAAACAGATAAATTTAATGCCTACTTTCAGAAGCTCAAGCAACATCCCAATGCAATGAATGTCACTGTATCTATTCATAATGATGATATAAAAAAATATTTGCAGAAAAAAAATCGACCTGTATTTGATATCATTTATTTTGAGCAACCCAATTTAGCTATTTTAGGAATTTTGCAAGCCAAAACAGGCAATTCAAATGCTATTCTCTCGGCTTATTTGCGTGAATCCATACCTTATCTTAAGTATGTTGTAAGAGAAAATTCGATCGTGCTCGCGACGTTTATATCGACTCATGATCTTAAGCATTTTAATTCTTTGTTGCGGCACAGTTTAAATATCAAGCCGCGTTTTTCCTGCAAACCCAATTTATTTTCAGATAATAATTTTTATAGTTCGGGTCAAATTTATATTCTTGAAGAAGCGAAACTGCCGAATAGGCAAGCGGAAAAATTAGCAGAATCCATTGCCAACAGTGATACGTATTTTTTCCTATTTTTACTGATTTCAATTCTTATTTTTATTTTAACCCTCGACTGGGCAAAGCTTTTATCATTCTTTTTTACATTGGTATTATTATTCAATCATCAATATGGGTCGAAAGGTTTATTCATTAAAATTGTAATTGTGACGCTGCAGTTCATGATATTGCTGAGCGCTGTTTTTTTAAAAAAATACGCATAATTGCTGCGAGTTATAGGCTATAATAATAGGGATATTTTTACTAACGGAGGGTATTTTCATGCGTAAAATGAGTATTGCTTTAGTCGTAGTTAGTCTTCTTTCTGTGCAACCCATTTTTGCTGCTGATAAAGATATGGATAGCAAACCTTGCGCTATGATTGCCAACGCTTGCATAAAAGCAGGTTATGACAGAAAGCACACTGAAAGTAAAAATATATGGAAAAATTGCATGAAGCCCATTATTCTGGGCCAAAAAGTAGCAGGTGCCACTGTTGATGACAACACGGTTAAATCATGCCGTACCGATAAAATAGCTAAAATGAAAAGTGAATTAAATGATTTAGAAAATGCGTCTAAATAAACTCATAAACTAAAAATGGCGATGAAGAATTTGTATTTTCATCGCCACTTTTTTTCCTTACTCTTTGTCCTTATTTCTGTGCAAACCTAGCATCGTACCGAGTACAAGCATGGGT
Organism: uncultured Coxiellaceae bacterium; assembly: GCA_964427485.1. Classification (GTDB taxonomy): domain Bacteria; phylum Pseudomonadota; class Gammaproteobacteria; order DSM-16500; family DSM-16500; genus CAYRUP01. Next base: position 316 of record CAYRUP010000176.1, on the reverse strand, counting down.
TATAACACGAACTAGCGCATCCAATACAGCCTGAATAGCAGTTTGATTGTTGCACGCAAGTCGTGCAGGTGGTTGTTGTCTGGCAATAACTACCGCTACACATAGTCGTGTTAGCACATCCTGCTAATCCTAGACATCCTATTACTAAAAAAGTACTTAACCACAGCTTTGTTTTCATTTTTGAATCCTCCTCACGCCATAAGATGGGAGTCTTAGTCTATATACTAACATATTTAAACCAGCGATATTTTAATAAAAAACCCTTAGTACACGACAAAAATTTATTTCAACCCCACAACACGTCGTCCCGGCGTGC
>CAYRUP010000175.1:0-3094 GCA_964427485.1 uncultured Coxiellaceae bacterium | reverse complement strand
GGGGCTTTTCAGGTGGGGGTGTTCCAGATTTTCGCCACCCTCACCCCCGGCCCTTCACCCAGCAAGCGGGGAGAAGGGAGCTAAATCTCCCTTCTCCCGTTTACGGGAGAAGGGCCGGGGATGAGGGTGTGGACAAACTAGGAAATTTAACATGTTAAGTATTTATGTAGTCATCGGTGCATTTGCCGGCGTCTTATCGGGATTATTCGGCGTAGGTGGCGGAGTCGTGGTTATTCCTGCGCTTTCGGCAGTTTATTTACATTATGGCGTTATTCCAGATAATTACATCATGCAAATGGCGGTGGGAACTTCACTTGCTATTGTAATAACAACGTCGCTTTCTTCCATGTATGCGCACCATAAATTGAAAGCAGTGCGTTGGTCTATGTTTGTTTTGATGTTGCCTGGGTTGGTGATTGGATCATTTTTAGGAGCGCTGGTAGCGCATTTTCTCCCTTCTATTTATCTGCAAGTGATCTTCGGTGTCTTTTTATTCTTGATTGGTAGCGAGATGCTATTCATGACATCCAGAATAAATGCAGCAGAGCGAGTTTCCAAGCCACTGGTGCGCATCGCTTCGGTTTTTATTGGCGCTTTATCCAGTTTACTCGGTGTTGGAGGAGGGACCTTATTGGTGCCTTTTTTACTACGCTGCAAAATGGATATGCGCGAAGCTACAGGTACTTCTGTTGCTTGTGGTTTATCTGTGGGTGTGACGGCAACGATTAGTTTTATGATCGCAGGATTTTTTTCGCTTATTCCGATTCCCTGGAGCACAGGCTATATTTATTGGCCCGCATTTTTAGGGGTGGCTTTTTCCAGCACTTTATTTGCGCCGGTTGGGGCTATGTTTGCGCATAAATTGCCGAGAGAATTTTTAAAACGGATTTTCGGATTGTTTTTATTGTTAATGGCTTGTGATATGTTGTGGCTTTCAAAATAACGCAGGTATTAAATAGAGCATGTTGACGTATCCAAACTTTGATCCTGTTGCATTTCATCTAGGTCCATTGCCTGTGCACTGGTATGGGTTGATGTATCTCATTGGTTTTTTGGGCGGCTGGGGTTTGCTAACTTTACGTTTACGTACGTCGCCGCGCGGGTTTAATGCAGAGCAATTATCGGACCTGTTATTTTATGCTGCGCTCGGTATTATTGTGGGCGGCCGTTTAGGCTATATGCTTTTTTACAATTTTGACAATATGATTTATCACCCATGGCGCATTTTTGTTATTTGGGAAGGTGGTATGTCATTTCATGGCGGTTTGATTGGCGTTATCATAGCGATGTGGCTTTTTGCCCGCAAAATAGATAAACCGCTCGGAGAAGTCTTTGATTTCATTGCGCCAGTGGTGCCAATTGGATTGGGAGCAGGCCGCATCGGGAACTTCATTAATGGCGAATTATGGGGGCGCGTGACGGACGTGCCTTGGGCGATGATCTTTCCAGGTGGAGGAGATATGCCGCGTCATCCTTCGCAATTGTACGAGTTTTTTCTGGAAGGCGTTGTGATGTTTACTGTGTTATGGATTTTTTCCAGCAAAGAACGTCCGCGCTGGGCGGTCGCAGGTTTGTTTTCAATGTTATATGGTGTATTTCGTTTTAGTGTGGAATTTTTTCGTGAACCGGACCCCCAAATTGGCTATGTTGCCTTTGGCTGGATGACGAAAGGACAATTATTATCAATTCCAATGATTATTTTGGGCGGCATTTTGCTACTATGGGCATATCGACATAAAGGAAATCCTGTATGCAGCAATACCTAAATTTTTTACGCCACATTCGCGATAACGGTGTTGAAAAAGCGGATCGAACTGGCGTTGGCATTCGAAGTGTATTTGCATATCAAATGCGTTTTAATTTAAGTCATGGCTTTCCTTTGGTAACGACGAAGAAATTATCCTTAAAGAGTATTATTCACGAATTGCTTTGGTTTTTGAAAGGCGATACGAATTTACGTTATTTGCATGAAAATAACGTCACAATCTGGGATGAATGGGCCGATGAAAATGGCAGTTTAGGTCCCATTTACGGCAAGCAATGGCGTGCTTGGCAAACACCAGAGGGCAATACAATTGATCAAATGCATTGGATAGTGGAAGAAATTAAAAAAAATCCAGATTCGCGGCGCTTGGTCGTCAGTGCCTGGAATGTGAGTGATTTAGCTAAAATGCGTATGCAGCCTTGCCATTTGTTATTTCAATTTAATATCGTTAACAAAAAATTATCTTGTCAGCTTTATCAACGTTCTGCAGATGCTTTTTTAGGCGTGCCTTTTAATATTGCTTCTTATTCTTTGTTAACACACTTGGTGGCAGAACAGTGTGACCTTGAAGTGGGAGAATTTATTTGGACCGGGGGTGATTGTCATCTTTATCTGAATCATTTGGAACAGGTCGATTTACAATTGACACGCACGCCTCATGTTTTGCCGCAGTTAGTTTTAAAACGTAAACCTGCGTCACTGTTTGAGTATCAATTTGAAGATTTTGAAATTGGGAATTATCATGCGCATCCGCATATTAAAGCGGAAGTTGCTATTTAGGAGATTTAAATGCGAAGTTTGCTTCTAGCCAGCGTGTTTGTACTGATGAGTTTTAATGTATTTGCGGCCGATGTAATTTGTACGCCGATTACAATAAAAGCCCAGAATAAACAAATCATCTTGCCCGGTCCTGATGAGTTGCACCCTACGACGGTTTATTTTTTCAAAAATAAAACGATACAAAGTATTTGGATTGATCACCCAGTCGAGCGCGCAGCCGCGAGCGCAGGTTGGTCGTCTTATTTGCGTAGTGGAAATTCATCGGCGTTATTAGTGAATCGTAAAAACTTTACAATCAGTTGTGAAGTGATCACGCCTGGGAAGGTTGAAGCTTTGGATTGTGAAAAGTCGGTTTCTATTTGTATGGTTAAAGAAGTCACTGGGATTTCCAATCGCAAGAGTACTTATTGGCTGGTGGAAGATCAACCTTGGGATGTGCTTGTTAAGACGTTGGAAAAAAAGGGTGTGCAGATTAAGTAGACCCTTCGAGACGGCGCCCTTCGAGACGGCGCTGCGCGCCTCCTCAGGGCAAACGGTTAACATTCACCC
>CAYRUP010000174.1:0-3094 GCA_964427485.1 uncultured Coxiellaceae bacterium | reverse complement strand
GAAATTGTGAGAAACTGAAATTGAGGTTCACCGACTAATAACACTAAAACGACAGACACCATGACTTTGTCAGCAACAGGATCCAAAAATGCGCCTAGTTTAGTGGATAATTTTAAACTGCGCGCCAAATAACCATCAAGCCAATCCGTAATGCAGGCAAAGGCAAATAATATTGCTGCAGCAAGATGTCCCCAGACAAATGGTAAGTAAAATACGAAAGCGAGAAATGGGATCACTAATATCCGGACAAAAGTGAGAATATTAGGTAAATTTACCATGCTTACACCGTTAAATTATGTAACGCTCTGAAAATTCTTTGCGCTAAAGCCTGACTTATTCCAGGTACTTTTGCAATTTCCTCAAGACTAGCACGATTTATGGCTTGAATACCACCAAAGTATCGCAATAATTCGCGGCGTCTTTTTGCACCTACACCGGGTATCAATTCTAAAGAAGAAGTCACGCGTTTTTTGTCGCGGCGCAGTCGATGACCGGTGATTGCAAAACGATGTGCTTCGTCGCGAATTTGTTGAATGAGATGAAGCGCTAAGGAATCAGAAGGTAAATGCAGTGGATTTTTTTCGATAAAATGCAGTGTTTCAAAACCCGGTTTGCGCGTTACGCCTTTCGCTACGCCGACTAAAAAAATAGAATGAATTTCTAATTCAGCTAATACACTTTTCGCAGCATTTAATTGTGGTATCCCTCCATCAATTAATAATACATCCGGCAGTCTCGCGTCATCCGATTGCAGTTTTTTGTAACGGCGGGTTAAAGCTTGACGCATAGCAGCAATATCATCGCCTGGCGTGATATCGGTAATATTGAATCGACGATAATTGCTTTTGACTGGCCCTTCTTTATTAAATACCACACATGAACCGACGGTAGCTTCACCCATGCTGTGACTGATATCAAAACATTCAATAAATTGGGGTGGATGAGGTAATTGCAGAATTTTTTGCAAAGCATCAAATCGTTCGCGCGAATTGGCTTTATTCAACAATTGACTCGTCACAGATTCTTTCGCACTATTCGTTGCAATTTCCAACCATTTTTTACGTTCGCCACGTACACCCGATGAAAATATCACTTTATGTTGTGCTTGTTCAGAGAAGACATTCGCTAGTAAATCTTGATCCGGCAAATGAACATCTAAAATAATTTCTTTAGGAATTTCAGTGTGATGTCCACTCCTTAAATAATGCTGAGTAAGAAATGAAGTTAAAATTTCTTCGCTCGTAGCTCTGACAGGCGCATTCGGAAAATAAGCGCGACTACCTAATATTCTGCCGCCGCGGATAACTAACAATTGAATGCAGACGATACCTGCTGCAACGGCTAATCCTATAACGTCCACTTCGCCATGCTCGGAGCTCACGTATTGTCGTGCTTGAATTTCACGTAATTTTGTAATTTGATCACGTATTTCAGCAGCCATTTCAAAATTCAAAGTATTGGCGGCTTTCTCCATTTTTTTGGTTAATTCAACAATGACTTGATCATTTTTACCTTCCAAAAATAATATGGCATGACGAACATGCTCTTGATATTCTTCCGGCGAAATCAATCCGACACAAGGTCCTGTGCAGCGATCGATTTGATGCTGCATGCACGGTCGTGTGCGTGCGGCAAAAAAACTATTTGTGCAGTTACGCAATTGAAATAATTTTTCAATTAAATTAATCGTTTCACGCACCGCTGTCGCATGTGGAAATGGACCAAAAAATTTTCCGCCACGCTTTTTGTTGCCCCGATAAAAATCGATGCGCGGATATGGCTTGTCATCGGTTATAAGAATATAAGGATAGCTTTTATCATCCCGGAATAAAACGTTATAATGGGGCTTGTGTTTTTTGATTAAATTGCATTCCAGTAATAGCGCTTCATTTTCAGTATGAGTCACGGTGATATCAATATTTTTCACATGTTTAAGCATCGTTTGGGTTTTGATATCTTTGGCTGTTTTGGAAAAATAACTGGTTAAACGTTTTTTTAAATTACGTGCTTTTCCGATATAGACAATAACCCCTTTTTCATCGAGCATTTGGTAAACGCCCGGCTGACTTGTGATATTACTGAGAAAATCTTTGCTATTAAACATATGAAAACCTACATTTTACTGAAGTGTCTTTAACTGGACTTTGGCCATTTTTGCAAATGGCTTAAAAAATATTGTCATCCTGAGAGCGCCTTTTGCTCGAAGGATCACTCGATGTATGTCGAATGATCCTTCGCTTCACTCAGGATGAAAAACTTTAGATCCGCTTTTAAAGATGGCCAAAGCACAGTTCAAGTATAACGCTAGAAATTGAAAAGATATGTCATTATGTAGAGCAAAATACAGGTCTATGATTCTTCTGCAGAAGACTTGTGTCCTTCAACCAAACCAAGGCGAATGGCTAATAAAGTGAGTTCGACGTCACTATTAATATTTAGTTTTTCAAAGATACGATAACGATAACTATTGACTGTTTTAGGACTTAAGCACAATTTATCAGAGATTTCTTGGACTTTTTGGCCGCTGGTAATCATTAACATTATTTGCAGTTCGCGTTCAGATAGAATATCAAGCGGAGATTCTTCATCTTTTGCGAATCGTTTCAAGGCAAGTTGTTGGGCAATCTCAGAGCTGATATAACGTTGGCCCGAATGAACAGTGCGGATGGCGCGAATCATTTCATCAGGGTCGCACCCTTTGGTAATATAACCTGCGGCTCCTGCTTGTAAAAAACGGGAGGGATAAGGTTCATCATCACATACGGTTAATGCAAGAACTTTAATGTCTGGGTTATGACGAATCATTTTTCGAGTTGCTTCAAGACCGCCAATGCCTGGCATTTGAACATCCATTAGAACAACGTCTGGTATTAATTCCTTGGCTAATTTAATAGCCTCTTCACCTGTGCTTACTTCACCGACAACTTTCATGCCGGTCACATCCTGCAGTAGGCGCTTAATGCCTATTCGTACAAGCTCATGATCATCAACCAATAAAACCTTAATCAACTTAATACCCCACAGGCTTTGCTAATCAATTTTGCGGAGAGAGAGGGATTCGAACCCCCGGAGCCCGTAAGGACTCAACGGTTTT
>CAYRUP010000173.1:0-3133 GCA_964427485.1 uncultured Coxiellaceae bacterium | reverse complement strand
AGGGGTAAAACCATCCCTATTTTTTGCTAACTTGTAAGCATCCGAAGCATGATAAGCACGCAATGCCAGAATAAGTCCGCCCAAATCGGCTGTCGCCTCACCCATCACTAATTTACCTTGCACATGCACATTGCCATTCACTTTATATTGAGAAAATTGCGTGGCAATTTGCTTGGTCGTCGCCTGGAATTTTTTCAAATCCTCCGCAGACCACCAATTTTTTAAATTGCCAGTACTATCAAACTGCGCACCTTGATCATCAAAACCATGCGTCATTTCATGTCCAATAACAAAACCGATCGCACCATAATTAATGGCAGCCGATGCTTTAGGATCGAAAAATGGCGGTTGTAAAATACCCGCAGGAATATTTAATCTATTCATTGAAGGATCATAATAAGCATTAATTGTCTGCGGCGTCATGTCCCATTCTGTTTCATCAACAGGTTTGCCAATTTTATTCAGTTCACGTTGATTGAGAAATTCACTTGCACGTATCACATTCAATACATAAGGCCCTTTATCAATTGTGAGCGCAGAATAATCCCACCACTTGTCTGGGTAACCTACCCGTTGACCCATCGCTTTTAGCTTAATAAGCGCCGCTTGACGGGTTTCCGGTGTCATCCAATCAATGTGTGCCAGATCACTTTCCAACGCTTTACGAATATTATTGATGATATCGATCACTTGGAGTTTAGAAGAGGGCGGAAATGTTTTATCGATATACATTTTACCAATCGCAAAACCCAATGCGCCATTCTCTGTATTAACTACACGCTTCCATCGCGGTAATTGTTTTTCAACGCCACTTAATACCACCAACATATTGAAATTTTCTTTATCAAATGGTTTTGATAAAAATGGTGCAAAAGCATGAATCACATGCCAGCGTAAATACGTTTTCCAATCAGCGAGCGATACTGTTTTTAATTGTGAATTCAATGCAGCAAAAAAATCCGGTGTGGCGAAATTAATTTGCTTGATTTCTGGATGTCCTATTTCACTAAAATAATGCGGCCAGGAAAAATCAGGTGTTACACTTTGCAATTCGGCAAGTGTCATTGGATGATAAATCGCATGCGGATCCCGCATTGCAATGCGTGACATAGAAGCTTTTGCAAGTGTCGTTTCAATGGTAAGAATGGTTTTTGCTTCAGATGTTGCTTTTACATTATCATCGCCTAGTAATACAAACATTTTTTTAATGTGTTGCAAATAGGCTGCACGAATTTGCTGAAATTTTTTATCGTTCTTAAGATAATAATCACGATCCGGTAATCCCAACCCACCCTGACTTGCTACACCAATTACAATGCGGCTGTCTTTAAAATCTTGCATTTCACCAAAATCAAATAATGCATCAACTCCCTTCATCTGTAATTCTGCGATGACACGTTGCAATTCATTTGCATCTTTGATGTCATCGATCAACTTAAACTGAGACTCTAAAGGTTTATCTCCCACTTTATTGATCGTAGCTTCATCCATACCACTAAAATAAAAATCACCCACCTTTTGTTCAATATTTCCTGGTATTTTGTGTGTTTGATGGGCTGCTGTCTCAATCAGATTTTTTATTAATAATTGATTCCGTTCTTGCAGAATAGAAAAATTATTCCAACTCGGATAGGCAGCAGGAATCGAATTTTTTTTCTTCCAACCCCCATTGGCATAATCAAAAAAATCTTTAGCAGGATCTATCTTTTTGTCGAGCCAATCTAAATGCAAAGCATCGGTGGGTGACGCTAATATTTTTGTCGGACCCAAAAAACATAAAATGAGTAAAAAACCCATAAAAATTCGCATAATCAATCCCCAGCTATCATCATTTCTTCTAATAAAATCGATCCTGTTTGAATATTCCCTCGCTTATCCACATCATTACCCACTTCGATAAGATGTGCATACATATCACGTAAATTACCCGCAATGGTAATCTCTTCTACCGGATATTGAATTTCTCCATCTTCCACCCAAAAACCCGTGGCGCCCCGTGAATAATCACCTGTCACTAAATTGACACCCTGCCCCATTAAATCCGTTACGAGTAAGCCCGTACCCATCATTTTTAATAACCCAGTTAAATCTTTTTTACCCGTATTAATAAATAAATTATGGACGCCACCTGCATTGCCTGTGGTTTGCATACCCAATTTGCGCGCAGAATAAACACCCAGTGAATAATTCTGTAAGATCCCCTGATCAATAAACACATTTGGACGAGTCGCTACCCCATTTTCATCAAATGGAGCACTTCCCAATGATTTTAAAAGATGTGGACGCTCATCTATTTGAATATGTCGGGAAAAAATAGGTTTATGGAGTTGATCTAATAAAAAGGAACTTTTCCGATAAAGATTGCCACCTGATATGGCAGCAACGAAATGTCCCAGCAAACCCCGCGCCTCTTCTGCAATAAATATAACGGGTACACGTCGTGTGGAAAGCCGTTTTGCGCCTAAACGAGAAAGTGTTTTTTCCGCTGCCCTCATAGCAACTGTTTCAATCGGTTCTAATAAATTAGGATCGCAGGACAAAGTATAACTATAATCACGCTGCATGTCATCGCCTTCTTCTGCAATCAAAGCACAACTCAAATCATGGCGTGTCGCGGCATAAACCCCTAAAAAACCTCGAGAATTTCCATAAGCATGCCAACCTCCAGTCGTTGAAATGGATGCGCCTTCGGAGTTTTTTATTCGTTTGTCTTTAGCTAATCCGATACTTTCGCATTGCAAAGCCATTTCGACGGCTTGCTCAACCGTAATATCCCAGGGATGCGATAAATCCAAATTGGGATAATTAAAAGCGAGTAAGGCTTCCTCAGCAAGACCGGCATAATCATCTTTATCGGTAAAACGGGCAATATTACAAGCCGCTTCAACTGCTTTTTGAATTGCCTCTGGACGTAAATCGGACAAACTGGATGAACCGGTACGCTGACCAAAATAGACTGTGATATCAATAATCTTATCTTGATGATATTCGACTGACTCAACCTCCCGCATTCGGGCTGATACTGTAAATCCTTTATTTACGCCAACATCCACTTCCGCATCAGTTGCACCTTGTTTTTTTGCTTCTTTTAAAATATCTGCCACAATATTTTTTAAATATTCTGGATTATTCC
>CAYRUP010000172.1:0-3218 GCA_964427485.1 uncultured Coxiellaceae bacterium | reverse complement strand
CAAAGGCTTGGTTTGCCTTAGCCATTCTATGCATATCATCACGCATCTTAACTGACGTGCCACGCCCTTCATGCGCATCCAGCATTTCCGCAGCCAAACGTAAAATCATTGTTTTTTCACCACGATCCTTTGAAGCTTTGACAATCCATCGCATCGCCAAGGCAAGCCCACGCTCTGCGTCAACTTCAACTGGCACTTGGTATGTCGCACCACCAACACGGCGAGATTTAACTTCTACCGTTGGGCGAATATTATTTAAAGCTTTATCCAGGATTTCCAGAGCATCTTTATTAAAAGCAACACCTGATTTTCCTGTTGTGCTTGAGCCCTCTGATCCGCCTTCAGCTTCGTCTTTTTTACCTGCTGGCTTACCTTTCTTCAGACGTTTGGAAACTTCGTCTAAAGCCGTATATACAATCCGCTCAGCAATCGATCTTTTGCCTGCGCGCATTACGACATTAATAAACCTAGCTAATCGTTGACTACCGTATAGTGGATCAGGCAGTGTCTCTCTTTTAATCGCAGCTTTTCTTCTTGGCATTGCTAAATTCCCATGAATACTAATCTAGTTGATACTATTCTTTCGGTTTCTTTGCACCGTACTTCGAACGACCTCTACGTCTATTCGCTACACCCGCCGTATCTAAACTTCCACGCACTGTGTGATAACGCACACCAGGTAAGTCTTTTACACGACCACCACGGATCAGCACAACAGAGTGTTCTTGCAGGTTATGACCTTCACCGCCGATATAAGTTGTAACTTCTGAACCGTTAGTCAATCGAACACGCGCGACTTTACGCAATGCGGAGTTTGGCTTCTTAGGGGTTGTTGTATATACACGTGTGCATACACCACGCTTTTGAGGGCACTTCCCCAAATGAGGCACGTTAGACTTCGCTAGTTTTGGTGCTCGTGGCTTTCTCACAAGCTGATTAATCGTTGGCATTCGTGAACTCCAGCCTTTAAACAGTTATATCCAAAAATTCAAAACAATGTAGCGCTGCACTCCTAACTCATTAGGAGGAGGCGCGATTCTAAATAAGGAGTAAGCGATATGTCAAGCCTAGTTAGCTAAAAGTAGTAACTTTTTTGGTTTTTATGAGCTTCTTGGTCGTCCATTAGGACTTCTCATATAAAACTTATAGACAATTCCGTTTTTTCCCTTTTTCTTATTTGAAACAGTATAGCCGATTTCTGGATAAATGTCTGGGCAATTTCCAGAAAATTGTAGATTTTACAGGCTAAGCTAATGCGTTAGCCTGTAATCTATTTTTACTTCATATCTTCATTGCGATGCTCTGCACGACCCCGTCGTTTAACTCGACGTTCTGAATGATATGCCAACCCAGTACCTGCAGGTATCAGGCGACCCACGATCACATTTTCCTTTAACCCTCTCAACTCATCGATTTTTCCGCTCACTGCAGCTTCAGTCAATACGCGGGTTGTTTCTTGGAATGATGCGGCAGAAATAAAGGATTCTGTTGCAAGTGAGGCCTTGGTAATACCCAATAAGATATGATCATGACGAGCAATCATCTTACCTTCTTTGCTCACTCGATCATTTTCATCACGTAACTGACCAAATTCGACCTGCTCACCCTTCAAGAAGTTAGTATCACCTGGATGCGCAACAAATACTTTACGTAACATCTGACGGATAATGACCTCAATATGCTTATCGTTGATTTTTACACCTTGTAAGCGATATACATCTTGGACTTCGTTTACGATAAAATTAGTCAAGGCATTGGTGCCCAGCAAACGTAAAATATCGTGTGGATTCAATGATCCTTCTGCAATCACTTCACCCTTTTCAACATGCTCACCCTCAAACACATTGACGTGACGCCACTTCGGAATGAGTTCTTCATGCACATCGCCCGAGGTTGATGTGATGACTAAACGACGCTTGCCTTTGGTTTCTTTGCCAAAACTTATGATGCCTGAAATTTCTGCCAAAATAGATGGATCTTTCGGCCTTCTTGCTTCGAATAAATCCGCTACGCGTGGCAAACCACCGGTAATATCACGTGTTTTTGAGGTTTCTTGTGGAATTCTCGCTAACACGTCACCGATTTTCACTTTTGCTCCATCTTCAAAGTTAACAATAGCATCCGGCGGCAAAAAGTATTGAGCTGGTAAGTTTGTACCTGCAAGGTATAAATCATCACCTTTTTCATCCACCAATTTAATCATTGGTTTCAATTCTTTACCGCTGCTGCTACGTTGTTTTGGATCGGTAACAACAATGCTGCTTAGGCCGGTAAGTTCGTCTGTTTGACGATTCATTGTGACGCCTTCGATCAAGTCAGCGAACTTGATCTTACCTGCAACTTCAGTGATAACGGGATGGCTATGTGGATCCCAATTCGCCACGATCTGGCCGGAATCAACTTTTGAACCATCGGGTACGGAAATTTCAGCGCCGTATGGAATCTTATATCGTTCACGCTCACGACCATGCTCATCGACTACAGCCAATTCACCGGAACGTGAAACCGCAATAAATTTTCCGCTATGATGCTGAATAATTTTAATATTATGTAACTTAACTCGGCCAGCCAACTTAATTTGCACATTGTTTGCTGCCGTTGCTCTGGATGCCGCGCCACCGATATGGAATGTTCTCATGGTTAACTGAGTACCCGGTTCACCGATTGACTGTGCGGCAATGACACCCACAGCCTCACCAATATTAACTTTATGTCCACGTGCCAAGTCGCGGCCATAGCATGCGGAGCAAATTCCATAGCGTGATTCGCAAGTAATTGGCGAACGAACATAAATTTGATCAATTGTTAACTCTTCTAATCGAGCAACTAATTTTTCATCGAGTAATGTTCCAGAGGTTACAACCACCTTGTTAGTCGCAGGCTCATGTATATCATGCGCAGCCACACGACCTAATACACGTTCGTGCAATGGTTCTACCACGTCGCCACCTTCGATTAATGGCGTCATAGTAACACCTTGAGAGGTGCCACAATCCCCTTCGGTAATCACCAAATCTTGAGCTACGTCGACCAAACGACGGGTTAAGTAACCTGAATTAGCGGTTTTTAACGCGGTATCTGCAAGACCTTTACGCGCACCGTGAGTTGAAATGAAGTACTGTAATACGTTCAATCCTTCACGGAAATTAGCTGTAATGGGTGTTTCAATAATCGAGCCATCTGGTTTCGCCATCAAACCACGCATACCCGCTAACTGA
>CAYRUP010000171.1:0-3234 GCA_964427485.1 uncultured Coxiellaceae bacterium | reverse complement strand
CTTGGGATCACCATGTTGATCATTATCTTCATCCGCTGTCTGAAAGGACATTTTCAACCTGCGCATCACTTTGGCTTTGAAGCCGTTTCTTGGTATTGGCATTTTGTCGATGTGGTATGGTTATTTTTATTTGTGTTTGTTTATTGGTTATAATAGCCCATCAAAAACAAATAAGAGATGAAATGTATGCCTTGGTTAATTAATCCCACGCAGTTGGACAAGTTTCGAAAAAATCAAAAATCCGTCATCATTTTAGATACAAGCTGGCATTTGCCTCTAGCCGGACGCAATGCAAAACAAGAGTTTTTGGATAAACACATTATCGATGCGCATTTTCTTGATTTGAATGAATTTCACGATCAAACCAATCCCGTCCCCAACACCTTGATTTTGGATGAAAAAATTCTCAGCGAAAAATTAGGCGCATTGGGCATCCGCGATGATTACAAAATTATTTTTTATGATAACAGTGATTTGCATACCGCGTGTCGCGCGCTGTGGATGTTTCGAATATTTGGACATAATCCACATCAATTATATATTTTGGATGGTGGACTGCCTGCCTGGGAAAAATACGGTGGTAAAACGGAGTCAGGCGCAGTATCAAACACGCCTAGGCAATATACAGTCAAACTTCACCTCGAGTTTTTGTGTTCTCTCGCGCAAATGAAAGAAAATGTTAAGAATCCCACTTATCAAGTTGTAGATATGCGTCACGCGGTTCGTTATGCAGGCGGGCCGGAATCACGTCCAGGAATGCGTGTTGGTCATATTCCAGGTAGCCATTGTTTTCCTTATACATCGTTTTTTGATAAAGACGGGCGTTTTCATCCGATTGAGAAAATCCGCCGAACGTTAACTGATGTGGGAATTGATGTTTCTGCAAAAACAATTACGACTTGTGGTTCTGGAATAACAGCTCCTATCTTGAATTTTGTGCTTGAATTGATGAATAACTCAGAGCATTCACTGTATGATGGTGCGTGGTCTGAATGGGGGGCAGAGACTTTGTATCCAGGTGAAGCGAGTTTGGAGGAAAGGCCGACGGAGAGTTGTTTGGATAAAGAGGTTTGATTGTCGGACACTCCGTGCATCGTCATCCTGAGTGCAGCGAAGGATCACTAAATTATGATAAGGCGATCCTTCGCTGCGCTCAGGATGACACTACTTCTTGCGCAGCTTACTGCCTTCTTCTTTACTTTCAAGTGGTACCGGAATTATTTCGACAAGACCGTATTTCACTAGCAACTCGAGAGCTCTTGAGGTTGGTTTTTTACTTTCTTTCTGAAATTTTTTAACTCTTTCCTGAATTTGATGATGCTTGCAACCTTTTGTAGCTTTATTAGCTTCAATTGTAGCTCAATAAGCTTCATTTTAAAAGTAGCACTTGCGGGATTTTTGTGAATAATTGTCAACGGGTGGAGAATCTTACCGCAATGCCTCCCCCAATTTAACCAATAAGTTGCGTAAATCTTTAAAATAATAAATAAACGCCGCCAAATAAACATAATCACGTTTCATATCCAACAACTCTAAACTAAGTGGAACAACGAGTTGAAATTGTTTTTCTAATTCAGCCACTTCTTTTTCCAAATCGTTAACTTCTTCCGCCAGTTCTTTTAATTGAAGTACAGTCGCAACCGCTGAAAAAAATTGAGAGACATACTCTGTGCATTGCAATAATGGCAAGCGGATTTTTGCAATCAATTCTTTATCATAAGTGTGACGCGCAAGATGATGCATCGCAAACAATACATCACTGACTTCCGTCAGTTTCACTAAAAAAAAACGATAGCCCGTTTGTAATCCACTATCAAAACCCGCTGTATAAACCCATGCGGGTAAAATCTGTAATTGTTTTTCGATACGCGCATTTCCCGATTGAATTGCATCTTTTTGTAATAATAGATCGACACTTTTCATAAAATAATTGTTATAACTTTGCACCAAAGGCAATAGAGCCAAACGAAATTCCGTGTCTGCGCGACGCGGTAAAATAAGCAAATTGGCCAAGATACCAATCAGAGCACCCATAATCACATCATGCATCATCATATAAAAAAATGGCATCGAAAAAATAATGAGTGAAACGAATGCCACAAAAATAACAATTAACGCCAACCGTCGCATGCCTTGATAAAAGGAATTACCAATCGGTGTTTGCATCACATAAACTGTCGTCAATGGAAGGAGATAACAAGCACTTTGCGCATAATAATAATTCACAACGAATGCAATTAAGCAGGCCACAAAAAGACTCAACATATAGCGAAATTTATTTAATTTGAATACATTTAGCATGCGCCGAACTCCGTTGCAAAAAACTGAAATTCCTCTCTTAAGGCAATAAGATCTTGCACAAAAAATAAAAACACAATCGGCTCATAGGAAACCACTTGCAAGGTACTTTGATACAACTCTTCAAATCCATTGACAGCACCAGCGAATGCATCGATTAATTGCGGCAACGAATTTTTATGCAGAGAAAAACCAAGCAAAATTTTTGCAAGACAATTTGACAAAATTTTCATTTCATTTTCGCATACTTCGAATGTCGCTTGATCTGGGACACGCAATTTCAACGTGCCCAATGAAAAAATAATTTCATATAAATTTTCAAATTGACTGATTTTTTTTGTCTCGCCGCCAAAGAGTAAGCGCAGTTTTTTCATGACTTCAAATAATTGTTTGCGTATTTGTTGGATGTTTTCTTCATATTGATAACGTTTCTCAAAATAATCACGCTTGATATAACACGAAAAAATCAACTCTTGCAGTTGATTTAAAATTTTGAAATAGTTTGAAAAAATTTTAGTTTCTACGTTTTTTATTTTCAGCATAATTATTTTTCTTAATATCTTTCCAATATTCTTTTTTTAATAAATACAACAAAACAAACAATATTAATAAAAATCCAATCACCCAATAGCCTAACCGGGTTTGTTGAATATAATAAGGTTCTGCTGCATAACTTAAGAAATTCACGACATCCGTTATGGTGGCATCAAATTCCTTTGGTGACAGCGTTCCACTCGTTTGCTGCTCTAACACATCATACCATTGCATCGCATGACCAAACGTGCGCTGAGATTGTTTAAAATCGCTTGCCAATACCTGCTGTCCTTGATAAGCAACAATAATTCCAGCCATCGCCGTATTGGGTAGTACCAAATTATTGACTCCAGTAGGACGTGCGGGATCCGTATAAAAACTATGTAAATACGTATAAATCCC
>CAYRUP010000170.1:0-3241 GCA_964427485.1 uncultured Coxiellaceae bacterium | reverse complement strand
GCCACACCGCAAAAGTGATAAATCCGTTTGGCTATTCCATTGTTCGAAAAATCAAGCAACATTTGCAGCTTGAATCCGCTGTTGCATTAGGAACCTCTGTGAATAATTGTGCTTCAACGATTGCATCTTTAGATCTTTTGGCGCATGTGCTGCCTAATGACAAAAAGAGTAAAGCAATTGTGGTATGCGGTGACTATGCATTTACGCCAGTTTTGCAATGTATTCCCAATACTTCTATTTTAGGCGATGCATCTGCAGCAATTTTATTAGGCAGACAAGGAAGTGTAAATAAATTGATTTCTATTTCTACCAAAATCGAGGGTAAATATGCCAAAGGAATTTGGATGTCTCCTGAAGATGCGAATGAATTTGAAATGAATTACGCTAAAACACTCTCAGCCACCATATTGGACGCGATACAAAAAGCAAATCTAACCAAAGAACAGATTAAAATAATCATTCCACATAATGTCAATATCCATTCTTGGAAACGTGTTGCCAATCTTTTAGAAATCGCTGCGGAAAAAATTTATCTTAAAAATGTCAGAAAATATTCACATTGTTTTGGCGCCGATATTTTTATTAATTATGTTTCTGCCAAAGATGAACAAATTTTTGTGAGTGGTGATTATTATGTTATGGCGACAGTAGGTTTGGGCGCAGTCTTTGCTGCGGCAGTATTTCAGTATTGAGAATGTGATTATGTCAAGTATTAAAACTACATCGTTAATTGAATTATTTTTAAAAAATGTGTTTCGTTTTCCAGATCGATCAGCATTATGGGTTGAAAATAAATTTTATACCTACCGCAGTTTGTACGAAAGGGCGATGCGTCTTGCGGAAACGATTAAGCATTTTAATGCAGAACGTTGTGTTATTTTATCTAAGCGTAATATTACAGCTTATTCTGCCATCATTGCGACGTTATTAGCGGATAAAACCTATGTCCCGCTTAATCCTAATTATCCTGTCAATGCTAACCTAAATTTTTTGGAGGCTATCGATACAGATTTGCTTATTGTTGATACCGCGCTTTCAGATTACGCAAAAAAAATGGCAGATGAAATTAAAAGGCCAGTCATTTTTATTTTTCAAGAACCCAATTATACGACAGTAGAGTTAGAGAAAACGCATCATCAGATTGTTTATGTCAATACGCAATGTTTTTTTAAATACCCTGTATTCAAAAATTCTTACGCTTATTTATTGTTTACTTCAGGCAGCACGGGCAAACCCAAGGGAATTCTAGTCAGCCATCAGAATGCATTAACTTATGTGGAAAACATGGTGTGCCGTAGCAAGCCCTGTGAAACGGATCGATTCAGTCAGTTAGCTGATTTAACATTTGATTTTTCCGTGCATGATTTATTTGTTGCATGGGCAGTAGGCGCTTGTGTGTATTCTGTTTCAAGTCAGCATCTTATTCATTGGCAGCAATTTATGGATCAACATCGCCTTACATTTTGGGCATCCGTACCTTCCACTATTCTTTTTTTGCAACAAATAGGTCAATTGGAATCGGCATCACTTAGTTCATTACATTACAGTGTTTTTTGCGGTGAAGTCTTATCGAATTCACTGGCTGCACTGTGGAAAAAAGCCGCGCCTAATTCGAGTATAGATAATTTATATGGTCCCACAGAAGCGGCTGTAGCATGTACTGGTTTTCTCTGGCAGCCAAATTTATTGCATAACGAATGTGTTCCAATCGGATTTCCATTTCCACAATTGGAATACCGAATTCTTAATGAGAAAAATGAATCTGTGTCTCAGGGAGAAATAGGTGAACTTTGTTTAGCAGGACCTCAGGTCGTTTCACATTATTGGCGTAATCCATTGCTTACTGAACAGCGTTTTTTTCGATTGGAGTCAAATGGACAATTATGGTATCGCACGCGTGATCTTGTTATGTGGGATGAGAAAGTAGGATTCATTTTTAAAGGACGCTTGGATGATCAATTAAAAATTCGGGGCCGTTGTGTGATGAAACTTGAGATCGAGTTAGCGTTACAAAAAATCGCGGAAACGCCTTCCGTTGCTATATTGCCTTGGCCAATCGCAAAAAATACCCATGTGGAAACTATGGTTGCCTTTGTCAGTCACACCCGTTTTACGGTAGAGGATTTACTTAAAAAGGCGCGTGAAACGTTACCTGAATATAGGGTGCCAACACAGATTATTAAACTTGCGGCATTACCCTTAAATTCAAATGGAAAAATCGATTATTCCCAACTCGAGAGGTTATTATGAATCCTGAAATTGATTACGAACAGCAAAGCCGTTTTACAGATCCAGGTCAGTTCCAATCGCTATTTTCCGAATTACCCGAAGCACCTTTGGAACTGAGTGAATTAACACGTGGTCTCATGCTGCATCATTTAGATATTGCAAGCCAACATAAACTAATCCCACTTGGAAGATTAGCCGAGTTGGATTTGCGTTATGTTGCACGGATGATTGAGAAAATTTTAAAATTGAATAATACTCCTTTATCGCAGCCACGTAGTTTGCAAACAAAATTAATTGGAAGTTGCCGTGATTTTTCTTTGCTATTTTGTTCGATGTTGCGTCACAAAAAAATTCCGGCGCGCTTGCGTTATGGTTTTTCCACTTTTCACATTCCTGGCTTTCATCATGATCAAGTTTTATTAGAGTATTGGGATAAAAATAAAAAATCCTGGTGTTTAACCGATGCGCGGATGGATAGTGAATTCATTGAAAAATATAAATTACCGAGTGATTTTTGCCCGCATGATATTCCCTACACGGCATTTTTTACGGCGGCGGAAGCATGGAATTTATGTCGAGCAGGAACTAAAAACGCGCAGCAATTTGGAACGGGAATTAAAAAACGTGTTGCTGGCTGGTGGTATATTCGAAACAAATTAATTCAGGATTTGGCCGCCTTAAATAAAATGGAATTGTTATCTTGGGATTGTTGGGGATTCATGCTATCGGGTGAGTCGGATGATTTTATGCAGGATGCGAATCAAGTTGCATTAATGGATTCGATTGCCGCATTGCTTTCTCTGCCACAGTTGGATCTTCCAAAATTGAAATCTATATACGATGTGAATGAAGGCTTAAGAATGTCAGGACGAATTTATTCTTATAGTTATTTTAGTGGGGCAAGAGAGGTTGAGTTGTTTTAGAAACTCCCTTCTTCCGGTAGCGCCATAGGCGTTAAGCTAAGCGAAAAAGTTAGTTAGAACGTCATCCCGCGACGCTTTTCAAGCGGGAC
>CAYRUP010000169.1:0-3274 GCA_964427485.1 uncultured Coxiellaceae bacterium | reverse complement strand
TTTGTTACCTGCGGCTTTGCACTGAATTGTCTTTGAGCCTGCTCGGCAGCCGCGATGCGTCGAGCCTGCTCAGAGACTTTTCCCAGTGAATCCTTTAGTTTTGCCAAAAGCCGACGCGGGAACCCAAAGTACAACACATACACTTTGCCCTGAGGGGTGTACCGCTTTTCCTGAATGTCGATATACCCTTCTTTGGATAACGCATCCAAACTGGCACGAATGGTCGCTTCACTCACAAAAAAACTTTCCGCCATATCCTGGTGCGAAATTTCCAAGATATAACTGGACAACTCCGCCCGATGTATCAAGACTTTCCAAATGGAGGCATTCGTCATACTGAGCCGATCTTCTCGTCGCGTTAAAAAGAATGCCTGCTCAATATATAAAAGTGAAGAATGACCTTCTACCGCTGCTTGCCACTCTGCCGGAGAACAGGTGTGCCCCAATGGTTCCGGATGCGCCACCGTACCCACCTTGGTATTTAAACCTCGCATCGCATGGGGACTAAGTGTTGTCCTAACGGTTGGACTCGGCGTCGGGCTCACAGTTGTACGAACAGTTGTTCCACTTGAATTAGCATTAGGCGCCGGATGTAGCATTGGATGTAACTGTAGGGTAAACGTGGGCGTTTGCAGTGGACTTAAGATGGTGAATGAACCAATTTCAGAATTGATGTCGTTTTTAGCATGATTTTCGCGATGAAATCGCATAGAATTGAGCGCAGTAAGCATAGCCAATTTTCCTTTTCCTTTATTGGTGAGTGTTTGCAAGGGGGCTAACGGATTATGAAGTAATCCCTAGCTCCCGACCGTGTCGTCAAAGTCCACACACCCGACAAACTTCAACGAACTTTATCAGTGTATAATAACGTTTTTATTTTGACAACACTATCTCAAGGTGTTGTAACACACTCTTTCAAGGTGTCATGCCCGCGAAGGGTGGAATCCAGTAATTTGGTACTTTTGTCGCATTGTCGGCGTGGAGGGCCTGGATGCCAGCCTTCGCTGGCATGACAATAATCTTGGCATGACAATAATCAAGGAGCCCCAATTTCATGAAACCAGAAGTTATGATTCTTGCTTATTTGCAAGACTCCGTTACTACAAAAACAGCTTTTAAGCTAACGAAAATAGTTCCCTATATTGAAAAATTAGATGAAACTGGCCGACAGCTGATTCTTTATACTTCCATTAAAAAACTTTTAGATGGACATCTCAGTGGACGCTTCTTTCAATCTCCTAACTACGGATGGTACAGCAGTCTTCACGCATTAGAAAACTTTGAAAAGCATACCCTTACTAACCGCGCAATAGACGAAAAAAAAGCTTATTTGTTAACGTATTCATACCCACGTAATTTGCATAATGTTCCCAATATCTACCACTTAGCACTATTAGATAGGCAACAAAATGATCTTCTTTTCAAAAACCATTCTGTTCCCAACGACTATTATGCAAACCACGTGTTTTTTTATAAACAAGGCACTGTCCCCATAGATTCCACCATGCTATATGAGGGTGAACAAACCTCTGCACTCGTATTGGCGGCAAAATTAAATCGATTGAGTGCATTCGAGGAAATTTTAACGGTATACAAAATAAATCACTTATCACCTAATCTGAACGACCTATACAAAGTGCTGGACATGAAAGATAAGGAATTTACAGAAATTATTGCAACACATCATCGATATGCTTACGACTATTGGCGAGAGCCCGATTACGAACAATGGCTAAATCCCAAGCAAGAAAGTCAAACATCTACTTCAAAACCGTTTAAGCCACTTGCGCTAATTGACCCGCCTGAGCTGCTTGAACCACCTGGCTATTTTCCATCCCTTGATGGAGGAATGCCAGCGATGCGGTGTCATGCTGAAATTGATGACAATAATCCACTGGCCGATGTACCCAGCGAGGACGACCATGCAGAATATCCACCTCTCTACCATAAACCCTCTTTTGATTAAGTAATCGTTCAGCGCTATGCCACGTGCCCCACACGCCCCTCTACTACGTGCCGCGGCTTGTCCGCGGCATCCAGAAATATACAAAACTTTTGTCAAAAACCTGGATGCCAGCCTTCGCTGGCATGACGCGCATTGGCTGGCATGACATGTAGTTTTTATATATTGCTCATCATCTTAAGCTTCTTTCATTTTAGGCTGTATATAAAACCAGCATTGAATCAAGTCACCTTATAGTCTATCTTCCATGAAATATACTCTTTAAAGTTGGAGATTTCATGGAACACATGAAACATCGAAAGCGATATCTGGAGCAGTTACAGGCGGCCTTTTCAGTTCATCCCGTGTGTGCCTTACTTGGGCCTCGTCAATGTGGAAAAACAACGCTTGCCAAAATGTATAAGAAGAAATACTTACCAGAAGTGCACTTTTTTGATATGGAGAATGCGCATGATTTAGCCAAATTGAACAACCCATTGCTGGCTTTAGGGGCTTTGTCTGGCCTTATTATCATCGATGAAATTCAATTGCGACCCGAATTGTTTCCTGCTTTACGCGTATTAGTAGATGAACAAAAGGACAGGCGTTTCCTTATTCTGGGTAGCGCTTCGAGGCAGCTCATCCAACAATCTAGCGAAAGCCTAGCTGGACGCATTCAATATATAGAGTTGTGCCCCTTCACCTACCCAGAAGTATCAGATCTGCATAGACTCTGGTTACGTGGCGGATTCCCACGCTCTTATCTGTCTAAAAATGATGAAACCAGCATGCAATGGCGAGAAGCTTATATCAAAACATATTTGGAACAAGATATACCCAATTTGGGCATTCAAATCCCAGCACAAACGTTAAGGCGCTTCTGGATGATGCTAACCCACTGTCATGGAAATATTTTCAATGCCTCAGAATTAGGCCGCTCACTAGGATACTCAGATACCTCTATTAAGCGATATCTGGATTTGTTATGCGGTACTTTCATGATTAGGCAACTATTACCTTGGCATGAAAATATTAGTAAACGCCAGGTTAAGGCCCCTAAGGTTTATTTTAGAGACAGTGGAATTTTGCATGCCTTGATGAAAATTTCAGAAACACAGTCATTATTAAACCACCCTAAATTAGGGGCTTCTTGGGAAGGTTTTGCTCTAGAGACCATTATTCGGATGCATGGAGCAGATCCAGAAGACTGCTTTTTTTGGGCAACGCACAATCAAGCAGAATTGGACTTGCTGCTCTATCCCTATCATAAGCGTATTGGATTTGAATTTAAATACGGTGACCAACCAAAGCTCACAAAATCCATGCAAATTG
>CAYRUP010000168.1:0-3363 GCA_964427485.1 uncultured Coxiellaceae bacterium | reverse complement strand
TTGTTCGTGAGTTGACGATGACGGCGGAGGTGTGGGTCGTGTAGACCCGCATCCCCAACCCTTCTCCCGTGACCGGGAGAAGGGAGAAAAATACAAAGCGCCCTTCTCCCTGCCACGGGAGAAGGGCGGGGATGAGGGTCTACACTTACCCCCATCTCCCGTGTATAATCCGCTCCTTCACCACCCCCGCGGAGACGTTGACCTCTATGACATTAAGCACCGTGATTTTGGCTGCAGGCCAAGGCAAACGAATGCAATCGGATCTACCCAAAGTGTTACATCGATTAGCCGGAAAATCCCTCCTGGAACACGTTGTTCATACCGCCACTCGGTTAGATTTAGCAAAACAACCGATTGTAGTTCATGGCCATCAAGGCGAACGCTTGCGTCATACTCTTGCTGATTTGAATGTGACGTGGGTTCTGCAAAAAGAACAATTGGGCACCGGTCATGCCTTATTGCAAACACTTCCGCATCTGCCAACAAAAGGCCATGTGCTCGTCCTGTACGGCGATGTCCCACTCATTAAAGTTGAAACATTAAAACATTTTATTAACGACACCCCCGAACATGCACTCGGTATCATCACCGCAGAATTGCCCGATCCAAAAGGATTTGGCCGCATCATTAGAAACAGTAAAAACAAAATTACGGCGATCGTAGAAGAAAAAGATACTTCAGAAAAACAGCGCGCCATTCAAGAAATTAACTCTGGCATTTATCTCATTCCCGCAACCTATTTACAAAAATGGCTGCCGCAATTAACCAATGATAATGCACAACAAGAATTTTATTTGACTGATCTTATTAGCATGGCAGTCAAAGAAAATATTTCGATTCATAGCATTCAGCCGAATAATTTTGAAGAAATTTTGGGTATCAATGATCGTTTACAACTCGCCTGCCTGGAGCGTTTTTATCAAGAACAAGCTGCGGAAAAACTCATGTTGCAAGGCGTTACATTGCTCGATCCCCATCGCTTTGATGTGCGCGGCGAAGCGAGCATTGGACGAGATGTCGTGATTGATGTCAACGTGATTCTCGAAGGCCATGTCAAAATCGGCAATCGCTGCAACATAGGCCCAAACACCGTGCTACGTAATTCTATTTTGGGCGATAACGTTGAAATCAAAGCAAATTCCGTCATTGACGGTGCTGAAATTGCTGAAGATTGCATTGTTGGTCCATTCGCTCGTTTACGCCCAGGAACCGTATTAGCTGCCAAATCTCATGTCGGTAATTTCGTGGAAATTAAAAACAGTTATATTGGCACCGCAACCAAAATTAATCATTTAAGTTACATTGGCGATAGCGAAGTTGGAAAACATGTTAATATTGGCGCTGGCACAATCACGTGTAACTATGATGGCGTCAATAAACATAAAACGACGATCGGTGATCATGCCTTTATTGGATCCAATACAGAACTTGTTGCACCCGTCACGATTGGTGAAGGCGCTACCATCGGCGCAGGCTCAACCATCACACGCAACGCGCCGGCGCAACAATTAACTCTTTGCCGCGGACAACAACTTTCCATTAAAACTTGGCGAAGACCTACGAAAAAAGAAAAGGAATCTTAACCATGTGCGGAATTGTCGGTGCTGTTTCAGAACGTAATATCGAAAAAATTTTGATTAAAGGTCTCAAACGGCTTGAATACCGTGGCTATGATTCTGCAGGCCTTGCAGTGGTCAATGCTGGGAATGAATTGGAACGCTTACGCACGCTAGGAAAAGTTCGCGAATTAGAAAATATTTTAGCGACTTCCACTTTACGCGGCACCACCGGTATTGCACATACGCGCTGGGCAACCCATGGCGCACCCTCCGAACAAAATGCGCATCCACTCACATCACATGATCAATTTGCGTTAGTGCATAATGGCATCATTGAAAACCACGAAGAATTGCGTAAAAAATTAATTAGCGCAGGCTATCAATTCAGCTCAGATACCGATTCTGAAACCGTTGTCCACCTTTTGCATCATCATTATCAAAAAACCCAGGATTTATTAAAGGCGACTCAAAACACTGTTGCTGAATTAGAAGGTGCCTATGCGCTTGGCATTACGTCATCATTACATCCAGATCATATCATCGCTGTAAGACATGGCAGCCCGCTGGTGATCGGCCAAGGTATTGTCGAAAACTTTTTTGCATCTGATCCACTCGCATTATCGCCTGTCACCAAGCAATTTATTTATTTGGAAGATGGTGACATTGCTGACATCACGCAGCATGCTGTAGAAATTTATGCTGCAGATACAACACGGGTGGAACGCAAGCTGCACAATTTGGAATTATATGTTGATGCAACCGATCGCGGTGAACATCGACACTATATGAGCAAAGAAATTTTCGAGCAACCGCATGCCATTAGTGCCCATCTCGAAGGACGCATTACCAAAAATACTGTGCTGGATACTGCTTTCGGTTTACAAGCCAAAGAATTATTTAAACGTGCAGAACACATTCAATTTGTTGCTTGTGGTACGAGTTATCATGCAGCGATGGTGGCACGTTATTGGATAGAAACATTGGCGGGTATTCCTTGTTCTGTTGAAGTCGCAAGCGAATATCGTTATCGCAAAGCAGTCGTGCCAAAAAACAGTTTATTTGTGACACTTTCCCAATCGGGCGAAACAGCCGATACGTTAGCTGCATTACGCTTAGCTAAAAAATCAGGATTTTTAAGTTCACTTGCCATTTGTAACGTGCCAGAAAGTTCATTAGTGCGTGAATCGGATTTACATTTTATGACGCGCGCGGGTGCGGAAATTGGTGTTGCTTCAACCAAAGCATTCACGACGCAATTAACTGCGCTTTTGTTATTTACAATTGCATTAGGTCGTCAACACCAACTTCCCGCTGAAATGGAAAATCATTTGGTAACACAATTACATCATTTATCTTCTGCAGTAAAAACCGCTTTAGATATTAATGCAGTGATCAAAGAGCTCGCGCAAAAATTTATTGATAAAAATCATGCACTGTTTTTAGGTCGTGGTACGTTATTTCCTATTGCGTTAGAAGGTGCGCTTAAACTCAAAGAAATTTCCTATATTCACGCTGAAGGTTATCCCGCTGGTGAATTAAAACATGGTCCACTCGCGCTCGTTGATAAAAATATGCCGGTGATTGCCATTGCGCCGAGCAATGAATTGCTAGAAAAAATCAAATCTAACTTGCATGAAGTGCGCGCACGCGGTGGTGAATTATTTGTGTTTACCGATAGCACCATAGAAATCGAAAATTCAGACGGTCATATTCATATCATCAAAATGCCGACCATTGATCCGGTGTTAACGCCGATTGTTTATACGATTCCGATGCAATTGTTGGCGTATCACGTGGCGGTGTT
>CAYRUP010000167.1:0-3374 GCA_964427485.1 uncultured Coxiellaceae bacterium | reverse complement strand
TTTTGTTTATTTTCTTTGTTTGATTTGGCTGTTTTTGAGATTTTCTGCACCATCATCCCCAGCCCTTCTCCCGCAAGCGGGAGAAGGGAGTTTTTATCTTTAGCTCCCTTCTCCCGTTTACGGGAGAAGGGTTGGGGATGAGGGTGCATCCAAATCAAAAAAAATCCTAATCTTTACATTGCAGAGCCCAAAAAAAGTCATTATACTCGGCCGAATTCTCCGAAGCCCGGAAAATCAAGCAGGACAAGCTTTGTGGCGGGATTGACCAACAAAAAACAAGCGTACCAAATTCTTTATTATCAGTTAGGACTGATAGTGTTGCTCGCGGCGTTGGTATCCATGTTTAAAGGCATGAGCAATGGGGTATCGACTCTGCTCGGCGGAATGGCTTATTGGTTGCCGACGTTATTATTTGTTTGGCGTGTGTTTGCACGTGGCGGAGCGCAAGCGGCAAAACAATTTCTATTGTTATTTGTCGCAGGCGAAAGCATCAAATTACTTTTGAGCGGTGGATTGTTTGTATTAATCGTGAAATATCTGCCAGTTAATTTATTGTATGTATTAATTGGCTTCATTGGCGCAGTCATCGCATTTTGGATAGCGTCAATGTTTCTTTTGGCAAGACACGAGGGAGTGAGCGAGTGAGCGCAGAAGCAACAATGACATCAGGTGAATATATACAACATCACCTTGACCATTTGACGGTAAATTTAATGCCGCAAGTGGGAGGAAGCTCGTTTTGGACATTTAATCTGGACACTTTGTTTGTTTCACTGGTGCTTGGATTGACGCTCGCTTTATTGTTGCGCTTTATTGCAGTACGCATGACCTCCGGCGTGCCAGGTAAATTACAAAATTTTGTTGAGATCGTAATTGATTTTGTTCAAAGCACCGTCCATGAATCTTATCATGGTAAAAGTCAATTGATTGCACCATTGGCATTGGTCGTCTTTCTCTGGATTTTTTGCATGAATACGATGGATTTGTTGCCCGTCGATTTGTTACCCAATTTTTTGAAACTGTTTGGTATTACCCATTTTAAAAACGTACCGACTGCTGATCCGAATGCCACCTTTGCGATGTCGATCAGCATATTCGTGTTGATTGTCTTTTATAATGTGACGATAAAAGGTTTCTCATTAGGCAAAGAAATTTTAACCAAACCATTTGGCCCATACTTGTTTTTTTTGAACGTACCGTTTCGTGTCATTGAAGAAGTTGCCAAACCCTTCACCTTGGCATTGCGACTTTTCGGAAATATGTTTGCCGGTGAATTGATATTTATTTTGATTGCATTGCTTCCTTGGTGGATACAGTGGTTGCCAGGCGGCATATGGGCGGTATTCCATATTTTAATTATTACTATTCAAGCATTTATTTTCATGATGTTGACGATAGTGTACTTGAGTATGGCGCACGAAACGCATTAAAAATAGGTGTTGTGTAGGGCATGGCGTGCCGTGTCCAAGAATTTAAATAACTAGGAGGTCTAATGGAAATTGCAAGCATAATTGGTCAAGTCCAAGGGTATACCGCAGTGGCTGTGGGTTTGTTACTTGGATTATCGTCGCTCGGTACCGCAATCGGTTTCGGTGTGTTGGGGGGTAAATTTTTGGAAGGTGTGGCTCGTCAACCGGAATTATCACCCATGTTGATGGTGCGTATGTTTATCGTCGCAGGTCTTGTCGATGCATTCGCCGTTATTTCTATTGCAATGGGCTTGTTCCTTTTATTCGCGTCAAAAAATCCATTACTTGGCGCAGTATTAGCAGCTACACAACAACAAGTGGGTCAATAGTAGAGGATAGAGAATGGAGATTAATGCAACTTTAATCGGCCAGCTGATCACATTTGCACTCTTGGTGTGGTTCACAATGAAATACGTGTGGCCACCGATCACGAAAGCAATGCTTGAGCGTGAAAAGAAAATTGCCGCAGGCTTAGAGGCGACCGAGCGTAGCAAGCGCGAACTCGAGATGGCTGAGCATAAAGCATTAAATATCATTCGGGATGCAAAGTTAGAAGCTTCTCAAATCATCGAGCAAGCGCATAAACGTTCTGTGCAAATGGTGGATGAAGCCAAAGAAAACGCGCGCATTGAAGCGAAGCGTATCATTGAGCATGCGCGGGATGAAATTGCACTTGAAGTGACCCAAACCAAAGAAGCGCTGCGCAAGCAATTGGCTGCTTTGGCCATCGCTGGAGCTGAAAAAATAATTAAGCGCAATTTGGATGCGCCTACCAATGCAGCATTATTAGATGAGTTTGCCGCCGAAATATGATAACTGGAAAAATGACAACTATAGCAAGACCCTACGCGATCGCAGCATTTGAATATGCATCGGCTGTTAATGCTATTCCGTTTTGGGAAGAAGCGTTGCAAGCAGGCAGCTTGATTTCACAAGATGCTGCAGTACAGCAACTCTTAACCAATCCAAAAGTATCACAAAAACAGATTCTTGATTTGTATTGTGATGTACTCGCGAAAGTGCTTAACACTGAGACAACGAATTTTATTCATTTGTTAGCGCAAAATCATCGTTTGAGTGCGCTACCCGAAATTGCTGAATTATTTAAGGCGTATCGTGCTGCGTCAGAAAAAACATTGAAAGTGAATGTCACTTCTGCGGTTGCTTTAGACAAAACCTATCAACAAAAATTAGTCGCGGCATTAATCAAGCGATTAGATCGGCAAGTGTCATTAGAATGCAGTTTGGATGCCAATTTACTGGGTGGTGCAATCATCAGAGCGGGTGATACTGTGATTGATGGTTCCGTGCGCGGCAAATTGAATCGAATGATCGAATTTATTTCCGGAATTTCTTAAAGGTAATGATATATGCAACATACGCAATTAAGTCCATCTGAAATTAGTGAGTTAATTAAACAGCGAATCCAGAAATTCAATATCGCAGCGGAAGTTCGTACCGAAGGTACGATTCTTAGCTTAAAAGATGGTATTGTGCGTATCCACGGTCTTGCCGATGTGATGCAAGGTGAAATGATTGAATTTGCGGATAACACATACGGTTTAGCGATGAATTTGGAACGCGATTTTGTCGGTGCAGTGGTGTTAGGCCGTACCGATCATTTGGCGGAAGGTCAAACAGCCAAATGTACCGGACGAATTCTTGAAGTGCCCGTCGGTGAAGCTTTATTGGGACGTGTTGTTGATGCATTAGGTAATCCAATCGATGGCAAAGGTCCTATTGCAACAACGGAAACTGCACCCGTTGAAAAAGTGGCACCTGGCGTTATCGCACGCGAACCCGTATCACAACCCTTACAAACAGGCTTAAAAGCCATTGACTCTATGGTTCCAATCGGCCGCGGACAACGTGAATTAATCATCGGCGATCGTCAAACCGGTAAAA
>CAYRUP010000166.1:0-3382 GCA_964427485.1 uncultured Coxiellaceae bacterium | reverse complement strand
TTTTCTTAGCAATGCCTGAAATGATTTCGTTTAATTGGCCCAAAACATTCTTCAGAATCTTGTTTTGTTCTTTGCTGAGATCTTGCT
Source organism: uncultured Coxiellaceae bacterium (assembly GCA_964427485.1). GTDB lineage: Bacteria > Pseudomonadota > Gammaproteobacteria > DSM-16500 > DSM-16500 > CAYRUP01. The sequence continues at coordinate 3,295 of CAYRUP010000166.1, read as the reverse complement.
GGAATGCAGCAGCATCTTTTGACAAGGATGTTTGGTCATCCATGATCTTCTTTTGCATTGCATCTTTGTCTTTTTGACTCATTGTCGTGGATTCTTTCTTGAAAGTATCCGCTTCATCTTGCAATGATTTTTGTGCAGCAATCAATTTTTCCTGACGACCTTTGAATTGACTTTGCAGCTTCTTATTCAAGTCAGCAATTTTAGGTGATTGTTGGAAAATTTGTTGTACATTAACAACAGCGATGACTGGTTGATTTGCTGAAGTCGTTCCAGCATATGCCTGTGTACCGCTGATTAATAAAATAGAACCTACCAGTGCCAATACCTTCTTCATAATTTTCTCCAGTTAATTAAAATAAACAATTTCCTATTAAACAAAAACAGTACACCTGCTTTTTTCAAGCTTGATAGTATGTCACGTTTATCCGAAATTAGCACCCATAGAGAAGTCAAAAAACTTCGTATCATCGCCGTGTTGGGGATTCAGAGCCTTCGCAAAACTGACATCAATCATACCGAGTGGCGTCAACCAATCCGCCTCAATACCTGTAGCATACCGCGGTCCGCCCGATCCTCTTTTAGCACCATAGCGGTTCAGATTAAACGTATTATAAACATTACCCCCATCAACAAAAAGAGTCGTGCGCAAGCTATCTGAAATATAATTTGGGAAAATCAAACCTAAACTACCATCGACTAAGACATTACCACCCGATGCATCGTTATTAGAATCTCTGGGCCCTAACGTATTGCCTTCATAGCCACGTACAGACTCTATCCCGCCGGCATAGAAATTCTTGAAAAATGGATAGTTTTGCGCACCATTAAATGCGGTACCGTAGCCCAAATCACCGCGTGCCGTGGCAATAAATTTATCGCTGAGAGGATAGTACCATCGGCCATTATAACCTGCTGTGTAATATTTTAATGAATTCCTATTGGCTGGGAGATACAGATTGAGACTTAACGATTGCAGAGCACCTTGGGTTGGGAAAATAGCTTTATCGCGTCCATCACGTGAAAGCCCCATAATCAAGTCAACTTGTTGGTAATGACGACCATGATTCAGCAAAAAACTTTGCACCTGCTGCGAAACGGTATTAGAACGATTAATCAGTGAGCTTTCATAGCCATAACCGAGTTGTAAGTTATTAAATACCCCTTTTTCTTGTCCTAACGGTATGCCATAAATAACCGAAGCGGAGTATTGATTTTCGGTATAGCTATGGTTCATATTCGCCGCGCGCGGATCTACCCTAGATGCGGACAAACTGATACTGCGGCTGATACCATCTGCCGTGTAATAGGGATCAGTATAACTTCCACCGATAAATTGTTGATAATGGCTGCGTGAAGCATTGAGACCCAGTGTTTTTCCTGTTCCGAGAAAATTCTTTTGGTTAATACCCGCGCCTAAAATTAAGTGCTCTTGACTAGAATAACCTATACTGACGGTCGCTTGTGCCACATTATCTTCGGTCACTTTATAATTGACATCCACTTGATCATCCGTGTTTGGCACGGGTTCCAAATTCATATCCACATTGCGAATATAAGGGATCAAGCTTAAGCGATGTTTACTTTCTTCTAATTTGGTAGTAGAAACGGGTGCCGCTTCCATTTGTTGAATTTCACGACGAAATACTTCATCGTTGGTTTTGGTATTGTCGGTAAATATCACATGACGAACATAGGCGCGTTTTCCAGGTTTGACTACGTACATCAAGAAAACTTGTTTGTTTGCTTCGTCAATTTTCGGTTGTAAATTAACAACGGTGAATACATATCCTTCATTACCTAATGCATCATTAATCGCTTTTTCTCCATCAACAGCCGCTTGACGCGAAAAAGTAGAACCGGGTTTAATATTCACTTTTCTGAGTAATTGTTCATGCGGTAATATCGTATTACCTTCTATATCAACGCCCTTCACGGTATAAGGCACACCTTCTTCGACAACAATAGTCAGATAAATGGATTTACGATCGGGTGTAACCGATACTTGTGAAGATTTAACACTGAATTTGAGATAACCACGATCCATATAATAGTTGCGCAATTTTTCCAAACTGGATTCCAGTTTTTCTTGTGAATAACGATCTGTTTGCGTATAGAACGTCAAAATCCCGGGTGTGGTTAAATCAAGTTGTTTTTGCAACACTCGATCACTAAATACATGATTGCCGATCACTGTAATTTTTCTTACTTTGGCAATCAAACCTTCTGAAATATCAATTTTTACTAAAACACGATTACGTTCCATGGGTGTTACGGTTACATCGACGCGCGCATTGTAGCGGCCTAATGCATAATATTGATCTAACAAACTTTGTTTGATTTTTTCTAAAATAACGCTATTAAACACACGCCCTTCCGCAATACCAAGACCCTTCATCACTGTGGTTAATTTGTCGGTGGGAATACTGGAATTACCGCTAATTTTTAATTGTCCAATGGTAGGACGTTCTACGACATGAATAACGAGTGTATTGCCTTCACGATCTAAAGAAATACGATCAAAAAATCCAGTTTGGTAAAGTGAGCTGATGATCGCTCCGGTTTTTTCTGAGCGTAAGGTTTGACCGGGTTTTATTGGTAAATAACTACGCGCCGTGTCAGGTGAAATACGTTCCAATCCTACAAAAGTAATTTTTCTTACTACAAATGACTCTGCGGCCCAAGTTTTAGTAAAGATGACACTCACTATTATAATAAGTAATAAAATTTGTTTTTTCATATTAACCATTCTTCTTATATTCTAGCCCGCAAAAATCGAGCGCTAATTATCCTGACTTTTCTAGCATCACGCAAATAATTTTTGCATGAATAAAAGACCAAATAGAAAAACAGGCGCAGCCGCTGTCAAACTGTCAATCCGGTCCAGAATACCGCCATGACCTGGAAGCAGATGCCCTGAATCTTTTAATTCTGCCTTGCGTTTAAGCATACTTTCAAATAAATCACCGACTACAGAAAAGAGCACCGTGACAAATGAGACAACACAAGCACCCAACCAAATTTCGCGCGGAGTATGAGTCCAATACAAAGTAACTAATGTAATAACAAAAGTAAGTACGAATGCGCCTAATAAACCTTGCCATGTTTTACCTGGACTCACGGCGGGTGCCAACTTATTTTTGCCCCATAATTTACCGGCAAAATAAGCACCTGAATCTGCGCCCCAAATCAATACGAATAAAAACAGGAGGATATAAATACCACTTTGAGAATTACGAATAAAGTTAATAGCAAGCCAACACGGAACAAGCACCATAAATCCCATAAGACCACGCAC
>CAYRUP010000165.1:2386-3389 GCA_964427485.1 uncultured Coxiellaceae bacterium | reverse complement strand
CACTGGCAGCCCAAGGAAATACGCCTTTGCCGTATTTAATCCCTTTCGCTTTCGCTTCATTTTCCGTGAGGCCAACCCACGCCACTTCGGGATCGGTATATGCCACACTTGGAATGCATTTAGGATCAAAATTATGTTTTTTCCCCGCAATCACTTCAGCCGCAGTACGACCTTCTGGAATCGCTTTGTGCGCCAACATCGGATTACCACACACATCACCAATCGCATAAATGTGCGAAACATTGGTTCGTAATTGTTTATCAACCGCAATAAAACCACGCTCGTCGACTTTGACACCTGCTTTATCTGCAGCAATTTGATCGCCATTCGGACGTCTGCCGACGGAAGATAAAATGCGGTCAAAACGTTCTGGTTTATCAGGCGCACCTTCGCCTTCAAATGTGACATACAAACCATCGGTTTTTGCTTCGACTTTCGTAACCTTGGTTTTTAATAAAATATTTTTATAACGTTTTTGAATACGTTTAAATAATGGCATGACGACATCTTTGTCAGCGCCAGGAATGATTTGCTCCATCAATTCAACAATCGTGATTTCCGCACCCAAGGCCTGATATACCGTTGCCATTTCCAATCCGATAATGCCACCCCCAATCACCAGCATTTTGCAATAAGTATCGTCTAATTCCAATGCGCCGGTGGAATCCATAATGCGTGGATCGTCTGGCAAAAATGGCAATTTAACTGGGCGAGAACCCACAGCAATAATGGCATTTTCAAAATGAAGAGTTTGTTTGCCTTGCGGACCTTCGACTTCGAGTTCATGGCTCGAAATAAATTTGCCAACACCTTGCACGATTTCAACTTTGCGCTGTTTGGCTAACATTTTAAGACCACCTGTTAAACGCGTCACCACTTTGTTTTTCCAATCGCGTAATTTTTTGGTGTCGATTTTTGGTTTACCGAATTCAATTCCATAGGCTGCCACTTCATGCGCTTCATCTAATACTTTCGCTGCATGCAAAAGTGCTTTTGAAGATCG
>CAYRUP010000165.1:0-2376 GCA_964427485.1 uncultured Coxiellaceae bacterium | reverse complement strand
CAACCAACGTTTAAACAAACCCCGCCAATACTTTCATAACGCTCAACTAAAATCACTTTTTTGCCTAAATCAGCTGCACGAAAAGCCGCAGAATAACCACCAGGACCACTGCCTAACACTAATACTTCAGTTTCGAGTTTGCTCATTTGTTTCATTCCTCAAATATTTCGGGCATGGCACGCCATGCCCCTACGTTATTTCTATAACAATAAATTGCGAATATCAGAAAGCATATTAGATAAATGCACAACGAAACGCGCGCCATCGGCACCATCAATCACACGATGGTCATAAGATAAAGACAATGGCAGCATCAAACGTGGAACAAATTCACCTTCTTGATAAACGGGTTTATGTGATGCCTTAGAAACACCTAAAATCGCTACTTCCGGCATATTCACGATAGGTGTAAATGCCGTTCCGCCAATACCGCCTAAACTTGAAATGGAAAAACAACCGCCTTGCATATCATTCGCCGTCAATTGTTTTTTACGTGCTTTTTCACTGACGTCACTTAATTCTTTCGCTAAATCAACCATCCCTTTTTTATCAACATCTCGAATCACTGGAACCACCAAACCATCCGGGGTATCCACCGCAACGCCAATATGAAAATAATTTTTCAAAATTAAATTATCACCGCTTTGATCTAATGATGCATTAAAATGTGGGAATTTTTTCAGTGAGGCAACGACCGCTTTCAAAATGAAAACTAAGGGTGTTAATTTTATGCCTTGTTTTTCTAGCGTGTTTTTTTGTGTCTGACGAAATTCTTCGAGCGCCGTAATATCCGCATCACCAAATTGGGTAATATGCGGAATCAATAACCAATTACGATGAAGATTTTTGCCAGATAATTTTTTAATGCGTGATAAAGCTTGTGTTTCGATTGGACCAAATTTCGCAAAATCCACATTGGGTGCAAGAGGTAATCCAGAAGTGCCTGTGGTCATAGGTACTTGGGCAAGTCGTGATTTAACAAACGTTTGCACATCTTCTTTGAGCACACGTTGTTTTGGGCCGGAACCGGGGACTTGGCTCAAATCCACACCAAATTCACGTGCGAGTTTGCGGACTGCAGGACCTGCATGCACATCTGCATTGTGTCCTGCGGTAATGACGGTACCTGTTTTGGGTTCATTCGCTGGCGGCACCACAGGAGCAACTGCCGCGGCAGCGGGTTTTTTAACTGTTTCTTCTTTGGGAACTTCAGCGGCTGCTTTTTCAGTTTCCAATACTAAAATAGTCGAACCTTGCGATACTTTGTCATTCACTTTAATTTTAATTTCTTTCACCACACCTTCATCTGAACTTGGCACTTCCATCGTTGCTTTATCCGATTCCAGCGCAATTAAAGGAGAATCCACTTTTACATGATCGCCAACTTTGACTAGCACTTCAATAACAACGACATCTGTCGCACCACCTATATCGGGCACCGTAATATTTTTTGTTGCCAAGGGAGATCCTCCTTTAAATTGTTTCTGGCTTTAAATTGTTACTGGATTTGCTTTCTTGGGATCAATTTTATACTTCTTCATGGCTGCCGTCACTTGACTTGCTGGAATAGCGCCTTCTTGGGCTAATGCATACAAGGCAGCAAATGCAACATAATAACGATCAACTTCGAAGAAAGTACGTAATCTTTCACGCGTATCACTACGGCCAAAGCCATCGGTACCTAAGACCGTGTATGAGCGAGAAAGGAATGGCCGAATCAAATCGGCATAAGTGCGAACATAATCGGTTGCAGCAATAATAGGACCCTCCTGGTTTTCCAGACATTTTTGGACATAGCATGTCTTGGGTGTCTTTTCCGGTGCTAGCATATTTTCACGCTGCACCGCCAAACCATCCCGACGTAATTCACCAAAACTGGTCACACTCCAAATATCAGCCGCTACCTCAAAATCTTTTGCTAACAAATCAGCTGCCGCAATCACTTCCCGCAGGATAGCACCGCTACCTAACAATTGGACTTTTAATTTTGCTTTGCCGGCTGGTTTATACAAATACATCCCTTTGATAATACCTTCTTCAACACCTTTTGGCATTTCTGGCTGCGTGTACTTTTCATTCATCGCCATAATGTAGAAAATCACATCTTGTTGTTCTTTATACATGACTTCCAAACCATGCTGCACAATCACTGCCATTTCATAACCGAAGGTAGGATCATACGCACGACAGGTTGGCACAGTGGAGGCTGTCAGCAAACTTTGTCCATCTTGATGCTGCAAACCTTCGCCTTCAAGTGTAGTACGACCTGCCGTAGCACCGATTAAAAAACCACGCGCACGCATATCACCTGCCGCCCAAATAAAATCACCAACACGTTGAAAACCAAACATCGAATAAAAAGTAAAAATAGGCACC
>CAYRUP010000164.1:0-3395 GCA_964427485.1 uncultured Coxiellaceae bacterium | reverse complement strand
ACAAAGTAGTGGGTGCTTAGCTACATTTTAAACGCGAATTCCAGATGTCGGCGTTGTTGCAGATTTTCCACACCCTCATCCCCAACCCTTCTCCCGTGAACGGAAGAAGGGAGCTTTAAGATTTCTCCCTTCTCCCAGCTTTGCTGGGAGAAGGGTTGGGGATGAGGGTGTGGAAAATCTGCAACAATATCGACATGTACTTTTCCAGAATTCACGTTTCAAGCTTATTGACTTAAAACCGACACCAGCCAATTCCCCTCGCCAAACCCATAACCATTGAGGAAACTGCTTGTTCTTTTGGCTCTGATTGCAATTTCATCACGACTGGCGATTTTTCTTCCGCTTTAACAATCCAATTTGTAAATAAACCTTTTCCTTGTCTCTGCATAATGGTTTGACTACATTGCGATTCAGTTGTTGTTTGGAGATAAGCATTGCCACGTTTTTTTGTTTTCTTTGCTTAATCTTTGCATTTTCTTTCCCCGCTTAATCGAAATTCTTTCTATACTACTACTTGAAAATTTTGCTTGCTTTGGCCTTATCATCGCAAGCAGGATGCTTTTCTTCAGATGCGACAATGCAATTTGCAAAAAAACCCACTCCTTGTCGCTGCTCAATGATTTGTCTGCATCGTGTTTCGTCAACTGCTTTGAGATACTCTTTGCTACGTTTTTTTGTTTTCTTAGCTTTATCATTAACAGCAAAATTTTCTATGGTTGAATCATCTTTGTATGTTGGTTGCTTTGAATGCGCACTAATATAGTCACTTAATAATTGTCCCTTACGACAAGTTACATTCGTTGTATCAAGGGCCAGTTGTGTGTTCTTAAACAAAGAACCAAACCCGGGCTGGGTTAGCAATGCACTTTTAGGAATACATTTTAGTTTTCTCAATGCGTTCCATAAATGCCCATTTTCATCATGAGTTAAATTAAAATAACCTTCTTTTGAGTCAAGCTCCTTATAATAATTTTTTTTCCAATCCGTTGAGTAAGTAAGCGTATGATTGCGACTCGCTGTAACACGTAAAATCTCTTTACAAAGTTCTTTATTTTCACATCTTCTAGGCGCATTTGCCCGCTCAATGAACATATGATTTGATAATGATAAAGATGGAATATGGGGTAAGGGAAAATCGTATGTCACGTCATCAATTTTGTATCGATAAAAATATCCTTTATGTTTTTTGTCTTGATAAAGATATAAATGATTTTCATCGGATACAAGATTTTCTCCTGATCCTGGAGGTAACATTAAATAAACATCACACCCACATAATGGATCAAGCTTGGCAGAAAGATTTGGGATTTTATTCAATGCCATCGCAAGATCTAATGAAAAGTAGCCACAATTTTCATTATCTTCTTGTATTTTTAAATGCGTGCATGTCACTTCAGCATCGGGACAATATTTATCGATCATAGCAAGTTGCACGTAAAATCCATGATTTAAGCTAGCAGCATCTAATAAATAAAATTTTATCTTTCCATCCACAATATGAATATTTGCAGTAGTCCAATGCGGCAAAACATAATTGTCTTGTGAGTCTGGATTATAATTAAATACATACTGAAACTGCGTATTATTAGGATAAGTCTGTTTATTTTTTTCTAATATCGTTAAAAAGGTTTCTAATTCCTCAAGTTTATTATCTTTTGCTTCCAATGCAGCACAGTTAAAAGTCAAACCTTTCTTGGCAGCATGGGCTTTTAATGCGGCAACAGCGATAGCCATCGCATTGACGGATAAAAGGTTATCGCCAATAGAAAATTTTATCCGGTGGTATAGCCTGTGCAGTGATAGGGTAGTACTTCCCTTTTTTTTATCCATCGGTTTTTTTTCTTCAGATTTTCTTTGCATTTTCTCGCCTCGTTTTGTATATCTCTGTACAATAATTATATAACATGAGGATTAAGAGAAAATTATAAAACAGCTAGCAAAGTATGAAATTCTTTTAAAATCAATGAATTGGAAAAATTAAATATTACTACTAAGAAATTCCTCTATAATCAAAAACTTGTAGGTCACGGTCCGCCCCACTGCCATTAAGTTAAGCATTGTCATCCCCGCGAAGGCGGGGATCCATCCTGATAGATTCCCGCCTTCGCGGGAATGACATTTTTGATGGAACGCTTAACTTAATGGCAGTGACGGTCCGCCCCCTGTATCTTATTCCTTTCCTTTTATTCCTATGTAAAGCGCATCCGACAAAAAATGCTCCTTATCAGATCGTTGATAAGCAATGGGAATTATTGAAACCTGCCACAAAATTCGTTTGTTACTAACAAAGCAATTAAATATCCCAAAGCTTCCTTCATTCACGGCAGAGAAATAATCTTTTTTCGCATACGCTATATCTGAAAAACGATTTGCATTTTCGGTCCGTATTGCTTCATTCATAGAAATCGCATTAATCTCGCCATCCGATAATGGTCTGGAAAAATTTCCTGCCGTCATTCTGACTTGACTTAATTCACGTACTGAAGCGAGATACGCTTCCGTCGGATTGACTTCATAGGATGAGAGAATATCTTTGCTAAAAGGCGCGCTATTTTTTAAAGTTCCGCCTTTTAATTTGCAGAATAAAGCTAAATCATTTCGTGGTCGCTCTAATGTTTTGACGCCATTAAATGCTGCAAAATAGACATAAGTCCCATCCGGCATTGGCTTGCTCATCGCGTAATAATCATAGAAATCGCGTTGTCTTGCGCGTGCAACTGTGTCGAGCCCACTCTGCACTAAATCATTCAAAGGATCATCAATGGTAAATCTATTTTTAATAAATTGATTAAGCGAATGATTGCTATATGTTTTAACTGATTCTTGATTAAGCTCAGCCGTGCATCCCGCTAAAAAACAGCATGCTAATAATATGCAATAAATTAATTTCATTTTTTTCTTCCAGTAAAATTGTCGCAACAGTGTGTTTATTTGATTTAGGATGAGGAATTTTTTAGGTTTGCTGAGTGATGTTTCTGGTGTAGCTGGGGAATGGTATAAATGTTAAAACAAGTTTGTGCAGATTAAACTTTCTTATTATGATTGGCAACTAAAATATATGATCTCTGCTGCCACAGGTTAAATCCTGAACCAAGTAAGGATCATTTTCCAGTTCAGTAGATCCTTCACTTTGTTCAGGATGACAAATTTAATCATCAGCAAGCAGCTCACGCTGCCTTAATGCCTCTTGTCTTTCTTTTAAATTCGGCAAAGTAACATTTAATTCGAGAATGGAGCAGCCTTCTTGACGATCCAGTTCAATTTTCACATTCTCTTTATCGATTTCCACATATTTTGCAATGACATCGATTAAATCCCGTTGTAACGCAGATAAATAATCGGGTTTATCGCGTGCAACCCGTTCATGTGCAATGATGATTTGCAAACGCTCTTTA
>CAYRUP010000163.1:0-3411 GCA_964427485.1 uncultured Coxiellaceae bacterium | reverse complement strand
TCATTAGTTGCTATCGTAAGTCAATTGATTGGTGGTTTGCGTTCTTGAATGGGTTATACCGGTTGCAATATCATCCATAGCATGCGAACTAAACCGGAATTTGTGCGTATTACGAGTTCTGGCGTGCGCGAAAGTCATGTGCATGATGTGCAAATTATTAAAGAAGCGCCCAATTATCAGATTGATGAAAATTATTTTAAATAAAAAATTTCATGGTAAAACACAATGACAACAACAAATATTCATGCAGAACGTATTTTAATTTTGGATTTTGGTTCGCAATACACACAATTAATCGCGAGACGTATACGTGATTTGGGCGTTTACTGTGAAATTCATTCCTGTCATTTAACAGAAGATGCGATTCGTCAATTTGCCCCGCAAGGAATCATTTTATCGGGCGGGCCTGAGAGTGTGGCTGAAACGACCACGGCTCGTGCACCCGACGTAGTTTTTCAATTAGGTTGCCCGGTTTTAGGGATTTGTTATGGCATGCAGACCATGGCAAGCCAATTGGGTGGTCAAGTTTTACAAGGAAAAAAACGCGAATTCGGTCATGCAAAAGTGTTAGTAAAAGGCGAAAATCAATTATTACAAGGCATTGAAGATCATTTGAATGATTCAGGTCATGCCATGCTTGATGTGTGGATGAGTCACGGTGATCATGTTGAAGTGTTGCCTCCTGCGTTTTCATTAATTGCGAGCACGGATGGGTGTTCAATTGTCGGTATGGCAGATGAAACACGTCATTTTTATGGATTGCAATTTCATCCAGAAGTTTCGCATACACATCAAGGCAAACGAATTTTAGCACGATTTGTGTTAGACATTTGTCAGTGTAAACCAGTTTGGACTACAAAAAATATCATCGAAGAGTCGATTGAAAAAATTCGTCGCGATGTGGGAAATGAGCATGTAATTCTGGGATTATCTGGCGGTGTCGATTCTTCAGTGATGGCTGCATTGCTGCATAAAGCGATTGGCAAGCAATTGACGTGTGTATTTGTGGATACGGGTTTGTTGCGTTTACACGAAGCCAGTGAAGTGCAAACTTTGTTTGCGAAACATTTAGGAATGCATTTAATTACGGTGAATGCGGAACAACAATTTTTAACTGCATTGAAAGGTATCGAGGATCCAGAACAAAAACGCAAAATTATCGGTCAATTATTTATTCAGATTTTTGATGAAGAAGCCAAAAAAATTAAAGATGCAAAATGGTTAGCGCAAGGTACTATTTATCCCGATGTAATTGAGTCAGCCGCAACCAAAACCGGCAAGGCACACGTCATTAAATCCCATCATAATGTCGGTGGATTGCCAGAAAAAATGAATTTGAAATTATTAGAGCCTTTGCGTGAATTATTCAAAGATGAAGTGCGCAAGATGGGCATCGAACTGGGATTACCTTTGGAGTTGGTTTATCGTCATCCTTTTCCAGGTCCAGGATTAGCCGTGCGGATTTTGGGTGAAGTGAAAAAAGAATATGCGGATAAGCTTCGTTATGCGGATGCTATTTTGCTTGAAGAATTGCGTAAGAGCGGCTGGTATGAAAAATCAAGTCAAGCGTTTGTGGTTTTTTTACCGGTTAAATCGGTTGGTGTGTTGGGTGATGCAAGACATTATGATCACGTCGTGGCGGTGCGCTGTGTTGAAACCATTGATTTTATGACAGCACATGTCGCGCATATACCGCATGATTTATTAGAAAAAATTTCCAATCGAATTATTAACGAAGTGCGCGGCATTTCGCGTGTTGTGTATGATATTTCAAGCAAGCCGCCAGCAACAATTGAATGGGAATAGGTCATACGTAAAAAATGTTTACTCAAGCTGACATCATTTACATGCAACGCGCCATTCAGCAGGCAGAATTCGCCGCAAAAAATAACGAAGTCCCAGTCGGTGCTGTGTTGGTGCATGCTAATCAAGTGATTGGTGAAGGCAGTAATCGTCCTATCGGAACGCATGATCCTACAGCGCATGCAGAAATTATTGCATTACGTGCGGGCGCGAATCAGTTGCAAAATTATCGATTAATTAATTCCACATTATATGTCACTCTAGAACCTTGCATCATGTGTATTGGCGCAATTGTACATGCTCGGGTGCAAAGAGTCATTTATGGCGCGCCAGATCCAAAAACAGGCGCCGTGCTAAGCGTATTTCAACTCGGCAATACTGCGCAATTGAATCATCGCGTGGAATATCTGGGCGGGTTATTAGTGGAAGAATGCGGCGAACTTTTACGTAAATTTTTTCGTGACCGACGGTAGATCAAATTTGCAAGGAAACTCTTATGAGTACAGCGGAAGATGATTTAGCGCAACTAAAGTTTGAACTTGAAACAGCGAAAGTTAACAATACTAAATTAGATATGTTGGTTGCAGGCCCTGATTCTGCAAACTTAGGCGCAATTTTCGGGTTGTTTTTGACGGAAGTGGGCAGACAGTTTTTGGAAAACATGGGACATTATTTCATGTTTCCCTTTGCAGCTGCAGCAATGTTACTGCGCGCGTATTTTGCCTGGAAAGATATACAATTAAATGAGGGGCAAAATGGTACGACACGCAAGTTTGTTCTGGAAGTTTTATCGGGGTTCGCAATTACGGCTGCTGTTGTTGGCAGCTTTTTTTGGAGTTCGATTTCAACATTAATTTCACCTATTATTTTTGCTGGCGTGTTAGGAGCAAAGTCATTATTTCATGGTGTTTCTGCCATTTATTATACTCATAAAGCATATAAAGCAAATGAGCGGGCGAATGCGATTGGCGATACAGGAAATCCAATCTTGAAAATGGCAGAGCAAGAGGAAACGAAACGCTGTGCTAAATTTGCTAAAATTCATGCTGTTGGTTGTATCGCAGGTCTTTTGGCAACGAGTGCTGTGGTATTAGTCATGATCATCGCAAAACCATTTTTGCTGACTATTGGTGCGGTTAGCGGTGTTGTTGCAGGTGCAATTGGTGCGCTTTTTGCAGCTGTTACCTATTGCGGATTAAAAAAACCCAGACCTCCTGGTGATATTCACGAACCTTTAATCCGTTCAAATAATCCAGCGTTGCGTTCTGATTACAAGCCTAGTAATCCATCACCGAGTAAGTTAATGCATAAAAGAATAGGGGGTAGAAAAGAGGTAACCGATGCATCGGTTGTCATACTAAATAAGTCAACCTCAGTGAGTGTTGCGAGACACAGAAATTCTTTTCATGCGAACGATACGTCGGTTAAGGATTCATGCAAGACGATAAAAGAACGTGAAGAGCGGCGTCCGGTGTTGGCTATTTTGTAGTGTTTGTCTATGCCCTCATCCCCGACCCATCAACCCCCAGCCCGGGGTGGGGGTTGTAAATTATATTCGAACCAAAGAACGCGTGCGGGGGGAGGGGGGGTGGTGTGGGCGAAATGGTG
>CAYRUP010000162.1:0-3502 GCA_964427485.1 uncultured Coxiellaceae bacterium | reverse complement strand
AAAACCATGGGAATGAAGGACTTATGTCTAGTTGCGCCGCTTAAATTCCCGCACGAGAAAGCCATTGAGATGGCTTCCAATGCGGAGGATGTCGTTAACCAAGCGCGGGTATTTGCCACGTTGGATGAAGCGATAGCGGATTGCAGCCTGGTCGTTGGGACGAGCGCCCGTTCACGCACGATTCCCTGGCCGATGTTAAGCCCAAAGGAATTCGCGGCTAAAGCCAAGTTGGAAACGCAGACAGGGCAGGTGGCGGTGATATTTGGGCGTGAGCAATCGGGGTTAACCAATGAAGAATTGCATAAGTGTCATTTTCACATTCAGATCCCGAGCAATCCCGAATATAGCTCATTAAACATTGCGGCAGCGGTGCAAGTGATTGCGTATGAGTTATATAGTGCAAGCTTGGGCGAACAGGGTGAAGAAAAATGGGATTTTGCGTATGCGAATGCGCAGGAGTTAGAGAGTTTTTATCAGCATTTGCAAACGGTATTAATTGATCTCGATTTTTTAAATCCGAAAGCGCCGCGGCAGCTGATGACGCGGTTGCGCCGTTTATTTAAACGTGCGCGGTTGGATGTAATGGAAATAAATATTTTGCGTGGGATTTTAGGCGCTATTAAAAAATAAATGGCATGACAACAACACTGTCATCCTGAGCGCAGCGCACTAGTGTCCGGTAAAATGGTTTAATTATTGAACGCCCTTGAGAAAGCGCTAAAATAGCGCCCTAAACTTCCGATTTAGGCTCAAGGACGATGCTAAAAGATACCGTGTTTCAAAAATTATTAAAACCCCTAACAAAAGAATTAATGGGTGAGTGCATTACTCGATTCAGATCGGATTATGATTGTGAGCAATTCACTACATATGATCATTTGTTAACGATGATCTATGCTCATTTAACAGAAATAAGAAGTTTGCGTACCCTGGAAGTTGCGATTAATAGTCAACGGATAGGATTAAAAAGCAAAGTAAAACGCTCTACCTTGAGTGATGCCAATAATCGCAGACCTTTCACCTGTTTTTTCTGGATAGTAGAGCAGCTGATGTCCTTGCTACCAAGGCAATTACACAAGGGATTAAGTAAATTTATAAAAATAATAGATAGCAGCCCAATTCAGCTGAGAAGCCAAGGCTATGAGTGGGCAAAAGAATTTGCAACACATCATTGTCAGGGATTAAAGCTGCATGTTGAATATGATTTGGTACAAGGCTCTCCCACAAAATTTGCAATAAGTCATCCCAATTTAAATGATTTAACAATGGCGCAAAGATGGTTAATTCAAGCGAATACAATTTATATTTTCGATAAGGGTTACTATGACTTTAATTGGTGGTGGAGAATTCATCAAAGTAATGCTTTTTTTGTTACTCGCTTAAAGAAAAACGTTGTCATTGTAAAACAATCAGAAAAAGGAGCGAGCAGTGAAACTATTTTGGAAGATGGATTATTTAAGTTTAAAAACAAAAATCCGCGAGGAGGCAAAACAAATTTGTATCAAGAAAATTTGCGACGAATAAGCGTTGCCAGGGAAGGGAAAAATCCGCTAATTTTGGTAACAAATTTATTGGACTGTCCTGCAGAAATGATTGCAGAATTTTATAAAGCCAGATGGAGAATAGAGCTATTTTTTAAGTGGATTAAGCAGAATCTTAAGCTCAAAAAATTTTTGGGTAAATCAGCTAATGCAGTAAAAATTCAAATTGCTACAGCATTAATTGCTTATTTGCTCGTGCAGTTATTTAAAAATGCCTCTTCAGATAGTCGTAGATTACAGCTCGTATTAGTATGGGTAAGGCATAATTTGAGCGCTGCATGTAAAACCATTTATCGCAGTCCTCCTCTTTACCAGTTTTCTTTGGCAAAAGGAGGGTGGTGAATTATGATACCGTTTTACCGGACACTAGTGCGCTGCGCTCAGGATGACAGTGGTTCGAAGCTGCTTAGAATATTTGTCATCCTGAGCGCAGCGAAGGATCGGCTGCGTATCAATAAACGCCTATAATGGAAACTTTAGTTGAAACTTATCAATACGCAGCTGATCCTTCGCTGCGCTCCACTAGTGTCCGGTAAAATGGTTTAATTATTGAACGCCCTTGAGAAAGCGCTAAAATAGCGCCCTAAACTTCCGATTTAGGCTCAAGGACGATGCTAAAAGATACCGTGTTTCAAAAATTATTAAAACCCCTAACAAAAGAATTAATGGGTGAGTGCATTACTCGATTCAGATCGGATTATGATTGTGAGCAATTCACTACATATGATCATTTGTTAACGATGATCTATGCTCATTTAACAGAAATAAGAAGTTTGCGTACCCTGGAAGTTGCGATTAATAGTCAACGGATAGGATTAAAAAGCAAAGTAAAACGCTCTACCTTGAGTGATGCCAATAATCGCAGACCTTTCACCTGTTTTTTCTGGATAGTAGAGCAGCTGATGTCCTTGCTACCAAGGCAATTACACAAGGGATTAAGTAAATTTATAAAAATAATAGATAGCAGCCCAATTCAGCTGAGAAGCCAAGGCTATGAGTGGGCAAAAGAATTTGCAACACATCATTGTCAGGGATTAAAGCTGCATGTTGAATATGATTTGGTACAAGGCTCTCCCACAAAATTTGCAATAAGTCATCCCAATTTAAATGATTTAACAATGGCGCAAAGATGGTTAATTCAAGCGAATACAATTTATATTTTCGATAAGGGTTACTATGACTTTAATTGGTGGTGGAGAATTCATCAAAGTAATGCTTTTTTTGTTACTCGCTTAAAGAAAAACGTTGTCATTGTAAAACAATCAGAAAAAGGAGCGAGCAGTGAAACTATTTTGGAAGATGGATTATTTAAGTTTAAAAACAAAAATCCGCGAGGAGGCAAAACAAATTTGTATCAAGAAAATTTGCGACGAATAAGCGTTGCCAGGGAAGGGAAAAATCCGCTAATTTTGGTAACAAATTTATTGGACTGTCCTGCAGAAATGATTGCAGAATTTTATAAAGCCAGATGGAGAATAGAGCTATTTTTTAAGTGGATTAAGCAGAATCTTAAGCTCAAAAAATTTTTGGGTAAATCAGCTAATGCAGTAAAAATTCAAATTGCTACAGCATTAATTGCTTATTTGCTCGTGCAGTTATTTAAAAATGCCTCTTCAGATAGTCGTAGATTACAGCTCGTATTAGTATGGGTAAGGCATAATTTGAGCGCTGCATGTAAAACCATTTATCGCAGTCCTCCTCTTTACCAGTTTTCTTTGGCAAAAGGAGGGTGGTGAATTATGATACCGTTTTACCGGACACTAGTGGAGCGCAGCGAAGGATCAGCTGAGTATCAATAAGCTCCTAAAAATGGAAATTTTTTGCTGAAACTTATCAATACGCAGCCGATCCTTCGCTGCGCTCTGGATGACAATGGCTCGAAGCCGCTTAGAATATTTGTCATCCTGAGCGCAGCGAAGGATCAGCTGAGTATCAATAAGCTCCTAAAAATGGAAATTTTT
>CAYRUP010000161.1:0-3576 GCA_964427485.1 uncultured Coxiellaceae bacterium | reverse complement strand
TCCACCGTAAATTTGGTGGATTACGATGCAAAAAACGCATCTAATCCACCCTACCTTTCGCTTTTAGCTAGTGCCGCTTGCGGGAGGGTGTTTCCTAAACCACAGCCTCCGGAACCATCATCCTCATCCCCTCACTCTGAATAAAACACAAAGGCTTCACTTTTTCCGACCGTGCAAAATCAACCGGTGCAATAAATCCCAATGGATTATAATCAAACGTAATACCAATCGAATTAAAACAACGATAAGCATATTCCGAACAAATAAATTCTCGGGTAGGCGGTGCATCTTTTCCTTTATTTAATCCCAATACACTCAGTCCAATCCGTGTTGCAATACGCACAATTTCTTCTGTGTTATACGGGTAACCCAATAAATCAGTCGCGGTTTTAGATAATTTAGCAATATTTTCCTGTTTGACATCACTATGCCGCGCCAACATCAGTCGTCCGGGATAACCTTTGCCAGTAGCGTTATAATCAAATACATAACTACTCAAAGGCACCGTGCGTACGCCGATACTTTCAACACTTTCCAATACCATAATGCGGTCAATGGCATCCAAACGCAGAATAAATGCGACATGACTCCAGACACTTTTCGTCACTTGCTTAATCATATTGGAAAAAGCCGCATTGCCTGAACACAATAAAATATCGCCAGATTTTATGTCATGGCGTAATTGGTTATAACGATGAGTGGGTAAATTAGGAAAATCCATTTATAGTCCGAAACGTTAATTGTAAATCTTGATAAGCTTTGCTTTTATCCCGCGGATTACGCAGCAAATAAGCCGGATGATAGCTGATAATCAATGGCGTGTTAAGCGGGCCATAAGTATGAATTTTGCCGCGTAATTGACCCAAGGGTGACTTCGTATTCAATAAAAAATGTGCGGCGATGCGTCCCACAGCGAGCAAAAGACGCGGATTAATCAAAGCAATTTGTTTGCTTAAAAATGGCGTGCACAGATTTACTTCTTCCGGTAAGGGGTCACGATTATTGGGCGGCCGACATTTTAGAATGTTGGCAATATAAACCTCTTGCCGCAAAAATCCAATCGATTCAAGCATCGCATCCAAGAGTTGCCCTGCGCGCCCCACGAAAGGCTCGCCTTGTTTATCTTCATTAAAACCTGGCGCTTCGCCAATAATCATTAATTGCGCGTTACGATTGCCTACACCAAAAACCGTCTGGGTACGTGTTTTATCTAAACCACACGCAGTGCAACTTGCGACTTGGGCACGCAATGCATCCCATTCGTTATTGGATGGAGCAGACTTTAATTGCCAGGATTGAATGCCCATGGCAGTGAGATAACGTATTTGTTCAGAGTTCATAGATTGCATAGCATAATCAGATTGAAAAAATTAGCAACTTTTCCGTTATATTATAGCTTATAATACGCTCAGTCAGACCATGAACGAGGTAGTCAGATGAAAAATAGAGTAGTATATCCTGGAACGTTTGATCCAATCACCTTTGGGCATATTGATCTTATTGAACGTGCGGCTCGGATTTTTGATCATGTGGTCGTTGCAATCGCAACGAATGTGAATAAGAAGCCATTTTTTTCGATGGAGGAACGTATTGGTTTAGCGAAGCAAGTATTAGCTCAGCATAAAAATGTTGAAGTTTTAGGTTTTGAAACATTATTAATGGATTTCATGCGTGAGCAGCAAGCGAATATTATTTTGCGTGGTTTGCGCGCGGTCTCCGATTTTGATTATGAATTTCAATTGGCAGGCATGAATCGGCAATTAGATCCTAAAGTGGAAAGTATGTTCTTGATGCCGGCAGAAAATTATACTTATATCTCGTCTAGTTTTGTCCGCGAAATCGCGCAATTAAAAGGGGATGTCAGTCAATTCGTGCCGGAAATGGTAGTCAACGCATTAACTACAAAGTGTAACGAGTAATTATTTATGGCATTAAAAATAACGGATGAATGCATTAACTGTGATGTGTGTGAACCGGTTTGTCCGAACAATGCAATTTATCAAGGCGAAATAATTTTTGAAATTGATCCAAAGAAATGCACGGAATGTGTAGGGCATTTTGCGGAACCGCAATGCGTAACCGTTTGTCCAGTGGATTGTATTCCATTGGATCCTTTGCATGTCGAAACGCAAGAACAATTGTTAGAGAAATACAAACAATTGACGAGTCTCATTATCGATCAAAAATAAATAGTTGTGCCTTGTTCTATCCAAAATGTGTGTTTAGAATGTCTGCGTTAATAATTCATAAGGATTTGCTATGAGTCACAGCAGAGAAGAAAAAAAACCAGACGTTCAATTATCTACACTCCCTTTCACTTTACATGGAAAAACTCCAAAAAAAGATAAAAAAAAATTTTTAGAATTTTTGGAGGCAATTGTTTTTAATCTTGATGATAATCTTGATCCGGATATTTTTAATCATTCATCGAATATTTTTTCCATTTTAGAATCTAATCCAGAATTTTTCTTTGAAAAACCGAAAAATTACGGCATTACGAAAATAGTATGTCCATTCACTCAGCGTGTATTTCTGCCAGGAGACGAAACCGCATTTAGCATGGCACAAAAATTGGGACACACTTCCGTGCTATTTGATATGTGGCGATATTATCGCAAGCAATTGAAAGATGCCCAAGAGCGTAACGACCAACCTGCAATTTCAATAACGGAAATGAAAAATGCATGGATTATGCGGGCTCGCAATAAAGAAGAGCAAGAGGCTTTACGGGAAAAATACAAGACAGAATTAATCTTGCCTGTTATTAATGCGCTGAAAGTGGATACTGATATTAATGTGGAGTGGAAAATAGATCCAACGAAAAAATATAAAAAGGAGAGCTGGGTACTGGTACCTGAATATAAAAATGTAAATGGTATGTTATTTTATAGAGAGGCACAAGATGGTGAATATAAATATGAAGAAGCAACAATTAAAAATGCCAAAGATACTACGCTTGCAGCATTGAAAAAATTACAAGATGAGTTATTTAAGCCAACAAGAGTAGACGAATGTATTGATGTTTATCAATTCCTTCTTGCGTTATATGAGTTTAATCGTTTTGATACATTCCCGAAGTCGGAACAGCGAGATGCTTATGCCATATGCGTGGTTGGATTAGGCCAGAGTTTAAGCGATTGTTTCCTCGGCAGGAGTTTTTGTAAGAGCATTTATAATGAGTATTATGGTGAGCCTGTCGTATGCTCAAGCGTATGGTCAAAGGTCTTCAAACTTCAAGATGGCCGGTCATTTTATCGAGAACGTCCAGATGATTTATCGGGCGCAGGCGTTTCTTTTGTCTGTAGCTATACGGGCAGAGCTGAAGGAGACTGGCGCTTTAATCTGTGTGGCGGCAATGTCGTGCCGGCGTTTATTGAGAGGCACTCTAATTCAAAAGCAACTATGTGTGATTACTGGACACGGGAATTACAAAAAATAGTCGAGAATGAGAATGTCAAACAAGCTGCTGTGAGACCAAATTAATTTCCTAATTATTAATGCAGAAAGTCACTAGTACGTTACCGCGCTAAGTTTGACTATTCTGGCGCTCAGATTAGGTGCAGATTCAAAGTATTT
>CAYRUP010000160.1:0-3589 GCA_964427485.1 uncultured Coxiellaceae bacterium | reverse complement strand
ACCAGTGACCCATTGATTAACAGTCAATTGCTCTACCGACTGAGCTACCGGGGAAACACATTAATTGAAGAGAGTTGCATACTAATATCGTAATTTATTGCCGTCAATATTATTTTAATAAATTTTCAATGGCAGTATGCATGCGTTGCATGGCGTCTTTGATTTTCTCCATACTGGTTGCGTATGAGATACGTAGATAGCCTGGAGAGCCAAATGCAGAGCCTGGTACGAGCGCAATGCCTGCTTCCGTTAATAGATAGTCTGCGAAATCAATATCATTATTAATGTTGGGTGCTTTTTCAATGATTTTTTCCACGGAAGGGAAACAATAAAATGTACCATCGCAAGGCTGCACTCTGACGCCAGGCATTTTTTGTAACTCAGCAAGGATAAAATCATGGCGTTCTTTGTAAGCGTTGGTCATCATCTTAATGCAAGATTGATCGCCATTTAATGCGGCTTGCGCTGCCGCTTGGGCAATACTGGTTGGATTCGAGGTGCTTTGTGATTGGATTTTCTTCATCGCACCAATCACTTTGGTTGGACCCGCAGCATAACCAATGCGCCAGCCAGTCATGGCATAGGCTTTTGATACACCATTCACCACAATGCAACGATCGTATAATTCGGGACACGCCATCAAAATATTGCAGAAAGTATTTTTGTTCCAGAGGGTATGCTCATAAATATCATCGGAAGCTACGATTAAATTAGGATATTTTAAGAAGACTTTGCTTAATGCTTTGAGCTCATCCAAAGAATAAGCGACCCCTGTCGGGTTGGAAGGACTGTTTAAAATCACTAAACGCGTTTTCGGTGTAATAGCTGCTTCTAATTGAGCCGGTGTCATTTTGAAATTTTGCTCAATGTCTGCTTTAACGATGACCGGTATCGCATCCATTAATTTCACCATATCAGGATAGGAAACCCAATAAGGAGCTGGAATCACGACTTCATCGCCTGGGTTTAATACAGAAGCAAACACATTATATAAACTATGTTTTGCTCCACAGGAAACCAAAATTTGAGTTAACTCATATTTTAATTTGTTATCACGCTCAAATTTGCTCTGAATCGCTTTCTTCAAACCAATCGTACCATCCACCGGAGTGTATTTGGTCATTCCATCACGAATCGCTTTGATAGCAGCTTCTTTAATAAAATCAGGGGTATCAAAGTCGGGTTCACCCAAGCTTAAGCTAATAATATTTTTACCAGCGGAAATGAGTTCATCTGCACGTGCAGAGACAGCTAAAGTCGGTGAAGGTTTGATACGTTGAACGCGAGCAGCGAGTTCTTTAATCATTGTTATCACTCCAAAATTTTTTCGCTAAAAAACGCGAGCGGAGGGCAATTATAATGGAGTTGAAATCTTTCAGCTATACCCATTTTAACAATCCTCATAAAAGAGGACACTTCGTGCAAATTGATTTACAATCGGCAGACTAAAACGCGAGTTAACGAGGTGTTTTTTTTCATGTCGCAAAACGATTTCAAACTTCACTCCCATTTTCATCCTGCAGGCGATCAACCAGCGGCAATTCTGAAATTGATTGATGGTTTAAAGCAAGGGTTGAGTCATCAAACTTTGCTGGGTGTGACGGGATCAGGTAAAACTTTCACAATAGCGAATGTCATTCAGGCGGTGCAGCGTCCAACCCTTATTTTGGCGCCTAATAAAACACTAGCAGCTCAGTTGTATGGTGAAATGCAGGAATTTTTTCCTCATAATGCCGTGGAATATTTTGTCTCCTATTATGATTATTATCAGCCCGAAGCCTATGTCCCATCGTCAGATACCTATATCGCAAAAGATGCATCGATCAATGATCACATTGAACAAATGCGTTTATCAGCAACCAAAGCCTTATTAGAACGACGTGATGCCATTATTGTAGCAACGGTTTCTGCTATTTATGGTTTAGGCGATCCACGCATGTATTTAAGCATGGTATTGCACTTGGATCGCGGAGACAGAATTGATCATCGCCAGTTATTGCGACGTTTGGCGGAATTACAATATACGCGTAATGATGTTGATCTTTATCGGGCAACTTATCGAGTACGTGGTGATGTGATCGATGTGTATCCTGCTGATTCGAATAAAGAAGCGGTGCGGATTGAACTTTTAGGTGATGAAATCGAAAATCTCGCATTCTTTGATCCACTCACGGGTGAAATTTCCCGGCGTGTTCCGCGTTTGACTATTTATCCCAAATCACATTACGTTACACCGCGAGAACGTGTGGTCGAAGCGATTGATCAAATCAAAATAGAATTAAAATTGCGCCTAGAAGAATTACGAAGTTTAAATAAGTTGGTGGAAGCACAACGATTAGAGCAGCGCACGCTTTATGATATCGAACTCATGAATGAATTGGGATATTGTTCGGGCATTGAAAATTATTCGCGTTATTTATCGGGCCGAGCGGCGGGTGAACCACCGCCAACGTTATTTGATTATTTGCCTGCAGAATCACTATTAATCATTGATGAATCCCATGTAACGGTACCGCAATTGCGTGGTATGTATCGGGGTGATCGTTCGCGCAAAGAAACATTGGTTGAGTATGGATTTCGTTTACCCTCTGCGTTAGATAACCGACCATTGCGGTTTGATGAATTTGAACAACGCGCACCGCAAATGATTTTTGTTTCAGCAACGCCAGCACAATACGAACATGAATATTCCAGCGCTGTGGTAGAACAAGTCGTACGTCCAACAGGATTACTCGATCCCGAAGTCGAAGTACGCGGAGCGCGAACACAGGTTGATGATTTATTATCTGAAATCAATCGCTGCGTTCTACTCAATGAGCGTGTATTAGTTACGACATTGACAAAACGTTTGGCGGAAGATTTAACTGAATATTTAGAAGAGCATGGTATTCGTGTGCGTTATCTGCATTCCGATATTGAAACAGTGGAGCGAGTAGAAATTATTCGTGATTTACGTTTGGGAAATTGTGATGTGTTAGTGGGGATCAATCTTTTGCGAGAGGGATTAGATATGCCGGAGGTTTCTTTGGTTGCGATTCTTGACGCAGATAAAGAAGGATTTTTACGTTCCGAAACTTCTCTGATCCAAACCATTGGCCGCGTCGCGCGCCATTTTAAAGGTAAAGCGATTTTGTATGCAGATCGAATTACCGAATCCATGCGAAAAGCTATTCAAGAGACTGAACGTCGCCGCAAAAAACAACATGAGTATAATATAGAACATAATATTACGCCTCGGGGCGTGCAAAAAGCGATTAGAGATATTATGGAAGGCGCATATGGCTCAAGTTCGGTGCGTGGAAAACTCTATTCCAAAATAACTGAAAAACAAGCTGAATATCTTGCTTTGCCTGTTGAAAAACGCAAAACAAAAATCGCAGAACTTGAGAAAAAAATGTATGAGCATGCGCATAACTTAGAGTTTGAAGAAGCCGCGCGCGTGCGGGATCTGATTAAAGAAATTGAGCAAGATAATATTCGGTAATCAAGGAAATCCTTGCGTCTCTTTTAAGGTGATGCTATCTTTCTTTTCCTTTAAACAGGCACGTAGCTCAGTGGTAGAGCATCACCTTGACATGGTGGTGGTCGG
>CAYRUP010000159.1:0-3597 GCA_964427485.1 uncultured Coxiellaceae bacterium | reverse complement strand
TGGGCATTAATAGAAAAATAATTTAATAAAAGGCGCTGGATCCCGCTTGAAAAGCATCGCGGGACGACGTTCTAACTAACTTTTTCGCTTAGCTTGACGCCCAACCTTCCCCCTACTGGGAAGGCTTTCTAAGTGGATACCTCAGCGCGCCGTGCCCCTACAGTACAAGGACTTCTTTTACGAAGGGGATTGTCAACTTTCTTTGGGCCGCAAGCGAGACTTTATCTAAGGCATCGAGTGCCGCAAACAATGTCGACATATGGCGTGGACAATGCGTCAAAATAAATTTGCCGACTTCTTCAGACAATGTCATACCACGCCGTTCGGCGCGCATAATCAAGACACGTAGTTTTTCATCGTCTGTTAATGGTTGTAATTGAAATACAATGCCCCAGGATAAGCGGGAAACAACATCCGGTAAAACCAAACCCAACGATTTGGGTGCCACATTTGCTGTCACTACTACATGCCCGCCTGCATCATGAATTCGATTATAGGCGTGGAAAAAGGCTTCTTCCCATGCCGGTTTGCCAGCAATGACATGCACATCATCGATACAAACTAAATTCAGTGATTCCATCCCTTCAAAAATGCCAGGCGAAAAATCAATTAAATTTGCCAGTGGAATATAAACGGAACTTAAACCTTGTTGATTGGCTTCATGACAACACGCTTGTAATAAGTGCGTGCTACCCTGACCGCTCGCGCCATAAAAATAAATCACGCGTTCACTATTGCCTCGCGCGGATTTTTTTAATTCTTCGACCAGTAAAGTATTTTTTCCAGCAAAATAATTTGCGAAAGTGGCTTCATCTTTTAAACCCACGCCTAAGGTGAGTTGGTTAATCATGCCTTGTTTTATCATTGATACAATTTACTACTACGATAACGCTGGTTTAAAAAACGTATTACTACCATGCAGACAGCAGCGGCAGGCAATGCCAGCAATACACCAAAAAATCCGAACAAAGTAGCACCCGCTAATACAGAAAAAATCACTGCAACAGGATGCAAACCAATTCGATCACCGACCAGTTTGGGTGTAATAAACATTCCATCCAGGGTTTGACCGATTGCAAACAATAACCACACTGGCAAAACTGCAACGAAACTACCAAACTGCACGAACGCTGCAATACTGGCCGCGATAATCCCAATAATGATTCCTAAATAAGGAACGATGCTTAATACCCCAACCATTATCCCAATCATCAATCCTAGTTGTAATCCCATCAGGGACAAACCA
This sequence comes from uncultured Coxiellaceae bacterium, assembly GCA_964427485.1. Taxonomy (GTDB): domain Bacteria; phylum Pseudomonadota; class Gammaproteobacteria; order DSM-16500; family DSM-16500; genus CAYRUP01. The sequence goes on along the minus strand of CAYRUP010000159.1, from coordinate 2,351 downwards.
ACGGAATAATAAATTCCGAGGACTGTCATGACGAGCAATTGGCCGCGAAAAAATGCACCTAACACAGAATTACACTCTAACACCAAACTGGTGACCGTCCCAAGATAATGCCTGGGAAACAAGTCACGTAACCCATTAACCAATTTGTCCCAGTCATACAATAAATAAAATGTGACGACTGCAATTAGAATGAGATTCATTAACCAATGCAACAATTCAAATCCAGAATGCACAATGGTTGAAAATAACCAAGATGCCACACCGCCCGCTTTAGCCCAATTTTCATTAAGATGAGCTTTAATTGAAGCGACATCCACAATTTGTCCTATGTTGAGATATTCTTTCAAATAAGACATAAAAGTAGTTTGTATCCAGTTAAGCATGGCGGGTAAATCGCTTATCAGTCGATCAATCTGCATTTGAATCAATGGAATCAAAAGCAAAATCAATAACGTAATTACTGAAAATAAAATAAGAAACACAATGCCAACGGCTGCGAGTCTCGGTAAACGCAGGCGAATTAATTGCACGACAATGGGATTCACCAAATAAGCAACTAATGCACCGACGAGAAATGGCGTTAAGATGGGTGACAGAAAATAAATTAGCACTGCACCAAGGACCGCCAGAATGATAATAAATGCTTTATTCATCGTTTAATGATTCCATTGATAAACCAACATGGTTTGATTATTTTCGGAAGCAACGGGAGTCAGTCTTTGTCCAATCGAAATCGCCTGGATAAACGATTTCTCTGTTCCACGTAAACTAATATCCAGAATCACATCGCTACCAGCCACATGCGCGACTTCCGCATTCGTCACTGCCGTCAAATGTTTAACATAATCTATCATTTGCGTAAAATCATCAGATTCTGAAATGCCCATGACTTTCAGCGTTAACTTGGTTTGCACATTGTCAGTCATGACTGCGGCATAACGGTTCGCCAGTGTAGTTGCGATGTTATCTGTCATCGCAGTAAACGTATCTGCCAAGGTTTTGCCCGTCATATTCCAATCCCATTGATCTGTACCCATGACCAATTTCCACTGCGTGGTATAGCCATTGGTGTCTTGTATAATTCGACCAACTAAGATCGCATCGCTACCATAGCGTTTGGCAGCATTGTTTAATTTTGCAATGTCCATCGTTGCAATATCATTCACGCCAATCTGACTCATATCTTGCATATCCATCGCTGGAAATATCACTGGGACGCCACGACGATCTGTGTTTTGTTTCAATAATGCGGAAAGATTATCAGAGGAATCTGCGCCTATAATTTCAGCTTTGCGGCCTGGCGCTTCTTCCTCTAGCCAAATTAATATCAATGGACGATTCTGCCCCCAGATGGGTGCACCGGCATCACGTAATAATTTGTTAATGCCATCTGCATCAAAATTCAAATGCAACAAATAAGGTTTTGTTTCACCCGCTAAATGGGGCGCTTCTGAATAACTAAATTCTTGCATCAGTGTATTGGCGGAACTTAAATGGGATTTCAAATTGGGATTATTTAAGATTTGATTATTACCACTCACTTTTATAAGTACTTGTGTTAATGCGGGTTCTAGCATTCGATTGCGTTCTTCCACCGATTGGGATGCGACCGGAACAATGCCTTGATATAATGCGGTTACTCGGACAGCAAATGCAATGTTTGCCACCAAATATAAACATAACAACCACCCAATTCTTTTCATAAACACCTGCGCAAAAAAGGAATATGCCTATTATAACCATAAGATTATCTAGTTATAAGTAAAAGAATTTTATACTAAAGCTTGCAATCTTGCCAAAATAATGTTCATATAGCCACCCAGAGCTTAGCTCTCATCTTATTCCCTTCCAAAGTTCTCGTTAATTTTAGGCAGGGCCACTGCCAAAACGAGGAAATTATTACCATGACGTTCGCCCAATTAAATTTAGTTCCACAGATCTCTAAAGCGCTTGAAATTTGCGGATATCGCAATCCTACCCCCATTCAGGCTAAATCGATTCCTGATATTTTATTAGGTAAAGATATAGTGGCTTCCGCACAAACGGGAACTGGAAAAACAGCTGCATTTGTATTACCCGCGCTGCATCGCCTGGCGACCCAAAAAGCCGGTCCAAAGCCGCGTGTATTGATTCTGACACCCACTCGTGAATTGGCAAGCCAAATCACACAAGCTGTGAGCAAATACGGGAAATTCTTGCGCTGCAATATTGCAAGTCTCGTGGGCGGTATGCCATATCGACAGCAATTACGCGATTTATCCCGTGCTGTTGACATTATTGTTGCAACGCCGGGACGCTTGTTAGACCACATGAGTAACCGTCGTCTGGATTTATCCGGGATTCAAATGTTG
>CAYRUP010000158.1:0-3633 GCA_964427485.1 uncultured Coxiellaceae bacterium | reverse complement strand
GGGATACGAGTTCGATCTATTCTTATGGAACGCCGACGGTTTCTCAGTATATTACGGGAAATGGTGTGGTGATTCCGGTTTGGAATGGGACGGTGCTGCCGAGGCCGCAGGCGCCTACGTTTAAGATGGTGCCAGGGCCGACGGTTGGTGGTTGAGCCCTGTCATCCTGAACCATCCGCTGTCATCCTGAACCATCCGCTGTCATCCTGAACGAAGTGAAGTATCTCCATGTTATAGCTTGGAGCTTCATTTTGCCATAACCTGGAGATCCTTCACTTCGTTCAGGATGACAATGTTCCTTTAAATCTGCGCCAACATTTGCACCCGATTACCACTCAACAACGTACTCATCGAGACACCATATTTGCCAATCAAACTTTTCACGACAGAAGACTCTTCACTATAATCCTTATATCCCGACACATGAAATTCATCATGCACCACATTGGAAAGATTCCCCAACGCATCCACCAATCCCAATTTCAAAGCAGTCTCTCCCGACCAGAAATCGCCAGAAAATAATTGATCCGGATTACCTTTTAATTTCCCTTTACGCCCTGCTTCAACGACTCGCTGAAAATTCTCATGCACTTCGCCGATCACTTGACGAATCTTCGCGGTATCTTCCGGATTTTGCGGTAAAAATGGATCTAACCGATCTTTATTAATTCCAGCTGCATAAACGCGACGTTCAACGCCAACTTTTTTAATTAAATCAGGAAAGCCAAATTCTTTCATGATGACGCCAATCGAACCTGTCAACGTATTTGGATTCACATAAATTTTATCCGCTGCAACTGCAACAAAATACGCGCCCGATGCCATCGTGTCTTCGCCGACCACAATCACTTTTTTGTGATATTTATTTTTTAATTCAATGATCGCATCGTGAATAATGGATGCTTGCACTGGCGTGCCGCCACCGGAATTAATGTCTAGAACCACGCCTTTCGCATTGCGATCAGAAAACGCATCTTTCAGCAAAGGCAACACCGTTTCAGCTGAAAAACTTTCGCCAGGCGCAATCATGCCATTCAGGCGAACCAATGCAACATAGCCTTTATCGCCATCGTTTAATACTTTCGTGTCAGGCTGAAAAGCAACTAAATAGACCGCTAACGCGATCAACAAAAACCATAAGACAAAGCGGAAATTTTTCCAACGACGGCCCGAACGCTTCTCTTTAATCAGATCACGCATCAAGTCTGCCATCACATCTTGATTCACTGAATTGTTTTGCATGGTTGTGCTCCCAAAATTTCGCTATAATTTTCGTATGATCTACCAGGGATGGTAAAAATGAATTTAAAACAAGCTGCACAATGTACCCTGTTTAGCCTCTTTTTCGCAAGCAGCTCTGCATTCGCCGATTTCGACCTCAATTTGACGGAAGGTGTCACCCCCGTCAGCCATGATATTTATCAATTACATATGACAATTTTTTGGATCACGGTCGTCATTGGAATCATTGTATTTGGTGTCATGCTGTATTCGATTATTTTCCACCGCAAAGCGCCTGGGAAAAAACCCGCGCATTTTCATTCGCATGTATGGCTAGAAATAACCTGGACCCTGATTCCTTTTTTCATTTTAGTCGCCATGGCGATCCCTGCCATCAAAGTCTTAACGCGAATGCACGATGTCGAGCAACCTGATATTTCTATTAAAGTGACGGGGTATCAGTGGAAATGGCGTTATGAGTATCTTAATCTTGGGATTAATTTTTTTAGTAACATTTCCACGCCTTATGATCAAATCCATGGAGGTGCGAAAAAAAATCCTGAGTATTTGCGTGAAGTCGATCATCCATTAGTTGTACCGATTCATAAAAAAATTCGTTTTCTGGTCACGTCAAACGATGTGATTCACGGCTGGTGGGTTCCGTCGCTTGGCGTAAAACAAGATGCAATTCCCGGTTATATTAATGAAAATTGGGCGCGCATCAATCGCCCGGGAATTTACCGTGGCCAATGCTCAAAATTATGCGGCATGAATCATGGTTATATGCCAATTGTTGTGATTGCGATGACGGAAAAAGATTTTAATGATTGGGTAACCCAACAAAAAAATCCGGGTGTGAAAATTGCCGCTCCTGCCACACCAACCAAAGTCAGCGCACCGACGGTGACAAAGCCGACGCTACCAGCTGCAGCAAAACAAACGACGCTGGCAGATTCGATGAAACGCGGCGAACAAGTTTATTTAGGTATGTGCGCTACCTGTCATAAACCGGATGGCACAGGTTCACCGCCGGTTTTTCCTGCGCTTAAAGGGAGTGCGGTTACGACCGGTCCTGTGGAAAAACATATTGATACTGTCATGAATGGTCGACCTGGCACTGCGATGCAAGCATTTAAAGATCAGTACAGTGATGAAGATTTAGCGGCTGTGATAACTTATGAACGAAATACATTTGGGAACAACAGCGGTGCTGTTGTGCAACCGCAGGATATTGCGGCAAAACGTTAGGAGTAGTCATGGAACACAAAGAACACGGAATTTCGCGCTGGTTATTCACGACGAATCACAAAGACATCGGCACACTTTATTTAATCTTGAGTGGCATCATGTTTTTTATTGGCGGCATGATGGCAGAATTGATACGCATTCAATTAATGCGCCCCGGTTTTAATTTATTTGATCCCAATTTTTATAATGAACTGGTCACACTGCATGGTTTAATCATGATTTTTGGTGTCATCATGCCGGCATTTGTGGGTTTGGCAAATTGGATGATACCACTCATGATTGGTGCGCCGGACATGGCATTACCCAGACTTAACAATTGGAGTTTTTGGATTTTGCCATTTGCTTTCAGCATTCTGTTAAGCACACTGTTTATGGCGGGTGGTGGACCTAATTTTGGTTGGACGATGTATGCGCCATTGTCGACAACCTTTGCACCGCCCAGTACAGATTTTTTAGTGATTGCCATTCACTTGATGGGAATTTCTTCCGTCATGGGCGCAATCAACATTATGGCAACGATTTTGAATTTGCGCACCATGCCGTTCATGAAAATGCCGATGTTTGTGTGGACATGGTTGATCACCGCATTTTTACTTATCACTGCGATGCCCGTGTTGGCGGGTGTGGTCACGATGATTTTGTTTGATCGACATTTTGGTACCAGTTTTTTTAATGCGGCAGGTGGTGGTGATCCTGTGTTATATCAACATGTGTTTTGGTTTTTCGCGCACCCTGAAGTATATATTTTGATATTGCCTGGCTTTGGGATTATTTCCGAAGTAATTCCTACGTTTAGTCACAAAAAATTATTTGGTTATGAATCCATGGTGATTGCGACAGCCGCGATTGCCTGTCTTTCTTTTATCGTGTGGGCACATCACATGTTCACGTCAGGACTTGCCTTGTCTGCGCAAATATTTTTTATGAGCACGACCATGTTGATTGCAGTCCCCACTGGAATCAAAGTTTTTAATTGGGTTGCAACCATGTTTCGCGGCACACTTTCTTTTGAGACACCGATGTTATTTGCCGTGGCATTTGTATTTTTATTCACGATTGGCGGTTTTTCTGGATTAATGCTTGCGATTGTACCGGCGGATTATCAATACACGGATACTTATTTTGTTGTGGCGCATTTTCATTATGTGTTAGTCACAGGTGCTT
>CAYRUP010000157.1:0-3639 GCA_964427485.1 uncultured Coxiellaceae bacterium | reverse complement strand
ATCACAACTATTAACGACACCCATTATTTCTTCGCGCGATTCTTCTTTTGGCAAACATCCACGACTGTCAATCACTATACCGCCTTCTTCATTCCATGAAATCAAAGCATCTGAACAAAAAAATTCGTTAGTTTCTCCTGACACCATTGTTCAGCTGAGAGAATATTTAAGTTATTACACTCTTGCTAAAGTGAAAAAATATCATTTTGACATTTACATGAAAATTAATGAGTGCAACAACTTAACCAAGCTGATTAATGATGCCGCTTCAAATCCGAATACCAGTGTTGATGAATGGTTTAAAATATTGCTTTATATTGGAACGACTGCCGATAAAGTTCAAAACGACGGAAAATTTTGCTCTGTTTTCACTGAAGTTTTTTATCTGTTACTACATACATTGCGTCAGGAAATTATTCGCAATTCTCCGACAGCTTATGCAAAAAAACTTGAGGAAAAAAAGGCAGACTTAGCTAAATTGCGCAATGATATTGCGATGGCTAAAATAGAAAACAAACCCTCAACCTATATCGAGCAAAAAGAAAAAGAAGTTTATTCTCTTATTCAGCAACTGGCTTATCTGGGCGATGTGGATCCGCTACTTGCCTTAACACCTGCTAAACTTGCCAAACTGTATACGGGTTATTTTGGATTATGGTATGAATTTTCGCCTTCAAATCCATTACCTTATAATGTAAAAGAACCTATTTGTACTGAATTACCTTTAGTTCTGGATCCACAATTTCCAGACATGTTTTTAAATAAATATAAAAATGAACTCGCGACTGTTGCAGATGCAAAACAAGCAGAAGAACAGACAACAAAAGCCATCAATGATTTAGAAAATTCCATCACAGAACTCAGTAAAGTCCCATTAAATGAAAAAATTCTTGCTTCGAAAAGTCATAATGCAAAAACATTGCTGATTACCGATCAAATTACGGATGCTGACATCAAAAAATTTGAAGAACAAATTGGAAATTTTGAAGCCATTGTTAAGGCAATCCATGATTTTATCAGTCATGTTGTTACCACAAAGAAAACTGAATTTAGCCAAATGCTTGCTCTACAGACAGAAAGAATCAACCAATTTAAAGCTGCCACTCTCCAAATCACAAATACATTACAGGAAGAAAAAAAACGTTTGAAAGAAATTGCAGAAAAAGACGCAGAAGAAAAAGTCGTGCAAAATATTCGTATATTAACAGAACAAATGACAGAGCTTTCTGCCCTCCCCGTTGAAACTCTACAAAATATACGGGCCATTTCGACTCAACTGACAACGCTCGATCAAGTCACTCGCGAAATTCAAGCAGAGATAGGGAAAGTAAACTACGATCGTAGAGCAGAATACACGCCTTTACTTTCTACTCAGCTGGTAAAAATTCAATTGATTAAGAATACAATTATTGAAAAAGATACCCTTTTAAAAAAAGAAGCGCAGGAGGCAGAAGCAAAAATCATATCAGATGTTGAAAATTTACATGACGAATTAGATGAACTGATATTTTCGCCGCTTTACGATGCTGATCCAACTAATTTTGAAAGAGAAAAGCAAATACTTCTACAAAAAATTGACGCACAAGAACGAGCTTTGATTCCGATTACAATGAATATAGAACGCACTGCGCCTGAAAGAAAAGTCGAACTGACTATCAATTACTTAACTCCACTTATCAGAAAATTTTCCTATTTAAAGACAGAAGTGACAAACATAACCGCAGCAAAAGAAGCGTCACAAAGACCGGATCCCTTTGAGCCTGATTCACCTCGAGAAATTTTCCCTTCTTCACCTCACTGTTCGGATGCAGCTATATTAGATCGACTTTCAAATCATTCTCTATCACCGCATCCTAGAACACCTCGAGTTGGCACTGCTCCTTTTAAAACTGTAGCTCTAGATAATAAAGTAAAACGTGAAGCGTTGTTTAAGCAGGTATTGAATGCTCGTGAAATTCCTAAGGAGCAAAGAGCTCATGAATTACGAACACTGCGTGAGCAATGGAAGCGAGATAAAAACATAATTAATACGCTCTTGGTTGAATTAACGACGAAAGGAGTTGATGTTCAGAAATTTAATGGATTACGAGTGTAACATTACGCTGTGAGATAGAATCTCACAGCGCAATTCTTCGCAAATTTTGACGTCCTGTATAATCACTACCCAAATCAGTTACTAACTTTATGTTAAAATTACAGTATAAGAACATCAATAAAAACGGACCGGGCATCATTTCAGTTTTTTTGCCATCACTCGTTAACCACGAGAAATTCTAAAGGACTACTGCTTAAATCTTATGACAACTCTCGCATCTAAGCGGGAGGATAGGGATTAAGGAGTAAGCCATGAGTGATCGAATTAGATTGTTCATGCACCGTTTTTTTCTCGGTCTTTCTTTTTTATTTATCACAATCACCACAGTCGCAGCTGAAAATGTGATTCCTAATGATGACAGAGCTTCGCAAAATAATTCAATATTTGCTAACGTGAATGAAACATCACTTGCCCAAAAAAATTATGCAAAATTACGTCAGGCGTTACTACTCTATCAAAATGCAAGCATGCATCCCTGGCCTGTTATTCAAGGCAACCGTTTACTTAAAGAAGGAATGCACAGTAAAATCGTACCGCTTTTACGTGAACGTTTACGTGAAATTAATGAATTGCCTGCTGACTATAATCAAATGGATAATCGATATGATTCAGAACTCGCAGCAAGTATTCGGCTTTTTCAAGAACATAATGGATTACAAGCTGATGGAATCATTGGGCAAAACACGTTAGAAAAATTAAATATCCTGCCTGCTCTGCGAGCAAAACAAATTGAAATCAACATGCAACGTTGGGCAAGCTTATTACCTTATTTAGGCAGTCGTTTCATTATGGTCAATATTCCTGAGTATCGTTTGCATGTATATGAAGACAATCAGGAAGTATTGTCAATGAAAGCCATCGTCGGAAAACCGACCTCACCTACGCCTGAGCTTAATTCACAAATTAAACGTTTGGTTTTTAATCCTCCTTGGAATGTGCCGGTTAAAATTGCGCAAAAAGAATTAGTTAATAAAGTCATGGAAAATCCCGGCTATTTGGACGAAAACCATATCCGAATTTTTGACAGTCCTGAAAGTGATGCTGTCGAAATTAATCAATATGATGTGGATTGGGAAGCTGCTGCAAATAATGGATTCCCTTATCATTTTCGCCAAGATCCGGGTGATGATAATTCTCTGGGCTTAGTCAAATTTGAGTTTGAAAATTCACATGATGTTTATTTACATGATACCCCCGCCAAAGAATTATTTAATCAGGAGATAAGAGACTTAAGCCATGGCTGTGTCCGTTTAGAAAATGCATTTGCATTGGTTGATTATTTAATGCGGGATAATCCAGAATGGACTGAGGATCGCGTACAAGATATTTTATCTGAAGGAAAAACGAAATATATAAAAGCATATCGTCCGACACCGATTCTTATTACTTATATTACAGCCTGGGTGGATGAGGATGGTGCAATCAACTTTCGTGATGATGTGTATGGGAAAGATAATTGAATGCTGCCAAAAAGAAAAGCTCCCTTCTCCTAAGCGAAAAAGTTAGTTAGAGCGTCATCCCGCGACGCTTTTCAAGCGGGACCC
>CAYRUP010000156.1:0-3747 GCA_964427485.1 uncultured Coxiellaceae bacterium | reverse complement strand
GACCCTCATCCCCGACCCTTCTCCCGTAAACGGGAGTAGCAATTTTTTATATTTAGCTCCCTTCTCCCAGCAAAGCTGGGAGAAGGGCAGGGGATGAGGGTGTAGAGCTCTACATAAATTATCCAAAAGCCCCCACCACAACCTCCATTTGCTCCACCGTTAGATGAGGTCCCATTGGCAAACTCAATATTTCGTCATGAATTTTTTCACTGATGGGTAATGTATAATTTTGCATTTCTTTATATGCAGTTTGTTTATGCGGTGGTATGGGATAATGAATTAACGTTTGAATGCCTTTTTCCATTAATTTAGTTTGTAATGCCGCGCGATTTGGATGACGAATGACAAATAAATGCCACGCGTGATGACAATTTTCTAAAATAGTCGGCAAGGTAATATCTTTGTATTGCAGCAAATTTTTCTGATAAAAATTCGCAACCAACGAGCGACGTGCATTCCATTCATCTAAATATTTTAATTTAACACGCAAAATAGCCGCTTGATATTCATCCAGCCGAGAGTTAGTGCCGCGTTCTTCATTCTGATATTTAATTTTTGAGCCATAATTACGCAGCATTTTGATTCTTTCCGCAAGCATAGAATCATTTGTTGTGATTGCGCCACCATCACCAAACGCACCTAAATTTTTCCCGGGATAAAAACTAAATGCAGCAGCATCACCTAACGCACCGGCTTTTTTTCCTTGATACATTGCGCCATGCGCTTGCGCTGCATCCTCAATAATTTTTAAATTATATTTTTTTGCTATTGTTGCAATGGGAGCCATATCCGCTGTTTGACCATATAAATGAACTGGCATAATGGCTTTGGTTTTGGACGTAATGGCAGTTTCAATTTGAGTGGGATCCATATTATAAGTGCGAACATCGGGCTCAACAGGCACGATTTTTGCACCCACTTGCGTGATGGCAAGCCAGGAAGCAATGTAGGTATTCGATGGAACAATCACTTCATCATTTTCACCGATATCGTACGCACGCAGAATCAATTCGAGTGCTTGTAATCCATTCGCAACGCCAATGGCATAGTGTGTGCCACAATAATTTGCGAACTCTGTTTCAAATGCGGAGAGTTCATTGCCGAGTAAATACCAACCGGAATGCATGACGCGTTGATAGGCATCATCCAGTTCGATTTTAAGTTCATGATAAGGTGCTTTTAAATCTAAGAATGGAACAGATTTTGCTGATGAATGCATTACAACTCCTTGTTTTTACGCCCTTACTAATAAAAAAACCCCCGTTAAGATGAACATAATTGCGACCATATGCTGCATGCCAAAAGGTTCATTCCAGAGAAAATGCGCGATGAGGGCGACAGCAACATAATTTATTGAAACACACGGTAATGCAACGGAAACAGGAATTTTTTTAAGAGAAAAAATATAGAACATGGCTGAAATAAAATAACAACCTAATCCTAAAATAATAAACGGTTGAAAAAGCGGTATTCCCGATGAGCTACTGACATTTAACGTTCCGGTTTTAAGCGCAATTTGACCTGCCACACCAATCAAGATGGCTGTAAATAGACATGCATAATAGATCATCATTGCGACTCCCAAGTTTAATACAGCGGCATTCTATCAAAGACTGGCTCTGAATAGAATAATAACATGTATATTGACGACTCGAGAGGCTTTAAGCTAAATTCGCAATTTGCAAAATAGGGAAAGGATAGCTATGAAAGGAATCATCTTGGCAGGCGGCAGAGGTACGCGATTGTATCCCATTACAAAACACATCAACAAACATTTGTTACCCGTCTTTGATAAACCCATGATTTATTATCCATTGTCCACTTTGATGCTGGCAGGGATTCAAGATATTCTGCTTATTACGACCCAGAAAGATATTGAAAATTATCGTGATTTATTGGGCGATGGTTCTCAGTTGGGAATTCGAATTAATTATAAAGAACAGCCAAAACCAGAAGGTTTGGCGCACGCATTGATTATTGGTGAGTCGTTTATTGGTGACGATGATGTCTGTCTCATCCTCGGCGATAATATTTTTTATGGCACGGAGTTTGTCCACCAACTACATGCTGCCAAAAAAATGCTACCCGGTGCGGTCGTATTTGCTTATTATGTGCAAGATCCTGAACGGTATGGCGTGGTGGAATTTGATGAACAGGGTAGGGTTAAAAATTTAATTGAAAAACCCGACAATCCACCTTCCAATTATGCTGTAACGGGTCTTTATTTTTATGATAAACGCGCGGTAGAACTCGCTAAAAGCTTGAAGCCATCTGCGCGCAATGAACTTGAAATCACAGACCTCAATAAACTATATTTACAAAAAAATGCATTAAAAGTGCAAATCATGGGAAGAGGTTACGCTTGGCTCGACACGGGTACATGTCATTCCTTGTTAGAAGCCTCTCAATTTGTTGCTATTTTAGAAGCGCGTCAGGGATTAAAAATTGCTTGCCCAGAAGAAATTGCTTGGCACCAAGGCTATATCACAACGCAACAATTGATAAAATTGGCGGAACCTTTGATAAAAAATTCTTATGGCCAGTATTTACTAAAGTTGGCAAAATCAGCGGAGCTGAAACGTGATAAAGCGCTGCATGAAGATGCATTGACACTCACAGATTAATTTTGAAAGGATAAATCATGCAACATTTTTCTCCTAAAAATATCTTGGTAACAGGTGGGGCAGGTTTCATTGGGTGTAATTACATTCGCTCTGTTTTAGCTAAACATCATGAGGTACGGATTATCAATCTGGATAAACTGACCTATGCTGGATCGGAAAAAAACTTGGCCGATGTTGCATTGAATTCCCGACATGTTTTCGTGAATGGTGATATTTGTGATCGTGCGCTGGTTGATAATTTATTACGAGAATTTGCGATCGATACCATCATCAATTTTGCGGCAGAAAGTCATGTGGATCGTTCTATCGAAGGTCCTGAACCTTTTATCCATACGAATTTAGTGGGCACTTTTACATTACTTGAAGCCGCTAGAATGTATTGGCTGGTTGAAAATAAATTAACAGCGAACGAATGTCGATTTCATCATGTTTCAACTGACGAAGTGTACGGCACATTAGGCAAAAATGATTTACCGTTCACAGAGCAATCGCCTTATCAGCCGAATTCGCCGTATTCTGCATCCAAAGCAGGTTCAGATCATTTAGTCAGAGCGTATTTTCATACCTATCAATTACCCGTCGTGACAACCAATTGTTCGAATAATTATGGGCCATATCAGCACAATGAAAAATTTATTCCAACGATTATTGCTGCGTGTTTAAAGCAAACAGCAATTCCGATTTATAACGATGGCAGTAATATTCGTGATTGGTTATATGTAGAAGATCATTGCGAGGCATTGGATTTAATCGTACGCGAAGGGCGATTGGGTGAAACCTATAATATTGGCGGCAATAATGAATGGACTAATTTGAATGTAGTCAAACATATCACGTCGCTGATGGATAAGCATTTTCCTGAAAACGCACCGCATGCCCGTCTGATTCAGTTTGTTAAAGATCGCCCCGGACATGACTGGCGTTATGCAATCGATCCTTCTCGGATACGAGATGAATTGAATTGGCAGCCAAAGCATGATTTTGCCCGTGGAATTCAAGCAACAGTGAAATGGTATTTAGCGCATTTTAATGTTGAAATGGAAATTGCATTGTAGGGGCACAACAGCGCATCGCATAGAGCTTTGATGTCATCCTGAGCGTAGCGAAGGATCGCCTTATTATA
>CAYRUP010000155.1:0-3749 GCA_964427485.1 uncultured Coxiellaceae bacterium | reverse complement strand
CCAGGGATTTTAAAACCGAAATAAGGTGCATCACGCGAAATATCCCATTCTTTTAATCCAGTCTTAAACCATTCATCCAATTTGTTCGTGACTTGTTCTTGCAAGTGATTGTCGCGGGTCCAGTCTCTAAGAAATGTTTCAAATTGCGTTAATTTAAAAAAGTAATGTTCAGATTCTTTTTCAATGGGTTTTGCACCTGAAAGGGTGGAGTAAGCGTTTTTTAATTCGGTGGGTGCATAAGTGGCACCGCACACTTCGCAATTATCACCGTATTGATCTTTAGCGCCGCAACGTGGGCATTCACCTTTAATGAAACGATCGGGCAAAAACATTTTTTTCTCGGGATCGTATGCTTGTTTGATGACTTCTTTGTGGATGTTGCCTTGTTCTTGATGCCGCTTGAAAATGGTTTCTGCTAATTCCTGATTTTCCGGCGAATGCGTGGTATGGTAATTGTCGAGTCCTATTAAAAAATCGGCAATATCGGTTTGTTGTTCGCGGCGGATTTGTTCTACTAATTGTTCCGGTGTCAAATTAACTTTATTGGCTTGAATCATGATAGGCGTACCGTGGCTGTCACAACCACACACATAAATACAATCATGCCCACGCATTTTTTGAAAACGTACCCAAATATCTGCTTGAATCAATCCAACTAAATGGCCCAAATGCAGGGAACCATTTGCATAGGGTAGTGCATAAGTCACTAATATTTTGCGGTTTGTATGCGGCATGAGTGATCTCTATCATCAAAAAACGCTGAATTATAGCATGTAATTCCAAATCAGCATGTATAATTGGAGGATTTTCGTGAGACTAAATTATGCTTAATATAAAAAATATTATCGCCATTGCATCCGGTAAAGGTGGAGTGGGTAAATCAACCACGGCTGTGAATCTCGCTTTGGCATTGAGTCAGCAAGGATTACGCGCTGGGATTTTGGATGCGGATATTTATGGTCCGAGCGTGCCTTTGATGCTGGGCACCCATCTTCGTCCTGAAGTCCGAGAGCAAAAAAAAATGCTGCCTGTCATCGCGCATGGAATTCAATCCATGTCGATTGGATATTTAATCGATGAAAATACGCCGATGATTTGGCGAGGCCCCATGGTGAGTGGTGCTTTACAGCAATTATTGAATGATACGCTGTGGGATAATTTAGATTATTTAATTATTGATTTACCGCCTGGCACGGGTGATATCCAATTGACTCTGGTGCAAAAAATCCCCGTGACGGGTGCGGTCATTGTAACAACGCCACAAGATTTAGCTTTGTTAGATGCAAGACGCGCGATTGAAATGTTTCGTAAAGTCAATGTGCCGATTTTAGGGATTGTTGAGAACATGAGTTTGCATCTTTGTTCGCAATGCGGACACGCGGAGCCTATTTTTGGTGAAGGCGGCGGACAACAAATGGCGACGCAGTATGGTATTTCATTTCTGGGTGCATTACCGCTGGATTTACATATTCGCGAACAAACGGATAGTGGGAAACCGACTGTGGTAGCTGATCCTGAAAGTGCAAACGCTAAACTTTATCATAAAATTGCTGCAGAACTTGTTGAAAAACTTTCCTTGCAGGGACCGAAGGATTCAAGTAACTTTCCAAAAATTGTAATTCAGAATGATTGAAAGGATGTAAAAACTTATGAGTATTAAGTCAGATTTATGGATTCGCCGGATGGCTTTGCAACAAGGGATGATTGAACCGTTTGAATCCGGTCAAGTGCGGCATACGACAACGGGTGGCAGAACCATTTCTCACGGTACATCCAGTTATGGCTATGATATTCGCTGTGCTAGAGAGTTTAAGATTTTTACCAATATCAATTCCGCGATTGTGGATCCCAAGAATTTTTGTGAAACCAGTTTCGTAGATGTTGAGTCTGATGTTTGTATTATTCCTCCCAATTCCTTCGCGTTGGCGCGGAGTGTTGAATATCTGCGTATTCCTAGAAAGGTTCTGGTTATTTGCGTGGGTAAATCAACTTATGCGCGCTGTGGGATCATTGTCAATGTCACACCTCTGGAACCGGAATGGGAAGGGCATATCACCCTAGAATTTTCGAATACAACCCCATTGCCCGCCAAAATTTATGCGAATGAAGGCGTGGCTCAATTGTTATTCTTGGAGTCGGATGAAGCGTGTGAAACGTCTTATAAGGACCGTAGCGGAAAGTATCAAGGACAGCGTGGCGTGACTTTGCCGATTACCTGATTAAACTGAACTCCCTCATCCCCGACCCTTCTCCCATTCTGGGAGAAGGGGGCTTGTACTTTTATCTCCCTTCTCTCGTTTACGGGAGAAGGGTTGGGGATGAGGGTGTAGCCTTTAAAAAAATTATTCAGTATCATCCGAATCACTATCATCCATCGCATCCTGCAATGGAATATGGCGATTTGAATTTACTTGTTCGCGCAATTCCTTTCCTGGCTTAAAATGCACTGCATATTTTGGATTCGTAATGAGTTTTTCGCCAGTTTTTGGATTATGTGCTTTTCTGGGAGGACGGTAGTGTAAACAAAAACTTCCAAAACCGCGGATTTCGATACGCCCACCATTGCTTAGAATATCACTCATCTGCTCAATAATGCTGTTAACAGCAAGAGCAATATCCTTTTCAGGAAGATGAGAGAGTTGTTTACTAATTTCGGCAATTAACTGTGATTTAATTAGCATTGTATTCAGCAGTAATGCTGCCTCCGTTTGGTTGGTGTTCAACATCTGCTATTACAATCAATATATTATATTCTAACAGAAAAATCTAGCCAGTTGCCAACCAAGCGACATACCCAATGCCTCTTTCCTATTTAAATTGACCAATAATGGATCAGTTCGCGTGTCTTTTTGCTTTAAACGGTTTATTTTTAGCAGCCGCTTTTTTAAATGGACCCTTAGGTTTAAAACCTGAACGTTTCGCTTTTGAAAGATCCCTTGAATCACCCGCTTTTTTCTTTGCAGATTGAGATTGAGGCGCTTTACCGCGTTTATCTTTAGTAAACTTAAACTTCCTCGCCGTCTCATTTTGTTTCTTAGGCTTATAATGTTTCTTTTTCGGTGTGTTGGGCTGTTGTTTGGTAGGTTCCAAGCCTTCAATTGTTTTACGCTCTAATTGTTGTTTCATCAAACGTTCAATGCGTTGCACGTGACGTATATCTTGAGAAAGAGCAAATGAGATTGCAATTCCGGTTTTACCCGCACGACCTGTTCGACCAATACGATGAACGTAATCTTCAGCAAATTTAGGTAGATCAAAATTAATGACATGGGTCACATCATTAATATCAATGCCACGTGCGGCGACATCGGTTGCAATTAAAAATTGAATTTTTCCACGGCGTAATTGTTCTACAGTACGCGTGCGCACGTTTTGTTTTAAATCACCATGTAAAGGCGCTGCAGCGAATCCTTGTTCGCTTAATTCTCCAGCGAGTCGATCCGCATTGATTTTGGTGGCAGAAAAAATAATCGCTTTAAAAATACTTTGATCCTGAATAAAGTGCATGAGCATACGCATTTTATGGTGTGGATTGTCAGCCATATATAATTCTTGAGTAATCTTAGCTGGCGTGAGTTTTTCCGCGGCAAATTCAATTCTGACCGGGTTTTTCAATAATTGGCGAATCACTTGGCTAAGCCTGTCATCTACGGTTGCGCTAAATAACAAAGTTTGACGCGAGTCAGGCGTTTCATTGGCAATACTTCTGACATCATCAATAAAGCCCATATCTAACATGCGATCCGCTT
>CAYRUP010000154.1:0-3788 GCA_964427485.1 uncultured Coxiellaceae bacterium | reverse complement strand
GCACCCAGTGACTTTTTCAATAACCACGCTGAATGCCAGCTAGAAGCACGCTGGCATGACGCTCCGATGTAGTGCATTTTTAACGTCTACACCGAATGCTTACAAATAGTATTAGGGTCTGTTTACAATTGATTTGGCAGGTTTAAATCAAATGGAATCGACTTGCGTGAACCGGTAATGCAAAAATGTATAATTCAATATTGCATTATTCATATTTGCATCATCCATTATTGTAACATTAGCGCTTAGTACACACTTAAATTTTGTCGGTTAACGGTAGCAATATGTTAATTTTTTCATTGTCACTTTAATTCATCCACAAAAAACGAAGTTACAAAATTAATTTTGTTATGTTCTATTGTGAGTTTTTCCGTTCTTTTTGGCTGAGGACAAGTGGACATGAGGCCATCAATATGCTCATGGAGATCTTGATTAATTGGATTCCACATGGGATCAAGGATAAAATCTATTCCTTCTCTTCGCGCCAGTTTTGCTGCTGGAGTGAAGTCACTATCACCAGCAATTAATACGATTTGTTTAACTAACCGTTTATATGACAGTGAAGCAATATCAAGGCCAATTTTCATGTCCACACCTTTTTGTTTCACTTCATATAGCAAATCATTTTCTTGAAGATCATCAACTGCGATTTCTTTTTTTATTAACTCTTTTAATTTCTCTGGCTTGATTTGCCAATTGCTACTATCTGATAATCGACCTAATCGAAGCGCAACTTTTCTCAGCTTACGCAACTCTGAATGCAGCGCAGTACGAAAAACAGCTTCTTCTGTTTTACTAAAATCAATTGCTCTTTGGCTCACTGGATGATGAGCTTTTTTACTTAACGGAGGGCAATCGTAATAAAAAATTCGATATAAATCCCGAGCTTTTCTCTGGTTAGAAGATAAATGTTTAAGACAAATTTCATGTAAATTTTTTGCCACTTTTTGAGGAGATCGATCTACTGTATTAGCATAGATTTGGCGATAGCGCTTTATAAAAAAACCGCCATCCACAAGAATTGCTGTTGGCATTGTTAGCCTCCTAAGAGCCTGTTCAAGGTCTTTTTTGACTCGATTCCCACTTTTTAAAACACACAAAAAGACCTTGAACAGGCTCTAAAACAAAAAGCCCTCGGGATCGGCATTCCCGCTATTTGTGTGGGAACGCATACTGCCGAGGGCACTATTACTGAAATTGTAAAGCTAAAAACATCATACAACAATAGCTAAGGAAGATTTTTTATGCAAAAATCTCCCGTTACGTCGTTCGTCGTCAGCGTTATACATCCTTTCAGGGCAGACATCTGTGAACCGGTTCAAGTCGAAGGATTTTATTAAATGTATCAATCGCATCAGTGAGCCTTTGTATTTTTTCTTGATCAGGATAACCTGGTCTTCCGCATAGGGTGTGTGCAGCTCCGAGTCCCCCGCCTGAAACGCCAAACACACTCAGACAATAAAGCAGAAATTCAGCAACGAAATTTTTTTCTTCAAAAAAATTTCTCTCGTTCATCAGTGATAAAAAAACCAAAGCGCTTGCTGCAACAACCGATCCAACACCGACTCCTGCAAGCAGGCCTACACTGACATCTAAGGCACCTAAACAATAAGGATTCAGAGGGTCTTTTTTCAATTCATTTCGCTTTTCAATTAAGATATCTAAGAAGTTCTGAGATGCTGCCGGGACCGTGTCTATTTGTTGCAAAAATGTATCAACATCTTGTTCACTGACTAGACCTCTGCAACTGTTCGCTGCTGCAACAAGCCCATTTCCCTTATTCAATTCATTATTTTCGATATCGGTTGCTAAATTTTCTAATGGGATACTGCCATAATTTTTATTTGCTCCGAAAAGAGAAAGACGTGGCCACATGATAAAACTCCATAAATAATGATAAACTACGCGCGCAAGCTTATCGCAAATTATATGAATAAACTATTGCCTAATTTAACAAAAATCGCTTTAATAGAGGCCTAACATCTGATGATAAGGATTTCACATGAACACAGCTCTTTTATTGATCGAATATCAAAATGATTTCTTTCCAAATGGTAGGATGCCACTTGAGAAAAGTACGGAAACCAGCTTAAAAGCCCAAGAAGCATTGCAAGTATACAGAGCCAAACAATTACCTATCATCCACATTCAGCATCTTTCTACCCGCCCAGATGCAATACATTTTCTTCCCTGCACCAAAGGCGTGGAATTTCATCCTAACGTGCAGCCATTACGCAATGAAACCACTATTAAAAAACATTATCCGAATGCCTTTAAAGATACCGGATTGTTAAACCATTTAATTAAACACAAAATTAACCACTTGGTCATTGGCGGCATGATGACGCACCTTGCAATTGATGCGACCGTAAGAGCGGCTTATGACTTAGGCTTTACTTGCACCGTGCTGCATGATGCTTGCGCTACTAAAAATTTGGAATTCAATAACATGATTATTCCATCACAAAGTGTACACAACGCATTCTTGGCAGCGTTGCAACCGATGTATGCGAATGTGATTAGCGTCAAAGAGTTTTTGCAGTTGATGAGTACGCGGACGACGGTTACGGTTTGATTTCCCTCGACGGGCATGGCGCGCCGTGCCCGTCGAGAGTATGCCCCGCTTTTACCACCTGCAAACATGGATTCAATCCCACATTATAAGCCAACTCCGCCGGATGCCGAACATCCCATATCACAAAATCGGCTTTTTTACCCACCGTCAATGTACCTAACAACGATTGCAAACTCAATGCCGCTGCCGCATGCCGCGTAACACCCAACAACGCTTCTTCCGGTGTCATCCGAAACAGCGTACACGCCATATTAAGCATCAACAATAACGAGGTCACCGGCGAAGTACCTGGATTACAATCTGTCGCAATGGCCATAGGCACACCGTACTCACGTAATAAATTAATCGGCGGCAATTGCTTTTCTCGCAAATAATAAAATGCCCCCGGCAATAACACCGCGACTGTTCCCGCTTTCGCTAACGCTTGTACACCCGCTTTGGAAAGAAACTCTAAATGATCCGCAGATAATGCCTCATAACGTGCCGCCAACATTGCCCCACCCGAATTCGACAATTGTTCCGCGTGACATTTAATTTTGAAAGCATATTTTTTTGCAGCCTGGAATACACGCTCAGTTTGCACCAAATTAAACCCGATCGTTTCGCAAAACACATCCACCACTTCGCAAAGCCGCTGTTCTGCAATGCGAGGCAGCATTTCTTCGCAAATGAAATGAATATAATCATCGGCACGATCCTGATATTCAGCAGGCACGGTATGCGCGCCTAAAAATGTTTTTATCACCGTCAAACCCAGGCTTTTTTCGATGCGCTTCGCTACACGCAATATTTTCAGTTCAGTTTCAAGATCAAGTCCATAGCCCGATTTAATTTCAATCGTCGTGACGCCACCCGCGAGTAAAGCGCGCGCGCGTTTAACACTTTGCTGAAATAATTCCTCTTCTGACGCGCTGCGTGTCGCCAAGACTGTCGAACGAATACCACCACCCGCGCGCGCGATTTCTTCATAAGTCGCGCCTTCCAGACGCAAAGCAAATTCATGGCTACGATTGCCGGCATACACAAGATGCGTGTGACAATCGATAAGACCCGGCGTAATACAACAATTTTCTCTGGAAAAAACTTGAGCGGCCAATTCTTCTGGCTCAGCAGGCAAATCTCTTCTGTGACCCACCCAGACAATTTTTCCAGCCTGAATGGCGAGCGCACCCTCTTCAATCAAACCATATGGTTCAGCACCGTTCTCAAATGT
>CAYRUP010000153.1:0-3789 GCA_964427485.1 uncultured Coxiellaceae bacterium | reverse complement strand
ATACATGGCATAATCCGCGATCGACTGTTGGGACGTTCTCCGAAATTTATGATTATTTACGTTTATTATATGCAAAAGTAGGACAACCCAAATGCCCTGAGCATGGACATGTGTTGGAAGCGCAAACGATAAGTCAAATGGTGGATGTTGTCTTGGCTTTCCCAGAAGGAACGAAAGTCATGATTCTGGCACCCGTCATACGCGATCGCAAAGGCGAGCATATTGAATTACTGCAAGAATTACGCAGTCAAGGTTATGTCCGCGCGCGCATTGATGGTCTGATGGTTGAATTGGATAATCCACCGAAACTGGATTTGCGGCGCAAGCATGATATTGAAGTTGTGATCGATCGCATCAAAGTGCATGAAGATGTGCGCGTGCGTTTAGCGGAATCCTTTGAAACAGCGCTTCATTTGGCGAATGATATTGCCTCGATTGCATTTATCGATGAACCCAAACGTCCCGGGCAAATTTTTTCCGCGAAATTTGCTTGTCCTGATTGTGGTTACAGCTTAGCGGAATTATCGCCGCGTTTATTTTCCTTCAATAGTCCATCGGGTGCCTGTCCCGCGTGTGATGGGCTTGGCATTAAACAAGATTTTGATCCCGATTTGGTGATCACGAGTCACAAACTCAGTTTAGCGGAAGGTGCGATTCGCGGTTGGGATAGACGCAATGGTTATTATTATCAATTGCTGGCGTCGCTTGCGAAACATTATAAATTTAACATGGATCATCCCTTTAGTTTGTTACCGAAAAAAATTCAGAAATTAATTTTGTATGGAAGCGGTGATGAATTAATTAAATTTAATTATCGCAATGACGAAGGTCGTGGATTTAGCAAAACGGATGTGTTTGAAGGTGTTATTCCCAATATGGAACGACGTTATCGTGACACTGAATCCAATATGGTGCGTGAAGAACTTAGCAAATATCTTTCAACGAAACCGTGTGAAGAATGTGGCGGAACGCGTTTGTGCAAAGCAGCGCGTCATGTGTTTGTTTCCGATGTGGGCTTATCTGAAATTGTTAAAAAACCTATTAATCAAACGCGCGATTTTTTTGAGAAATTGGAATTGTCAGGTTATCGCGCGGAAATTGCGGCAAAAATTAAAAAAGAATTAATTAGTCGCTTAACGTTTTTGGTGAATGTGGGATTGGATTATTTGAGTTTGGATCGGAGTGCTGAAACATTATCAGGCGGCGAAGCGCAACGCATTCGTTTAGCGAGTCAAATTGGCGCGGGACTCGTTGGTGTGATGTATATTTTGGATGAACCGTCAATTAGTTTGCATCAACGCGATAATGCGCGTTTGCTGGAAACATTGCATCAACTGCGTGATTTAGGCAATACCGTGATTGTTGTTGAACATGATGAAGATGCCATTATGAGTGCGGATCACGTGGTGGATTTAGGACCGGGTGCGGGTGTGCATGGGGGTGAAATTGTTGCGGAAGGTAAACCCGCTGCTATTTTGAAAAATCCTCGTTCGTTGACCGGCCAGTATTTATCAGGAAAATTGAAAATCGAAGTGCCAAGAAAACGCGTGCCTTTCAATCAGCAGCGCATGATTTCATTGCGTGGTGCGCGCGGCAATAATTTGCGTGGTATCGATATTGATATTCCATTGGGATTAATGACATGTATCACGGGCGTGTCGGGTTCAGGAAAATCGACGTTAATTAATGACACATTGGCTCCCATTGCAGCGCGTGCATTAAACGGTGCGATGTTGCGAGAACCTGCGCCGCATGATGCGGTGGATGGCATCGAATATTTGGATAAAGTCGTGGATATTGACCAAAGTCCCATTGGCCGCACTCCACGTTCAAATCCTGCAACTTATACGGGATTGTTTACACCGATTCGGGAATTATTTGCTGGCACACAAGAAGCGCGTTCGCGCGGTTATGCAGCGGGTCGTTTTAGTTTCAACGTACGAGGTGGCCGCTGTGAAGCGTGTCAAGGCGATGGAGTTATCAAAGTTGAAATGCATTTTCTTGCTGATGTGTATGTTGTTTGTGATGTTTGTCAGGGCAAGCGTTATAACCGTGAAACATTAGAAATTACGTACAAAGGCAAAAATATTCAGCAAGTATTAGAAATGACGATTGAAGATGCGCGCGAATTTTTTGATCCTATTCCAGTGGTTGCACGCAAATTACAAACGTTAATCGATGTCGGTTTATCCTATGTTTGTTTGGGGCAAAGTGCGACAACATTGTCGGGCGGCGAAGCGCAACGCATTAAATTAGCGCGCGAGTTATCGAGACGTGACACGGGCAGTACGTTGTATATTTTGGATGAACCAACGACGGGTTTGCATTTTCATGACATTGAGCAATTGTTAAAAGTGCTGCACCGTTTGCGTAATGATGGCAATACGATTGTGATTATTGAACATAATCTGGATGTCATAAAAACCGCTGATTGGATCATTGATTTGGGACCCGAAGGCGGTGATAAAGGCGGGCAAGTGATTGCGATTGGCACGCCGGAGGAAGTAGCAAGGCATGCGAAGTCTTATACGGGGATGTTTTTGCGGAAGATGTTGTAATATATTGTTTGATATCTATTCAGCGGGTACCCCTGACCCAATCGTGCCCGCGTGCGTCTTTTTTTCGAGTTTTAATCGATCATAAATGCAGGGGTTTATTTACAATTATAACTATCTTATCTAAACTTAGCGTGTTTTAGACTAAGTTACCATAAGGTTGATATATACCCATTACACCTCAAAATGCGAACTTTAACAATCCATCTTGCGGCGAACTTGAAATGATTTTAAAACAAAAAATCCTCACAATACTGCAAGTATTGCTCCGGTTTTTTATTTTAAAATCATTCCAATTTCTTGCAATCTGAATTGTTAAAGTTCGCATTTTGAGGTGTAATGGGTATAGATCGCGCAAAAAATCCTTTTCCCTTTTTTGAAGATATTTTTTCTGCAAAAGATAACTATTAGTTTGAGAAGGCAACCATGCAACCATTTCCATCGAAAGAATCCACATTTCTTTTTCCAGGTCCTATGGGTGATCTGGAAGTTTTAACCGTACCGATTAACGAAATGCTCGAAAAAATCCGGAACGCTACTGCTATCATTTGTCACCCGCATCCACTGCACGGTGGGACAATGAGCAACAAAGTGGTCAGCACACTTGCGCGCGTGTTTCGTGATTTAGGTTTGCGTACTGTTCGATTCAATTTTCGCGGTGTTGGTAAAAGCGCTGGAACACACGATGAAGGTCGAGGTGAAGTGGATGATGTCATCGCAATCGCCAATTGGATCAAAACACAATTTCCTCATGATGAAATCTGGCTAGCCGGTTTTTCATTCGGCGCTTATGTTGCAACCAAAGCTGCGACAAAAATTAAAACCGCACAACTCGTTACAATTGCTCCGCAAGTCTCACGTTTTCAGCATGATGATTTGTCAGAAGTCACATGCCCCTGGGTGTTGGTCCAAGGCGAGCAAGATGAAATTATTCCACCGGAGGAAGTATTTACCTGGATCGAAACATTACCTCATAAACCAGAACTGATTCGCATGCCAGGCGCGGGGCATTTTTTTCATGGGCAGTTGATGGAGTTGCGTAGGAGGTTGGAGGAAAAGTTGGGGAATTTTGAGCGGTCTTGACACCCTTGCTTCTGTTGACGGGCAACTGCTTAGAAAGCCAGCAGGGGAAGGTGCCCAACGGGCATAGGCACAAGCTAAGCGAAAAAGTTAGTTAGGACGTCGTCCCGCGACGCTTTTCAAGCGGGATCCAGCGCCTTTTATTAAATTATTT
>CAYRUP010000152.1:0-3813 GCA_964427485.1 uncultured Coxiellaceae bacterium | reverse complement strand
AACACGTCGTCCCGGCGTGCTTCTGGCCGGGACGACGGTTTTGTTTTTTGTCGTGTACTGAGCAAAATAAACTAATTGATGACACATGCCCTAATCTTTTCTTAAAATGCGTGATAGCATTCAATACAAATAATCACTATCTGTTTTTTAAATGAGGAGAAATATGGCTTTAAATAGACCCGGGATTCTTGAAGAAAAACGTGCGCCTGAAGAAAAAAAAGAAGAGGCCATACTGTCTGCCGACCAAATAACCGCAGAGCTAAAATACATACGAGAAAAAATCATAGATAGGAATTACTATAAATTAAACACGATGGAATACGTGAGTCTGAAAATAGTTCTCAACACCCTGGACTTTCTTAAAACGGAAATGCTTATAAATAAACATTATCAAGACTATAACAATCTGCTAGACCCTAACAAAGAGATGAATGTGCAAGGCCCTGACGAAGAGAAGTCTGCAGTCATCCACCTGGAAAATTATTTCCGAGCCCAAGCTGTGCAATTAGGCGCAGCATACTCCACATTATTGAATATAAATAAACTTGCCTTATGTGGCCCGCTACAAAAAGGAAGCATGCAATTTAAGTGTGAATACTCAATCCTGACGTGTCGTGTGATTGACATCGACGATAAAGAAAAAACGATTACAATACAATGGAATCAAATCCAGCCGCTCATTGGTGCGTTAGAATTAAAAAACCCGGATAATACCGATCAGTACGTAACACTTGTTCTAGCAAATCAAAAAACTTTTTTATATGCCGTATTGGGTATTGCACCTAATCTGGTTGTAGTTGAATACGCAAATGACGTTACAAAAAGTTATCAAAATGATCCTCAAGCAAAAATCCGCGCAGACCTGAAACGTCAAATGCTATTAGAAAAACACTCAACAAAAGAAACCCTCGAGGCTTTAGAAAAAATTTCCTTATGGAAACATCCAGATTGGCTAAACAATTTGCTCGTACGCAGTTTATTCATGCCATTTATTCAAAGCATTAAAACGATAGAAAATGTTGAGCGTGATCTCAGCATGCGAATCTTTTGTGAGAAGTTAGCAGGTAATTGTATTGACGCTCGAACTCGGGGTGCAATAACTTATGCGCAATCAGAACATCCTGAGTTTACTCACTTGCTCGAGAAGATTTTTAAAGCAAGGCAGGCGTTGTGTAAACCGAGCGATGATTCTTATTCCTATTTTGGCTGCATAGAAACCATTCTGGATAATGACTATTTTGGCAATATTTTCACTGCTGATCGTGGGGATAACGGGATTCGCAAACTACCTGGATTATTGGATGTGGAAGTTTTGTGTGATGAAAAAGCAGGCGTCGAATATTTTTTGCGAACTCTTCTTGACGCAGACCTCAATAATAGTTTTCTGTCGCTTTATAAAATTATTGAAGATAAAGAAAAGCAAAAAATCTTTTTCAAGCTCCTGCTTAAAGAAGAAGAGTTTCTCAGAAAATTAACATTCACTAAAATGGAACAAGAACAGTTTGATGAACTCTTTGGTGTTGACAGTTTTTTAGAACAGCTTTTTTTAAATCCTGGTGCAGTAGAAATTTTACTTGACAAGATTTCAAAAGAAAAATGCCCTCATATATTAAAAATAGCAATTCATAACTTTTCTTACCTTTTTTTCAAAAGAATTTACGGAATCTTACGTTTTCAAATCACAAAGATGGATCGCACCAATCTATTCATAAATACGATTGGAGCTCGTCCGGAAAATTTAACGGTGTTATCTCCCGATCAATTAGCAGAAAGCTGTTTACTTGATTCGGTCACTCAACAACCACTTTCTTTTCTTCACATTGTTCGAATACTACAGGCTACACCTGAGATTGCATTTGATTACACAAAACAATTTGTAGACGAAATTTTAAAACAGGGTATTTATAAAAAAATAATAACTCAGCCAAATCAACCAGAAAATTCACGCCATTTGCGCGAATTTTTAAATATAATTAGCACTATTTTATGTGCTAATGAAAAAGAAGAACTCACCATTCATTCAAAGTTATTAACAGAATTGAAAAATCATTTGGCATCGAGTCCAAAATTAATCGCGAAATTTATAGCAGAAGAGGATGTACCTTCAGAAGAAAAAAATGTTTTTCCTCTTACAGAGATTTTAAAAGATGAATTAACAGGCCAGCGACGTTGTTTTTTAGATGTTTACCCACATCTTTTACCGTCTCAATATTCCGCTTTTTTCAACATACTTTTTGAAGAAAATTTCATAGACAATGTTAATTTTTCGTCTAGTGAACAGGAAAAATTCGATGAGCTCGTTTTCGATGGGATTAAAAATCCACACTCAAATTTTCTAAGTCATTCGTTAAAGTGCAAAGACTCTGATCGAGTTGAGACATTAGTCAAAAAAATATCTACGGGTTCATGGTCCAATTTAGAAAAAGATGCACACGTTTCTATTTTTCCCGACATAGTCGGTTGTTTAGGCATTAAAAGAACATTCACGATTTTTTCTGACCTCACTGAACCGATGCAGCCCCTATTCTTTGAATTATTAAAGCCTTTCTTCCATGATGACACCCCTTCTCATTGGACATTTTTTTCTTCTCTGGCATTTGATACTCAAAAAGAATCGTTACGCAGGGCATTTGAAAAACTTGAGGTGAAAGATGATGCTGCAGCGGATAAGTGCTTACAAAGCTTGAAATATTATGTTGCTACTGCAGGCAAATCCAAACGCATTTTTGCCGCAGCAAGAGCGATGTATGTACTGGCTACTGTTCCCGATTCTACAACACTTCGTGCAATATGTGATGCCATTAAGCAAGATCGTGGCGTTTCTCTCTTTAAAAGAAAAAGCACTTTAGTGAGACATCTGGAGACTTATTTAAAAGAATCGGCCGCACCTTCTTCCCATCAAAAACGCACGCATTCATGGCGAATCCCTATATAAATCAACCACTTTTGACATAGCCACCATTAGTCTCTAATTAGCGTAAAATAAGAAATATAAAAATACAAAACGTGGGGTGGTGTCATGCATAAAATTTCTATTGCATTGGCCGCATGTTCTTTTTTCTTATTATCTCAAAATAGTTTGGCTTGGTCTGAATATTCGGATGGACCCGATTCGTATTCTGAAAATTATAATAGTGACACTAACTATAATGATAACTATAACTATGTAGATGAACAGGTTGTTCAAGAATCTCAACGCGAATTTTATAATGAACCAGAAGATACTGCGGATTATCGCACTTATGCAGACAATACCAATACCAAGCGTGATTTATACAGAAAACCTCGGCATGTTTCAGGTTATAAATCTTATTCATCTCGCCTGCCGCAACAAATTTCAACCTCCGGTGAAAAAATGATTATAATCGACCCGCGTGTGCATGCCTGGGGCGCCTATTCTTCCAGTGGAGCATTAATTCGTTCTGGTCTCGCGACCGCAGGAGCAGGATGGTGCGGGGATTTAGGTAGACCCTGTCGCACCAAAACAGGTTCTTTTCGTATCGTTTCACTCGGTGATCGTAATTGTTATTCCAAAAAATTCCCTGTAGGCGAAGGTGGTGCGCCTATGCCCTATTGTATGTATTTTAATGGCGGACAGGCTTTACATGGTTCGTATGAAGTAGTAGACGGTAACCGTAGCCATGGCTGCGTGCGCGTCAGTGTGCAGGATGCACAGTGGATACGGTTTAATTTTGCGCAAACTGGGACTCGAGTTGTGGTTAAGTCGTATTGAGAAGAAAGCTCGCTAAATCCACCCAATTTCCGGTGGATTACGGCAAAAAACGCCTAATCCACCCTACGAAAAACTGACTA
>CAYRUP010000151.1:0-3839 GCA_964427485.1 uncultured Coxiellaceae bacterium | reverse complement strand
TCGCGACGATATGTTGTGAACCCCGCCAGGTCCGGAAGGAAGCAACGGTAACAGCGGATTCGGGCGCCGAAGTCAGGCTGATATGAGCTGCCTCCATTGTCCAGAATGGAATTTATCTTATGAGTTATCCCGTTATGAATTACCAGGTCCTCGCACGTAAATGGCGTCCACGCAATTTCCAAGAAATGGTTGGGCAAGAGCCTATTTTGCGTATGCTTATGAATGCACTGGATAATCAGCGCTTACACCACGCTTATTTATTCACTGGCACACGCGGTGTGGGAAAAACAACTCTGGCGCGTATTTTTGCAAAATGTCTCAATTGTGAAAGCGGCATTACTTCCAATCCCTGTGGCCAGTGCAGCGCCTGCCAAGCCATTGATGCTGGGAAATTTCTGGATTTGATTGAAGTGGATGCGGCATCGCGTACGAAAGTCGAAGATACGCGTGAACTCTTGGACAATGTCCAATACACGCCCACACAAGGTCGCTTCAAAATTTATCTGATCGATGAAGTGCACATGTTGTCAGGTCATAGTTTTAATGCTTTATTAAAAACGCTGGAAGAACCACCTTCCTACGTCAAATTTCTTTTAGCAACAACCGATCCCAAACGTTTGCCCATCACCATTTTATCGCGTTGTCTGCAATTTAATTTAAATTATGTTTCCATTGAAAAAATCACTCAGCAGCTCGCGCATATTTGCACAAAAGAATCGATTCCATTTGAATTACCCGCGCTGCAATTGCTCGCGCAAGCAGCCGACGGCAGTATGCGTGACGCGTTGAGTTTGCTGGATCAAAGCATTGCATTTTGTCGGGATAATATCACTACCGCCGATACGCAACGCATGCTGGGCAGTGTTGAGCAAGATACTCTTTTCCATTTATTGGATGCGCTGGCGAAACAAGAAGGCAAACAACTATTAAATGAAATGACGACGATCGCTCAAAAAGCACCTGATTTTAATCAGTTACTCGAAGATCTATTGTCTATCCTGCATAAAATCAGCATCACCCAAATTATTCCAGACGCAAATGACGTCCATGAAAAAATTAAAGAATTCAGCCAACGTTTTTCACCTGAAGACATCCAACTTTATTATCAAATTGCTTTGATCGGACGACGCGATTTAGCATTTGCACCAAATCCACAACAAGGTTTTGAAATGGTGATGTTGCGCATGTTAGCATTCAAACCCATCACACCGGAAAAACCAACACAGGCTAAGAAAATAGTTTCGACCACAACACCTACAGAATCTGCCAAGCCTTCTTTACACGATCTCACTCCTGAAAATTGGCCTGAGACTTTAGCAAAATTGGAACTCTCTGGAATGGCACTTGCGCTTCTAGCACATTGCGCAATTACCACGTTATCCAACGATCAAATTGAATTTGTTCTCGCAGAAAAACATGGATCTTCCCTCAACAAAAATTTGACGCAGCGAATAGAACAGGCAATTAACCAATATTTTAATACTTCCATCAAACTGAAAATTAAAATAGCTAACAATGAATTCACAACGCCCGCAGGACAACAAGAACAAGTCCAAGCGGAACGACATGCAGATGCAACTGAATCCATTAAAAATGATACTCATGTGCAAAAAATTATGGGACTTTTTAATGCGACATTAGATGTCAATTCAATCACGGCGCTTGAGCCAACCTGAATGTAAGTATAGAATCAATTCTATTTTTGTATATTTTAATTAGTGGAGCCAACTTAAGATGAATAAACCGATGAATGAAAAAGCCGGCTTGGGCGATTTAATGAAAAAAGCACAAGAAATGCAGAAGAAAATGCAGGAAATTCAAAAACAAATCGCCGAAATGGAAGTCACTGGGCAATCCGGTGGCGGACTTGTGAAAATTGTCATGACAGGTCAGCACTTTGCTAAACGCGTTACCCTTGATCCAAGCTTGCTGAAAGAAGAAAAATCGATAATTGAAGATTTAATTGCTGCAGCGATTAATGATGCCACGGGTAAAATTGAAAAAGGCACCCGCGACAAAATGAGTGCTTTAACCGGCATTAAATTACCGGATGGTTTTGATTTACCCTCTTCTTAATTAACCGGTCACTATGAAATTTAGTCCTCTGCTGGAACAATTAATTGAAGCACTGCGCTGCTTACCGGGTGTAGGCCCGAAAACAGCGCAGCGAATGGCGTTTCAATTATTAGAACGCGGCAGAGACAATGGCCGACATCTTGCGAAAACGCTACAGACTGCCATGGAAGAAATCAATCATTGCAAAAGTTGCCGCACATTTAGTGAAGCTGAATTTTGCAAATTATGCGCTTCACCCAATCGCGATCGTAGCCTTTTGTGCATTATCGAAAGCCCTATTGACATGGTTGCCGTAGAGCAAATGGGTAGTTATCGCGGTTTGTATTTTGTGTTAATGGGACATTTATCGCCGCTGGATGGGATTGGTCCGGATGATTTAGGCATGCGAGAATTGAATCATTTACTTCGTGAAGGCAGCATTAAAGAAGTGATTCTTGCAACCAATCCGACTGTGGAAGGTGAAGCCACTGCGCATTATATTTCGGAACTCATCAAACCCTACGCAATTAAGGTGACGCGTATTGCGCGCGGTGTACCGTTGGGTGGTGAATTGGAATATATTGATTGTGGCACACTGGCAAGTGCGTTCGCTGGCAGAGACATTGTTTAACTGCATTCGTGAAGATTTCATTTTTATGCATAAATTGCTGCTCGTTTTCTCCTTATTATTTTTTGCAACTCCATTGCTGGCGGATGAATTAATCATTGAACCCGATGCGGGACGCGCGCCAATTTTGTCTGCCATTCAAAATGCAAAATCCAACATTGCGTTGGTTATGTATGGAATGACAGATGAACGTTGCATAGCAGCTTTAATTGCTGCAAAAAATCAGGGGAAATCAGTACAAATTCTGCTTGAACCTGATCCCTATAAAGCAAACGATGAAAACAAAAATGCCGTGCAACAATTGCAATCTGCGCGCGTGAATCTGCAATCACCTGATAAGCAATATAAATTAACTCATCAAAAAACTTTTTTATTTGATCAGCGTACTGCATTGATCATGACTTTTAATTTGACGCATTCGACATTCAATCGCGAACGAAATTTTGCTTTATTTGTTACTGACCCAGATGAAGTGCGAGAAATTCAACAGGTTTTTACTGCAGATTGGCTGCACCAAAACAGCACGGTACACAATCCGAATTTGGTCTGGAGTCCGGATAACAGTCGGGAAAAAATTTTAGCCCTGATTCAAGCAGCAAAATCCAGTCTGCAAATTTACGCGCAAGATTTGAGTGATTACCAAATTATCGGCGCGTTAGCCAAAGCAGCGCGGCGTGGTGTTCAGGTGGAAATTTTAATGTCTGATCAACGGGAAAAATATAAAAATAACAAATTAGCTTATTTACGTAGAGCGGGTGTAACGATTAAAACCAGCGAACATTATTATATTCATGCCAAGGTCATGATTATTGATCATGAGCGCGCGTTGATGGGTTCTATCAATTTTACTAAGTCATCGTTGGAGAATAATCGGGAATTATCCGTTATTACAACGGATGCGAGTGTGATTAAACAATTGAATGCGTCATTTGAACGGGATTGGCAGGATGCTGCATCGTCTTTAAAAAAACCGCGTTATGAAAGATGGTCGGCGGTGTCTTTGCGGCGGGAATGGCGGGTTATTCAGCGGTATTTTTAGTGTGTATGCACCCTCATCCCCTGCCTTCTCCCGTGAACGGGCATAGGCGTCAAGCTGAAGAACATATGTCATCCTGAGCGCAGCGAAGGATCACTAAATTATAATAAGGCGATCCTT
>CAYRUP010000150.1:0-3854 GCA_964427485.1 uncultured Coxiellaceae bacterium | reverse complement strand
AAGGATCACTAAATTATAATAAGGCGATCCTTCGCTGCGCTCAGGATGACATTTTAGACCTTGAACAGGCTCTATGACTTTTTTGTAATATGACATGAATTCCACAATAATCTATAATGCCTCGCATTAATCAAAAACTATTACGAAATAATTCTATGCGCATTCTTATCGTCGAAGATGAAGACAAAACAGCCGCCTATTTATCCAAGGGATTGATTGAACAAGGGTTTATTGTCGATGTAGCCAATAATGGCGAAGACGGTTTAGCAAATATCAAAAAATATCAATATGATTTAATCGTATTGGATGTCATGCTTCCTAAACTCGATGGCTGGGCCGTCATGGAAGAAATTCGTCATTTGCGCGAAGAAGCCCGCGTTTTGTTTCTCACCGCACGAGACAGCGTAGAGGATCGTGTGAAAGGATTGGAATTAGGCGCAGACGATTATTTGATTAAACCCTTTGCTTTTTCAGAATTACTCGCGCGTATTCGTACCTTACTTCGTCGTGGTCTTGCTAAACAATCCAGTGAAATGATTATCGCTGATTTAACCATTAATTTACTGCAACATAAGGCCATTCGAAAAACGCATGAATTAGATTTAACGCCGAAGGAATTTGCGTTACTCACTTTGCTTGCTAAACATAAAGGAGAAGTTTTGCCACGCGCACTGATATCCGAACGCGTCTGGGATATTAATTTTGATACCGATACCAACATTATTGATGTTGCTATCCGTAGACTCAGACAAAAAGTCGATGACCCCTTTGAAATTAAGCTCATCCACACTGTGCGTGGTATAGGATATATTCTTGAACAACGTTGATACCCATTTTGCTCCGACTGGATCAATCAAAGCGCGCTTAACCTTATTTTACGGTTTAGCGACCGCATTGCTTTTGACAGTCACTGCCTTGTTTTTATTGTTCGCGACTTTGCATATCATGCATAAAGCCAATCAGCAATTTTTATCCGATGAAATTGATGTCATTAAAAATTTACTTGCCAATAAATACGATCATTTGTTCGCATTAAAAGAAGAAGTCGTTGAATCTCCCTATACACAAACCTCTTCTGAATATCATTTCTATATTCGCATCATTGATAACAAAAAAAATATTTTGCTAGAAACGCCGCATTTCAGCAGTCTTTTAAAAAATGCGGAGCTTTTTAATCAACCTGCCTCAGACAAAAAAGAAAGTGTTTGGTGGCACGACTTAAACCGTAACCCTTATTTATTAATGCAAGCCATGGGTAGCTATGGAAAAACGCACGAACCCGTGTTGATTCAAGCTGCATTAGATATTTCTTATCAGCAATACATCATTGCCAAATTCAGTAAAATATTGTTTATGATTCTCATCGTAGTCATGTTAGTTGCCATTTTAATTGGTTATTTTATTGCAAGCAGAGGCATGCGAAGTTTATATCGACTGACTGAAGCTACTACGAATATTACGGCAACTTCTTTACATCAACGCATTGATCCAAAATCCTGGCCTAAGGAATTACACAAACTGGGAATTGCTTTCAATCAAATGCTAGAGCGCATTGAAACTGCCGTAATGCATCTGACACAATTTGCCGGTGATCTCGCGCATGAATTGCGAACGCCTATTAATAATTTAATGGGTGAAACAGAAATTGTGCTTTCTCAAAGCGCAACAAACATGGAATATCGTCAAGTATTAGAATCCAATCTTGAAGAGTTGCAACGCATTGCGCACATCATTGAAAATTTGCTTTTTCTCGCGCGCGCAGAAAATCCAAAGCTTGCATTAGAAAAAAAATGGGTGAATGTGGACAATGAGATTGCGTTAATAGTTGAATTTTATCAAGCGATCGCTGATGAAAGAGAAATTCATATTTCCTCGGAAGGCAAAGCAACCTTATTGGTCAATTCCATCATGTTTCGCCGCGCATTAAATAATTTATTATCGAACGCCTTGAAGTACACGCCTAAAAATGGGTCCATACAATTTCATATCCAAGAAAAAAATGCTTTCGTTGAAATTAATATTAAAGACAATGGGATAGGCATTGCGCCCGAACATTTACCTCATATTTTTAATCGTTTTTATCGTGTCGATTCAGCGCGCGCGCGATCGGAAGGTGGTATAGGGTTGGGACTTGCTATTGTAAAATCCATTGTTGATTTACATCATGGAACGATTGCAATCGTGAGCGAACCAGGAAAAGGCTCGACAATAAAATTGACACTTCCAAAAATAGGAACATAACATGGCCTCGGATGCAAATATTACCAATGGGTTAAATAACGTATCGTGGATGGAAACGATCTTTCACGGATTTGCTCAATACTCGCAAATTATTAACAAAGCGGTGGGCGGCACATTGGGTGGCATTGCTTCGCTATTTGATTTATATAGTGTGTATGATACTTATCAAGCACAGCCCGGTGAACAGCGCAAAATCAAATTACTCACTTATTTCGCTAGTTTCTCACTGAATGCGCTCTATGCTGTGGGTGCTGTTTTAAAAATTTTGTCTACTCTCGCATTAAGTATACTTTGTGTAGGAATCGACTTAGTTGCGCTCGCGAGAATCTCCTACATTACTCATCAAGCACGAAAAGCCGTTAAAAATACGAAACATGAAATGGAAAAATTCATTGATTCCTATGACCATTTCAATGACAACACACGTCAACAACGCGCTGTGTTTGGCAGTCTCGTATTAAGAGTTGAAACTGAACGCAAGCATCGTTTTCAAAGCAAAATTGAAGTAGGTTACACAATTCTGTCTGCCCTCACTTCTTGTATGTTCATTGGCGGACTTTTTTTTCCTCCGCTTTATACTGTGGGATTCGCTGCCTTGCTTTCCGTCAAAATCATTCAGTTTATTGATTACCGAATGGATCTTGCATTAAGTCGTTGGGCCAACAACGTGTGGAACAAAATCTCAAAGAATGATAAAAAAACACTTATACCCGATCAAAATCATTATTCGCAAAGTAAGACTACACTTAAGCGAACGAAACCAACCCTTTCGCCAAAGATGAATACTGATTTTAATCGTCCTAATGGTTTAACTGCAGGTTTCACTCGTCTTTTTCCAGATAAACCTTTTAAGGCTGCGCCAAAAGAAAGGTATTGCAATCAAGCTAAAAAATCATATCATTATCGAAAATTCTAAGGGCACTTTATGCAAAGATTATTTCCTTTAAAGCGGTTAACAGAATCATTACTCTCGAGTGAATCAAAAGCAACATCTGCTATTTCGAGTCAGTCACAAGAAGGTCACATACGCCAAATGTATAATGAATCGAGTCGAAAAAGAGAGGAAATCAATCTCCTTTTAACTCGCTTGAAAAATTTGCAACTGTACCATGCTAAGCAGAATGCGCCTAAGATGATAATGGAATGTTTTATGTTAATTCAAAATGATAAGCAATTTATGCATTTGAAACAGATAGAACAATTGAATGAAAATAAAATTATTGATAATTTTATTTCAGCTCATAACCGATTGATGGATCCCAATTTAAAATTTGAAAAGCTTCTGGTGAATCAAGACGACGCCACAATCCAATTAACAGGCCGAGAACAGGCTCTGCTTAATTTTACTGCGGCATATTTTTTTGTCACAAAACATTTGGAGTCTGTATTGAAAAAAGCTGAAGAGGCTTTTCAGTATTGGAGTCAGTTGTTAGGGGATCAACCGCTTGAGATAGAACAACCGAGAGTATTAAGTAATAAACTTGGATAATCACCCTCATCCCTTCGAGACGGGGCGGGGCGCCGCCCCGCGGGGGCGTGGGGCCCTGGTTGGGGGGGGGGCGGCGCCGCCCGCGGGACGGAGGGGGCGGGGGGGGGGGGGGGGGTTATGTGGG
>CAYRUP010000149.1:0-4059 GCA_964427485.1 uncultured Coxiellaceae bacterium | reverse complement strand
TAATTTACCGCGCGATTATTTAGTTGGGCTCAATTTTTTATTGAATGAAGAACCTGACAAAGCTGTCGATATTTTTATTAAAATGCTGGAAGTCGATAGCGATACGGTGGAAACCCATTTAGCGGTGGGAAAATTGTTTCGCCGTCGCGGCGAAGTTGATCGAGCGATTCGTATACATCAAAATCTTATCGCACGTCCGCAATTAAATAAGGCCTGTCGTGAACAATCTCTGTTTGAATTAGGGCAGGATTACATGAGTGCAGGCGTGTTGGATCGTGCGGAGCGTATTTTTTTAGATGTCATGAATGTCAAAGAATATGCAGTGCCTGCGTTACGCGCATTACTGGATATTTATCAACAAGAAAAAGCTTGGGAAAATGGAATTCAAATTGCTCATAAGCTCGAAACGGCAACCAAAAAAAATATGCAGCCCGTGATTGCACATTATTATTGTGAATTGGCAGAAACGTCTTTTAATAAAGGCCAAAGTGAGCAAGCAAGTCAATATCTGAAGCAAGCGCTGGAGGCGGATCAAAATTGTGTTCGCGGAAGTTTATTACAAGCGCGTATTGACATGAGTAATAGAGATTACAAAGGAGCGCTAAAGTCGCTTAAAAAAATAAAAAATCAAAATCCGGATTATTTATCAGAATCGATTGAGCATCTGGCGTCTTGTTACGAAGAATTAGATGAAGAAGAAAAATTAGTGAGTTATTTGATGCAAATGTTAGAGCAATATCCGCATGTTCCAGTTGTACTCATTCTCTCGGAGCGAATTCGCAAACGAAAAGGCGATAAAGTCGCAGCGAAATATGTGGCAGATTATGTGCGGCGTTTTCCGTCGCTACTTGGATTGCATTTGTTTATTAATTTATATATGTCGAGCACAGAAGGTCGTGCACGCGATGATTTAACAATTTTGCAAAATTTAACAAAAAAACTGATATCCGATAAACCCGATTATCAATGTGTTTCTTGCGGTTTTTCTGGGAAGACACTGCATTGGTTGTGCCCTGGCTGTAAACAATGGAGCTCTGTTAAGCCGGTGCATTGTTTGGAAAATTAGTTTTATGTCAAACCTTCACCGAATTTCAATAGCTCCCATGATGGATTGTACGGATCGTCATGAACGGTATTTTCTGCGTCTTATTGCACCGCATGTTTTGTTGTATACCGAAATGATAACAACGAATGCCTTAGTGCATGGTGATTATCGTCGCTTATTAGCTTATGACGCCTTAGAACATCCCATCGCATTACAATTGGGTGGAAGTGAACCCACAAAGATGGCGCAGTCTGCATTGATGGGCGAAGATTTTGGTTATGATGAAATTAATATCAATGTCGGTTGTCCCAGTGACCGTGTAAAAGCAGGTCGTTTTGGTGCTTGTCTCATGTTGACGCCGATGCTAGTTGCTGAGTGTGTCGCTAAAATGCGTGCTCAAGTGAAAATTCCCGTTACAGTTAAATGTCGGATTGGTGTAGATCAACAAGATTCATACGAAGAATTAACGCGCTTTATTCAAATCGTTAAAACCGCAGGTTGCCAAACTTTTATTATACATGCGCGCAAAGCATGGTTACATGGATTGAGCCCTAAACAAAATCGTGAAATCCCCCCTTTGCGCTACGATGTGGTCCGACAAATCAAACAGGATTTTCCTGATTTAAACATTATTATGAATGGCGGCATTAAAACAATCACGGATGTGCACGAACATTTACAGCATGTCGATGGTGTTATGATAGGCCGAGAAGCTTATTCCAATCCTTATTTTTTGGCTGAAATTGAAAAAACAATTTTTTCAGCAAGGGATAACATAGCTACACGCAATGAAGTGATCGCAAAATTTATTCCTTATGTTGAAGAGCAATTGAAAAATAACATTAAATTATCCAGC
Source organism: uncultured Coxiellaceae bacterium (assembly GCA_964427485.1). GTDB lineage: Bacteria > Pseudomonadota > Gammaproteobacteria > DSM-16500 > DSM-16500 > CAYRUP01. Next base: position 2,158 of record CAYRUP010000149.1, on the reverse strand, counting down.
ATTACGCGTCATATTTTTGGTTTGTATCTAGGTCAAAAAGGTGCCAGAATATGGAGACGTTATTTAAGTGAAAATGCGCATTATCCCAATGCGGGTATAGAAGTGATAAACGAGGCTTTACAGCATGTATAACATTTTATTTGAAATTGCAGATCTCATTGGTTTAATTGGCGTGGTATTGCTTTTAATAGCCTATTTTTATCTAAGCATTGGCCGCTGGTCGTCTGATAGTTTAATGTATCAATTTTATAATCTACTGGGTGCTTTACTGATATTGTTTTCATTGTGTTTCCATTTTAACTTATCTTCATTTGTCATCGAAGTTGCATGGGTTGTGATTAGTTTGATTGGAATAATTCGGATTATGCAGGCTAAGAAGGCATTTGATAAGAAAGTATAATGACCCTCATCCCCAGCCCTTCTCCCAACACAGTTGGGAGAAGGGAGTTTCAATTAGATTCTGCCCATTAACAGTAGAATAATAATGATCAACAGCAGTACACCGACAATTCCACTAGGACGGTAACCCCAGTTTTTACTATGCGGCCAGGTCGGAATGACACCGATTAAAATTAATATTAGAACGATAAGTAAAATAGTGCCTAATGACATACATCTCCCTATGTATAAAGTAAAGTGTTAAAAATAGCTTCCTATTTGCTGTGTTTCTCTCCCCATTATTGTACGGCATTTATTTGATAAGTACCGGTTGCTGGAATCGTTGCACTGTCAGCAGTTAAAGTCACAGGATTCGTCGGATCATTCGTGGAACACATCGTGGCGCTCCCTGGGTCAATGTGCGACGTCGTCCCACAATTTTTTACGTTGACGCCGGCTCCGCCTCGATCCACAGTGATTGGAATATTGAGTCGAATGCCTGCACCATTTTGAATGCTGACAGAATCACTTGAATTTTTAGATGACCAGCTAATCGATGTACCTTTATCAGTAGAAGAGTCAGACTGGGCATAAACGAGGAGAGATGCAGTGAGTGAAACGAGTAAACTTACCATAAGCACGATCTTTTTCATGGCCGATACCTCATTCATTAGAACTTCACAATAGTAACACAGTTTCATTGGCGTTTAGAACGAGCGCTTTTGACAATCCTATCATGAAAATTTTGGTCGGCAATTTGCCAATCATTGATCCATGATGGCAATGCGGGTGAGGGTGTATCAATCTTCAATAATTGAATAAGCTCCTCTGGGTCAACCAGTCTTCCAGATTTGCGCTTAAAACGGATTTTTACTAAACTTAAGGCATAAATTTCTTTTTTGTATAAAAAAAATTGTTCGAGATAAATAAATTTTTTATCCCAACCGAGTAAGCGTGAAGTGAGTGCAAAACGTTGAAAAGGTTCCAGTGATTTTCTAAAACGCATCATTTCCGATGCAATAACAGGATAAATTCCATTTTTCTTAAGCTTAGGTAAGGTTTGGCTGCGAATCATAAAATCCAAACGCGATAAATCCATTAACGAAAAATATTTGCCATTATTCATATGCAGCAATGGATCAAGATCAGTTGGCCAAACGCGAAAAAAAGTTTTAGATTGATCAAATAGCTTAAGTTTAGATGAAAAGCGCGAAAAGATAAGGATTCGTAATAAACGCCAAAATAAATTCATGCTAGATCCAGAGCTAAAAGTAGGGTGGATTAGATGCGTTTTTTTGCATCGTAATCCACCTAATTTCCGGTGGATTACGGCAAAAAACGCCTAATCCACCCTACGAAAAACTGACACTTCGAAGGGAGTTTTATTATTTATTATTCATCCCAACTTAAGGCGCCACCTGTTTGATATTCTGTTACGCGTGTTTCAAAGAAGTTCTTTTCTTTTTTCAAATCCATCATTTCACTCATCCACGGAAATGGATTGGCTGCGCCTGGAAATTGTTGTTGTAAACCAATCTGCACACAACGTCGATTGGCAATAAAATGCAAATATTCTTTAAACATTTCAGCATTCATGCCCAAAATTCCACGCGGCATCGTATCCACCGCATAAGTATATTCAAGATCAACACCCGTATGAATCATATCAAGAATTTCTCGTTTGAAAGATTCAGTCCATAAATGGGGATTTTCAATTTTGATTTGATTAATGACATCAATACAAAAGTTCAAGTGCATGGATTCATCACGCAAAATATAT
>CAYRUP010000148.1:0-4064 GCA_964427485.1 uncultured Coxiellaceae bacterium | reverse complement strand
AATCAAATTCTTTGCCTTCCAGAGCATCAGGATCACGCACTGGTTTGACATCAACGAGTGAACCCGGCAAAAATGCGCGGATTTTGTTGATTTCGACGGTAAAGCCACCTTTGACACGACCTTGGATGACGCCACGAACAATTTCTTTTTTCTCGTAAGCTCTTTCCAAATCGGCCCATGCTTCTAGGCGCTTTGCGCGTTCGCGTGATAAACGTGTTGTACCAAAACCATCTTCAACTGTTTCAAGCGCAACTTTAACGTTATCGCCTACAGCGACTTCGACATTGCCACGTTCATCAGAAAATTGTTCGATTGGGATAATCGATTCGGATTTTAAGCCGGCGCTAATCACTACGTAATCGGAGTTAATACTCACGACTGTTCCAGTCACAATTGCACCTGGAACCATTGGGGTTTCATTAAGACTTTCTTCAAATAACTGCGCGAAATTTTCGCTCATACTTGCTTTCCTAAGATCATAAAACAACTGGTTAAGTTAATAAAAAACAGCCTTTAATTAATAAATTAAAGTACTGTGCCCTCTAAACCGTGAGATTAAAAGAGTTAAATCTTCGGTTACGCTTACACTACACGATATCCAATGCAGGAAAGACTTTTCTTACTTCCGACATCACACGCTCAACGACTTGTTCAATATTAAGTTGATCGGTGTCGATGCAAATCGCATCTTCTGCCGGCTTCAAAGGTGCTACAGCCCGCTCCTGGTCTCGCTTGTCGCGTTCGCGTAGCTCCTCGATAAGGTCGCTAAGGTTAACATTAATACCTTTTTCCTTCAACTGATTATAGCGACGGCGCGCCCGTTCTTCGGGACTTGCGGTCAGAAAGATTTTGACTTCAGCATCGGGGAAAACAACGGTACCCATATCACGACCATCGGTTGCAAGACCTGGGGCTTCTCGAAATGCACGCTGACGGCCTAATAAAGCCTTTCTGACTAAAGCTAAAGCACCCACTTTGGATGCGGAATTGCCAATTTTTTCAGTACGAATGACTTCAGTTACATCTTGACCTTCAAGCAAAATATTCGGGGGTAAACTGACATCGGTTGCAAGAAATTGAACATCCAGATGTTCTGCCTGAACAGTCAATGCCTGTTCATCATCCAATGCAATTCCATGTTTTTGGGCAGCTAAAGCAAGCACTCGATATAATGCACCACTATCTAACAATCGCCATCCTAAGCGTTTTGCGATTAAATGAGTTACAACACCTTTACCTGTACCACTTGCACCATCAATCGTAATTACCGGTTCCTTACGTGTCATTCAATACCTGCTCCATCGTTTTTTTCTGGTAAATTTGTCGCGTTTTCCGTTATTTCATCTTCTAATGTGGCAATAGGTTCTAACCCTACCAGCAATTCTTCATTGGTTAAACTAATGAGACGAACGCCTTGAGTATTGCGTCCAACCAATGATATTTCATCAACGGGTACGCGAACCAAGGTACCTTTATTGCTTATAAGCATCACTTCATGTTGCGGTGTGACTTGGATTGCACCAATCACTTCGCCATTACGTTCGCTGACTTGGATAGAAATAACGCCTTGTCCGCCACGGCCGGTCGAACGATATTCTGAAACAGCCGTTCGTTTACCATAGCCATTTTCTGTGGCAGTCAAAATATCACCCTCAGGATGAACAACGACAAGTGAGATAACACGCTGATTTTCTTGTAGCTTCACGCCACGCACGCCGCGCGCAGTTCGACCCATCGCACGTACATCTATTTCGGAAAAACGAATCACTTTGCCTGCATTCGTAAATAACATGACTTCTTGTTCGCCATTCGTAATATCAGTACCAATCAATTTATCGTTTTCAGTTAATTCCAAAGCAATGATTCCGTTGCTGCGTGGTCGTGAAAAATCAGTTAACGCGACTTTTTTCACTGTTCCTTTCGCAGTCGCCATAAATACAAATTGATCTTCTCGATATTCGCGAACCGGCAGAATCGCACTGATTTTTTCACCTTCAGACAATGGTAATAAATTAACAATCGGTTTGCCGCGTGAGTTGCGGCTGGCTTGCGGTAATTGATAGACTTTCATCCAATAGACTTTACCAAAACTTGAGAAACATAAAATCGTATCGTGACTATTCGCCACTAAAACACGTTCAATGAAATCTTCTTCTTTAACATTCGTTGCAGATTTACCTTTACCACCACGATGCTGTGCTTGATATAAAGAAACGGGTTGCGATTTTGCATAACCTTCATGGGACAATGTGACAACCACATCTTCTTCTGGCAATAAATCTTCTAAACTGAAATCGCCATGACTATCGATAATTTCTGTGCGGCGATCATCGCCAAATTGTTCTTTGATCGCTAATAAATCTTCTTGAATGACTTGCATTAAGCGTTCTGGTTTAGCCAAAATTTCAGTTAACTCACCAATCAAAATTTGCAATTCTTTATGTTCGCCTAAAATTTTGTCTTGCTCTAAACCGGTTAAACGATGCAACCGCATTTCCAAAATGGATTGCGCTTGTTCTGGGGAAAGATGATAACCGTCATTGCCTAAACCATACGGATTATTTACATCCACACGACTCAAAATAGTAATGATTCCTGCATTTTGCCATGCGCGATTTAATAACTGGATTTTTGCTTCCGCAGGATCTTTGGCTTTCTTGATTAATGCAATCATTTCATCGATGTTACTCAAGGCAATCGCCAAACCTTCTAAGATATGCGCTCGCTCTCTTGCTTTTTGCAAATCAAAAATCGTGCGTCGAGTTACGACTTCACGGCGATGCTTAATAAACGAATCAATAATCTGTTTGATATTTAGAATCTTGGGCTGGCCGTCAACTAAGGCGACCATATTAATCCCATATACACTTTGCAATTGGGTATGCACAAATAAATTATTTAAAATCACTTCTGAATTTTCGCCGCGTCTTAATTCAATGACGACGCGCATGCCCTGTTTATCGGATTCATCACGCAATGCAGTAATGCCTTCCAATTTTTTTTCTTTGACTAATTCGGCAATGCGTTCGACTAAACGTGCTTTATTAACTTGATAAGGTAGTTCCGTGACGATGATTTTTTCTTTACCGGATTTTTCATCCATTTCAACATTTGTTCTAGCGCGAACGGATATTCGTCCACGGCCCGTTCGATAGGCTTCAAGAATTCCTGCTCTGCCATGAATAATTGCAGCAGTTGGAAAATCAGGGCCTGGGACGTGCCGCATAATTTCTTCAATTGTGATTTCCGGATTTTCGATGGTAGCGACACAGGCATTCACAATTTCTGTTAAATTGTGCGGGGGAATATTAGTTGCCATACCCACTGCAATCCCTGAAGAACCGTTTACTAATAAATTAGGCACCCGAGTTGGCAATACCAGAGGTGACATTTCAGATTCATCATAGTTTGGAACAAAATCCACTGTCTCTTTGTCAAGATCCGCCATTAAAGCATGGGCGAAACGTGACATGCGAACTTCGGTATAACGCATCGCTGCAGCTTCATCACCATCGATAGAACCAAAGTTACCCTGACCATCAACCAACATATAGCGCATAGAAAAGGGTTGAGCCATACGTACAACCGTGTCATACACTGCGGTATCGCCATGTGGATGGTATTTACCGATGACGTCACCGACCACACGCGCGGATTTTTTATGTGGTTTATTCCAATCGTTATTTAATTCATGCATCGCGAATAAAACACGTCGATGCACAGGCTTTAATCCATCCCGAACATCAGGCAATGCACGGCCTACGATGACACTCATTGCGTAGGCAAGATAAGATTGTTTTAATTCATCTTCTAAGCTGACTTTCTGTATTTCTTTGGCGACTGGGGTTTCCATAGGTTCTCTGATTTCTGTGGTAGTTCTAGCGCGAAATTATAGCATAAAATGTGTTGAGGCAGGAAGACTTTTAGGGAAGTGCGGACACAGCACGTCGTGCTAAGGTATACCACGAATTTTAATCAAAATGACGCTTAGCAACCCTTCCCAGCAGGCCGTCAAGCTAAGCAAAAATATAGTTTAGAACGTCGTCCCGCGACGCTTTTCAAGC
>CAYRUP010000147.1:0-4088 GCA_964427485.1 uncultured Coxiellaceae bacterium | reverse complement strand
CGAATTTGACTGGGGGATACGTAAATATCGTCAGGCCCAGCAAGGTAAGAACCTTCTGCTGAACGTAAAAAACCGAAGCCATCCTGGAGAATTTCCAGAACGCCATCGCCATAAATATCTTCGCCTCGTTTGGCGTGTGCTTTCAAGATTGCAAAAATAATATCTTGTTTGCGTGAACGGGCCATGTTTTCCAGGCCATATTCGTCAGAAAGTTGAATTAACTCCGCTGCGCTTTTTTTCTTAAGTTCAGTTAAATTCATAGTGATTTCTTGCCCATTTAGATTGGATTGTGAGTTGTTGATTTGATGCAGATAGCCTCCTTGTTCTCCGATTTTGATTTTTTTAAGTTGCCGATTAAGTTTATATCGAGTCTCTCTGCGACCGCCAAAAGCGGACTTCGATTGTCATTATATAAAACCAAGGGTCACTGCTTAATTACAACGTGGTTTAATCGATAGGCTCTAAAACTAGGTTATCTACGTCGCTAAAAATACCACTAAGTTTTAGGCGTAGTCAAAGTGTTTTTTAATTTTGTGAAAATTACTCCCTTCTCCCGATAACGGGAGAAGGGCTGGGGATGAGGGTTTATTTACGACACATGACCATCCAAAAACGTCATTAATTCATTTTTGGATAACAAACCCACTTGCGTCGCTTGCACTTGACCATCTTTAAATAATATTAAGGTTGGGATACCACGCACGCCAAATTTAGGCGGAGTCCCTGGATTATTATCCACATCGAGCTTCACGATTTTGATTTTACCTTGGTATTTTTGAGCAAGATCCTCAAGAATAGGAGCGATGGCTTTACAAGGACCGCACCATTGTGCCCAGAAATCGACAAGCACAGGCGTTTTAGATTCAATGACTTCATTTTCAAAAGTAATATCGGTAATCGCAACAATGTTATTCATGTGTTTTTGCCTTCCTATTAAGTTCTATTGTCTTCAGATTGAATTATACTACGGTTTTTCACGCACAAAACACATCAATAGCGCGCCAACCATAAAAAACAATAAAATGGTCGCCATCCCTGCGCGTTGGCTATCAAAGTAAACCGTTGCAAGTCCCAAGATCCAGGGTCCTATAAACGCGGTGATTTTTCCAGAAAAAGCATATATTCCAAACATTTCAGTGGATTTTTCTTCAGGCACCATGCGTGCTAGAAGCGAACGACTGGCTGCTTGGGTCGGTCCAACAAAAAGACCTAGAAATAATGCACATATCCAGAATAAATAAGTTTCTTTAACTAGCAATAGCGGAACGCTAAAAAGAGTAAGACAAAAAAGTGAAATTAAAATGGTAAATTTGGAGCCGAGAAAATCATCTACCCACGCAAGTCCGATAGCCCCAATTCCAGCAGAAAGATTCATCGTAATTCCAAATAAAATCACACCTGTAAGATTCATTTTAAACGTGCCCGCAGCATAAATCCCGCCAAACGCAAATAAAGTATTTAATCCATCGGCATAAATCAAATGCGCAATAAGATAAAGCAATAAATTTTTTTGTGTGGGTAGGGAACGAAACGTTTGGCTCAGTTCTTGCAAGCCTTGACGAATTGCCTGCCCAAAGGTCAAATTCGTTAACTTAATTTCTGGAATATAAATAAATAATGGCAAAGAAAATAAAGCAAACCAAAGCGCGACCAGCGGCCCACAAATACGAACTTGGGCTGCGGTTTGGGTATCCAGCCAAAATGGCGCAGCTTTGATAAAACCAAATAATGCGATGCTTAATGAAATAATGCCCCCCAAATAACCCAATCCCCATGCCCAGCCGGAAATACGCCCCAAATAATCTTTGGGAGCGATGTGCGGCAAGAAAGAATTATAAAAAACCAATGCCAGCTCGAGCCCAATTGTGCCAAATACCACACAAGCTAATGTGTAATGGATTGAGGCGGGCGTTGGATAGGCATACCACAATAAGGCACTCGAACTGACACAAAGCAGCGTGAAAACAAAAAGCCAGCGTTTGTGATGGCCGCGATGATCTGCAATAGCACCGAAAACAGGGCTCAATAATGCAATGACAATTCCAGCGAGCGCCGTCGCGCTGGCCCATTGATAGGTGCCAGAAATTTCATTTCGAGCGACATGGGATGTGAAATAGGTGGCAAATACAAATGTCGTGACGATAATCGGGAAGGCAGAGCTTGCCCAGTCATAGATACACCATGCAGTAAGCACTTTTTTATTTGTGATAGCCATGATTAATCAATCCTTTAAGGCGGGAATAACTGTCATCCTGAGCGCAGCGTTAGCGATCCTTCGCTGCGCTCAGGATGACCATTGTTCCTTGTTATAATTGCACATATTTTGATGATTAAGAAGTCAAGCCACTAATTTTTATAATTCATCATTAAAAAATACTTGCTTATCATAAAAAAAAACTCATAATGCACGGCTGCTGTATATTTAATTTACGACGATTTTATTTATCTTTTGGAGGAATCCTTGATGGTTAAAGCCAAGACTGAATTACTTTCCACCGAAGTGAGTCATTTGGATATTAAACAATTTGATTTTGTAAACTTAGTGAATGCGATGAAGGGTACTGCGTTTCAAGCAAGAAACTTATCCCGCGCTGCAGAAATTTATCATCAAATGCTAAGCGACAAAAAATGTGGAGTAATTTTATGTCTGGCAGGGTCGCTCGTGAGTGCAGGTTTAAAGAAAGTCGTGATCGACATGATCGAAAACAATATGGTGGATGCCATCGTTTCAACGGGCGCGAATATTGTGGATCAAGATTTTTTTGAGGGGCTCGGTTTTAAACATTATCAAGGTTCACCGCTTTTAGAAGATACCGAATTACAAGCGCTTGCAATCGATCGTATTTACGATACCTTGATTGATGAAGATGAATTACGTATTTGTGATAACACGATCGCTGAAATCGCAGACAATATGCCGGTTGGCGCTTATTCCTCTCGCGAATTCATTCAAGAAATGGGTCGTTATCTGGAAAAACAGGGTAAAAATAAAGAGTCCATCGTATTGCGTGCTTATCAGCGCAATGTTCCTATTTTTGTTCCCGCATTTAGTGATTGCAGTGCCGGCTTTGGTTTGGTGATGCACCAAGTCAAAAATCCTGATCGGCATGTTAGCATTGATTCAGTCAAAGATTTTCGTGAATTAACCCAATTGAAAATCGAAGCCAAAGACACAGGTCTTTTAATGGTGGGCGGTGGTGTGCCAAAGAATTTCGCCCAAGATGTTGTGGTTGCAGCTGAATTACTCGGCGCTGAAGTCCCATTGCATAAATATGCGGTTCAAATCACCGTTGCCGATGAACGTGATGGCGGATTGTCAGGTTCTACTTTGCGTGAAGCATGTTCCTGGGGCAAGGTTTCGGTTGTGCATGAGCAAATGGTTTATTGCGAAGCGACTATCGCTCTACCCATGATTGTCGGTTACGCCTATGGAAAAGAAGCATGGCGAACAAGAACGGCGCGTGAATACAGTAAATTTTTTGCTGAAGCTGCATCAACAATAACTAAACAACCCAGCCATATTATTTAGTATTGTTGAGTCAACTACATTAGGGGCTCCCGATTATGAGTGACTGGTCTATTCAGCAAGCTCGCGATATTTATCACGTTGCACAATGGAGCGATGGTTTTTTCGATATTGGCGAGCAGGGTACATTGCAAGCTTATCCCAATACTTCGCGTGATCCATCGCGTATTGATCTCTATGAGCTTGCGCAAACGATTAATCAATCCGGTATTTCATTTCCCGTCTTAGTCCGTTTCACGGATATTTTGCGCAAACGTATTCAAACATTGCATGAATCCTTTTTACAAGCGATCAAAGACCATGATTACCAGGGAAAATTTATTAGTGCTTATCCCATCAAAGTAAATCAACAACGTCGTGTCGTCGAAACTATTTTGCAAAATGGTAAGGTGCATGTTGGAATTGAAACCGGCAGTAAACCGGAATTACTCGCTGCATTAGCGGTGTCGCGTTTGCCGCATGCGGTGATTATTTGTAACGGTTACAAAGATCGCGAATATATTCGTCTTGCATTGATTGGTCAGCGTTTGGGACATCGCATTCTTATCATTTTGGAAAAATT
>CAYRUP010000146.1:0-4104 GCA_964427485.1 uncultured Coxiellaceae bacterium | reverse complement strand
ATATTGGCACTGCGCTGGTTGCCGATCAACCCGAACGTTTTGATGTGATTGTAACTTCGAATTTATACGGGGATATTTTGTCTGATGTTGCAGCGCAAATTGCAGGTTCCGTGGGTTTGGCAGGTTCTGCGAATGTGGGAAATCATGTCGCAATGTTTGAAGCGATTCATGGTTCAGCGCCCGACATTGCCGGTAAAAAAATGGCGAATCCCTCTGGATTATTAAATGCTTCTATTCAAATGTTGATTCATATCAATCAACCGGAAACGGCGATGTTAGTGGAAAATGCTTGGTTAAAAACCTTGGAAGATGGCATTCATACTGCAGATATTTATTCTGTTGAATACAGCAAACAAAAAGCGAATACCGATGAATTTGCTGATGCTGTTATCGCTCGGCTGGGACAAAAGCCCGTCCATTTTAAACCCGTCGTCTATAAACAAAATATTCAAGCAAAAATTGAATGTTACGGCGCAAAAAAAACCGTGCATGCGAAAAAAGAATTAGTCGGCGTGGATATTTTTATTGATAATCCGCATTTGACACCGAATGAAATTGGCGAAAAACTCGTGAAATTAAGCGGTAAATTAAAGCCTATCATCATCACCAGTCGCGGTTTAAAAATTTGGCCAAACTGCATGATCGATGCGCCTTACGCAAATCATTGCAGCTGTCGTTTTCAAACCTCTGCTGATACCAAAAATCTTAGCACGATTTCGCATCAAGATATTATTCAGCTATTACAGCAATTTGAACAAGCCGGTTTGGATGTCATCAAAACTGAAAATTTGTATACGTTTGATGGGAAGATTGGGTATACGTTGGCGCAGGGGCAGTGATTTAGTTAAGACCCTCATCCCCAGCCCTTCTCCCGTAAACGGGAGAAGGGAATTAACTGGTTGCTCGCTGCAATCGATCACGAATGGCATCCCATTCAGAAAATTCCGGAACTGTCTCAATGATGATTTGATTAAATTGTTTTTTATCTAAATCACGCAAAACAGAATATAAATCATGCGCATATTCAGCTGCGGTATTCGGCATTTTTCTAATAAAAATATTTGAACCGTGAACAGAAATATCGCGTAGAGAAACGATTGCGAAGGGTTTATCAGTTGATAATAAAAGATCGATTTCTGCTGCTGTCAGCAACCGAGTTTTAGTATTGGGAGCATAATGTGATTCGAGCGAACCCGACACGCGCGGCGCATTTTTGGTTTTTGTACCAATGGATTGATGCAGGGTTTTTTCAATCTCTGCCGCACTAATCATGCCTGGACGCAAAATGACAGGCGTATTTCCGCTGACATCCACAATCGTCGATTCCACCCCCACCGCACATTGCCCCCCATCTAAAATGAGATCCACCACGTCGCCTAATTCTTCACGAACCGCATTTGCGGTTGTGGGACTAATTCTACCGAAACGATTGGCCGAAGGTGCGGCAATTCCGCCACCAAAATGCTGCAATAATTCGAGTGCAACGGGATGATTTGGAACGCGCAACCCAATGGTATTTTGTCCGCCGGTTATTAATTTATTCACCGCTGCCGCTTTTTTTAAAATAAGCGTTAAGGGACCTGGCCAATAGGTATTTGCCAAGGTTAATGCCGCTTCCGAAACATCACATGCCCACTCTGATAACTCTGCCACAGCAGCCAAATGCACAATCACGGGATGATCCATAGGTCGTTGTTTTGCCAGAAAAATCTTCCGCAACGCGTCCGGATTGCGTGCATCCGCGCCCAACCCATAAACCGTCTCGGTCGGTATCGCAACCAAGCCGCCTTGTTTTAAAATTTCCACCGCTTTAGCAATATCATTTCTTATCATGTGCATTATTTCTTCTTTATTGAAGCGCACATCTTATGTAAGATACCGATCATGAGCAACCCTGATGATACAATACAGTCGACTGAAGACACCGTTCCTATCGCGGTGATACGTGGCCAAGCATTGACTGCACTGCCAAAAGATCTTTACATCCCGCCCGATGCGATGGAAGTTTTTCTGGAAGCATTTGAGGGGCCGCTGGATTTATTGCTTTATTTAATTAAAAAACAAAACCTGGATATTTTGGATATTCCTATTGCGGAAGTCACCCGGCAATATATGGAATATGTCGAGTTAATGAAAGAAGTTTCGCTTGAATTGGCGGCGGAATATTTAGTGATGGCTGCCATTTTAGCTGAAATTAAATCACGCATGTTGTTACCCCGGCCGGAAAATCTTGAAGGAATGGAAGAAGATCCGCGCTCCGAATTGATTCGTCGTTTACTTGAATATGAACGCATTAAACAAGCCGCTGCCCAAATTGATGCATTAGAACGTCATGGTCGTGATACATTTCTCGCGACTGCGGATAGCGAAAAAGTCGTGGTTGATAAACCACAACCTCAAGTCAGCCTACAAGATTTGATGCTCGCGTTAGCCGATGTTTTAAAGCGCGTTGAACTGAACGCCAGCCACCAAATTCAGCGTGAACCTTTGTCGGTACGCGAACGCATGACACGAATTTTGTCTGCTCTGCAGGATAAAGAATTCATTACATTCAATAGCATGTTTACGCCCAGCGAGGGACGTAGCGGCGTTGTGGTTACCTTTTTGGCCATGCTCGAATTATTGAAAGATCATCTCGTTGAATTTGTGCAAACCACACCTTTTGCACCTATTCATTTAAAAGTCGCAACACTATGAGAATGCAACTATGACGACGACACTTGAACAATTGCAACAAATTCTTGAAGCAGCCATCATGGTAGCGGGCCGTCCTCTTTCCATTGTGCAAATGCAGAAATTATTTGATGAAGGCCAAGAGCCGACAACTTCTGACATTAAAGATGCGCTGAATATTATTACTGAAAGTTATGCCGAAAGTGGCATTGAATTAAAAGAAGTGGCCAGTGGTTATCAATTTCAAGCAAAAACTGCATTAAGTCCCTGGCTTTGCAAACTCTGGGAAGAACGTCCGCAACGTTATTCCAGAGCATTACTCGAAACGCTGGCGCTAATCGCCTATCGCCAACCGGTTACTCGCGCGGAAGTAGAAGAAATCCGTGGCGTCACTGTCAGTTCGCATATCACAAAAACATTGCTGGAACGCGAATGGATTCGGGTATTAGGTTACCGTGATGTGCCAGGCAAACCTGCTTTATATGGAACGACCAAAGCGTTTCTGGATCATTTTAATTTAAAAAGTTTGGAAGAATTACCCACGCTCGCCGAACTCAAAGACTTAGAGAGTCAGGAAGCCAAATTGCATGTTCAACTCGAATTAGAAACCCCAGTAGAAAGTGAAATAAATCATAATGAGTGAAAAAATTCAGAAAGTATTAGCTAACGCGGGCTTGGGTTCGCGTCGGCAAATTGAAGAGTGGTTGCGTCAAGGAAGAATTGCTATCAATGGAGAAATCGCCAAATTAGGCGATCGCATTACACCCGATGTAAAAATAAAAGTAGATGGCCGCGAAATCAAACTCATCAAAAGCACCGCGCAAAAATGCCGTGTTTTACTTTATCATAAACCGGAAGGCCAAATTTGTTCGCGCAGCGACCCCGAAGGTCGCCCTACTGTATTTGATCAATTACCTTTATTACGCAACGGTCGATGGATTAGCATTGGTCGCTTGGATTTTAACACCTCGGGTGTTTTGTTATTAACAAACAATGGCGAACTCGCAAACCGTTTGATGCATCCATCATCAGGTATCGAACGTGAATATGCAGTGCGGATTCAAGGTGAAGTCACGCCTCAAATATTAAAACGCATGCAAAAAGGCGTGAAATTGGAAGATGGCCTGGCGCACTTTGAACAAGTCATCGATGCGGGTGGTGAAGGCACCAATCATTGGTATCATGTCATGGTCAAAGAAGGCCGCAATCGTTTAGTTCGTCGTTTATGGGAATCCCAAGGTGTGACAGTCAGCCGCTTAATTCGCATTCGTTTTGGCTCAATCACGTTACCTCGGCTTTTACGCCGCGGAAGATGGAATGAATTGACGATGGATGAGATTTCGAAGTTGTAGATGCGAGGTGTTTCAGCACCCTCACCCCATAGGCGTCAAGCTAAGCGAAAAAGTTAGTTAGAACGTCGTCCCGCGACGC
>CAYRUP010000145.1:0-4115 GCA_964427485.1 uncultured Coxiellaceae bacterium | reverse complement strand
AGTCGCAATTATGCCTTGGAATGGATACAACTTTGAAGATTCTATTTTAATTTCAGAGCGCGTCGTTGAAGAAGATCGTTTCACCAGTATTCACATTGAAGAATTAACTTGCGTTGGGCGCGATACCAAATTAGGTGTCGAAGAAGTTACAGCAGATATTCCTAATGTGGGTGAAAGCGCACTTTCTAAGCTTGATGAATGCGGTATTGTTTACATTGGCGCAGAAGTGAAATCAGGTGATATTTTAGTAGGTAAAGTAACGCCGAAAGGAGAAACACAACTCACACCAGAAGAAAAATTACTGCGTGCTATTTTCGGTGAAAAAGCATCGGACGTGAAAGACACTTCCTTGCGTGTACCCACTGGCATGGAAGGTACGGTTATCGATGTACAAGTATTTACACGTGAAGGTGTAGAAAAAGATGCACGTGTGCTTGAAATCGAAAGGAATGAATTAGCTAAAGCGAAACAAGATTTAAGCGATGAATTACGTATTCGCGAAAACGATATTTTCCAACGTATCGAAAAACTGTTAACTAACCGCACTGCTGAAGGTGGTCCAAATAAGCTGAAGAAAGGAAGTAAAGTTACCAAAACATATTTGGCTGAAATCGCGCGTGAGAAATGGTTTGAGATCCGTTTGCGTGATGCCGCTGCGAACGCACAACTTGAAGCAGCAGCTAAACAATTTAAGCAAGAACGTCTTGAATTCGAAAAAGCATATGACGCTAAACGCAATAAAATTACTCAAGGCGATGATTTGGCACCTGGCGTGTTGAAGATTGTTAAAGTTTATCTTGCAGTAAAACGTCGTGTACAACCTGGCGATAAAATGGCAGGCCGTCACGGTAATAAAGGTGTCATTTCAACTATCGTTCCAATTGAAGACATGCCCTACATGGCTGATGGTACACCCGTTGATATCGTATTGAATCCACTTGGCGTACCCTCACGTATGAACGTGGGTCAAGTATTGGAAACCCACTTAGGTTGGGCAGCAAAAGGTCTTGGATTGAAAATTGGCAAAATGTTAGAAGAACAACAATCGGTTAAAAATGTTCGTAACATGCTGAATTCAATATATAATTCTACACATAAGCGTAAAGAAAATCTTTCTGTATTATCAGATGATGAAGTGATAACTCTAGCCAATAATTTACGCGGTGGTGTGCCAATGGCAACGCCCGTATTTGATGGTGCTTCAGAAGATGAAATTAAAGCCATGCTTAAATTGGCAGATCTTCCAGAGAGTGGTCAAACTACTTTATACGATGGTCGTACGGGCAAAGCATTTGAACGAGAAGTCACCGTCGGTTACATGTATATGATGAAGCTTAATCATTTAGTTGACGACAAGATGCACGCACGCTCAACTGGATCCTATAGCTTAGTCACTCAGCAACCATTAGGTGGTAAAGCACAATTTGGTGGCCAGCGCTTCGGGGAAATGGAAGTCTGGGCATTAGAAGCATATGGTGCAGCGTATACATTACAAGAAATGTTAACCGTGAAATCAGACGATGTGGGTGGGCGTACCAAAATGTATAAAAACATCGTGGATGGTGATCATTATATGGAATCCAGTATGCCTGAAGCGTTTAACGTGTTAATCAAGGAAATTCGCTCCTTAGCAATTAATATGGAGCTTGAATAAACGGTGTTCAAACTCCCGCGTAAGGCGCGGGAGAGTTGATCTAACGAATGAAATGTTCATCAGGTTCCTGCGTACGCAGGGATAACGTGAAATTGAGATATCGATGGGGGGATTACCTTGAGAGATTTATTAAGTTTAGTAAAGCAGCAGTCACAGCTTGAAGAATTTGATGCTATTCATATCGGCCTTGCATCACCGGATATGGTTCGCTCATGGTCATATGGCGAAGTAAAAAAGCCAGAAACGATCAATTATCGTACGTTCAAACCAGAACGTGATGGGTTATTCTGTGCCAAGATTTTCGGGCCAGTAAAAGACTATGAATGTTTATGCGGCAAGTATAAACGCTTAAAGCACCGTGGTGTTATTTGCGAAAAATGCGGCGTGGAAGTCACGCTATCAAAAGTGCGTCGCGATCGCATGGGACATATCGAATTAGCCAGCCCAATCGCACATATATGGTTTTTGCGTTCACTGCCATCACGAATTGGTTTGTTATTAGACATGACCTTGCGTGATATTGAACGTATTCTTTATTTTGAAGCATACGTGGTTATTGATCCTGGTATGACGCAGTTAGAGCGTGGTCAATTGTTATCTGAAGAAGCTTACTACGATGCAATTGAAGAATACGGCGATGAATTTGATGCACGTATGGGTGCCGATGCTATCCAAGAATTGTTACGCGCACTTAACTTGGAAACGGAAGTTATTAAAATCCGTGATGATATTGCAAGCACATCTTCAGAAGCTAAATTGAAGAAACTGTCAAAACGCTTGAAGCTGATGGAAGCATTCTTATCGTCTGGCAATAAACCCGAATGGATGGTACTTACAGTACTGCCTGTTTTACCACCTGATCTTCGTCCATTAGTACCATTAGATGGTGGTCGATTTGCGACATCGGATCTCAATGATTTATATCGTCGAGTGATCAATCGTAACAATCGTTTGAAACGTTTGTTAGATTTGAATGCCCCCGACATCATTGTGCGCAATGAAAAACGCATGTTACAAGAATCAGTGGATGCGTTATTGGATAATGGTCGTCGCGGTCGGGCGATTACAGGTTCCAATAAACGCCCATTAAAATCACTGGCGGATATGATTAAGGGTAAAGCAGGTCGTTTCCGTCAAAATCTATTAGGTAAACGCGTAGACTATTCCGGTCGTTCCGTTATCGTAGTAGGTCCTACTTTAAGATTACATCAATGCGGATTGCCAAAGAAAATGGCATTAGAACTTTTCAAGCCATTCATCTTTAGTCGATTGCAAATTCAAGGCCAAGCTTCAACCATAAAAGCGGCAAAGAAAATGGTTGATCGTGAAGATGCTGCGGTATGGGATATTTTAGAACAAGTGATTCGCGAACATCCCGTATTGTTAAACCGCGCACCCACCTTGCATCGTTTAGGTATTCAAGCATTTGAACCCGTGTTGATTGAAGGTAAAGCGATTCAGTTGCATCCTCTTGTTTGTACAGCATATAACGCGGACTTTGACGGTGACCAAATGGCGGTGCACGTACCATTATCATTGGAAGCACAGCTTGAAGCACGTTCGTTGATGATGTCTACGAATAATATTCTTTCACCCGCAAACGGTGAACCTATTATTGTCCCTTCGCAAGACGTAGTATTAGGTCTTTATTATTTAACGCGTACTAAAGTAAATGCGCGTGGTGAAGGGATGGCATTTTCTGATACCAATGAAATTCATCGTGCATACGAAAGTGGTTCCGTTGAGTTACAAGCTAAAATTCGCGCGAGAATCAAAGAATATGTGATCGATGAAGTCAATGGCGGGTTCAAACTTGTTACACGCTTGGTTGAAACAACCGTCGGCCGTGCATTGTTATCTGAAGTATTGCCAAAAGGAATGTCATTTGATTTAGTCAATCGCACGATGAGCAAAAAAGCGATTTCCAATTTGATTAACATTTGCTATCGCGAAGTGGGATTAAAAGCGACGGTTATTTTTGCTGATCAACTCATGTATACCGGTTTTTCATACGCAACAAAATCGGGTGTATCCATTGGTGTAAATGACTTAGTTATTCCAAAAGAGAAAGCGGACATTATTAGCCAAGCCGAAGAAGAAGTTGGCAAAATTCAGGCGCAATATGCGTCAGGTTTGGTTACCCAAGGTGAACGTTACAATAAAGTTGTCGACATTTGGTCACGCACCAACGATCAAGTAGCCAAAGCGATGATGAATGAATTGTCAACGGAAGCGGTTAAAGATTCAAAAGGTCATAAAGTTCAGCAAGAATCATTTAATTCAATTTACATGATGGCGGATTCGGGCGCGAGAGGTTCGGCAGCTCAGATTCGTCAGTTAGCGGGTATGCGTGGTTTGATGGCTAAACCAGATGGCTCGATTATTGAAACACCCATTACAGCTAATTTCCGTGAAGGTTTGAACGTATTACAATACTTCATTTCGACTCACGGTGCGCGTA
>CAYRUP010000144.1:0-4141 GCA_964427485.1 uncultured Coxiellaceae bacterium | reverse complement strand
TTCAAGCGGGATCCAGCGCCTTTTATTAAATTATTTTTCTATTAATGCCCAAAAAGGCACTGGATCCCGCTTGAAAAACGTCGCGGGACGACGTTCTAAACGATATTTTTGCTTAGCTTGATGCTTATGCCCTTCGGGCACCTTCCCCTGCTGGGAAGGCGAACCAAGCACCAATGTGGTTTAAAAATCTACCAATTTAAGATTCCCTTAAGGATTGTTGGGTATAACTTTTTCGGTTTTTGAATGATTTAATTTATCTATATGTATGCAAAATTAAAGGGGAGATGAAATGTTATTATTTAAAAAGTTTAAAAAACCAGCCGGAGCCGATGTATCAATGGAGTATGCGCGCGAAATAATACTAGGACTAGGAGAGCAAGCCGCTGAACAAAATAATCAAGGTGTCAATCCTGCAACAGTTCTGAAACCAGCAGAAGTAAAAGCACCGAGTGCAAATACTGAAGTTACAAACAACGGCGTAGTTTCTGCAACAGCAACACAGCTTCCAAGAGCAAGCATGCGATAAAGCTGAGATTCTTCTGAGAGTCTTCGTTCGAAGACTCTGATCGCTCTCACACCCTGATGGATTCAAGGGTGTTATGACAAAGCCAATTGCGCTAATATACCCACTTTTATCTTCAAGGGATTAGCATGGCTCAAATTAAACAAATTAAGGGATGGGAAATTCTTGATTCACGTGGAAATCCCACTGTTGAAGCAGAAGTTATTTTAAAATCGGGTAAATCGGGTCGCGCAGCAGTTCCTTCCGGCGCATCAACTGGATCAAGAGAAGCATTAGAATTACGTGATAAAGATTCCAAGCGTTATTTGGGAAAAGGCGTGTTAAAGGCGGTTGCTGCGATTAATGGTGAAATAAACAATGCGCTTAATAATGCGGATGCAACAGAGCAACAACGTATCGATGAAACTTTGCTTGCGCTGGATGGCACTCCCACCAAAGAACGTTTGGGCGCGAATGCTTTATTAGCGGTTTCTCTGGCGACAGCGAAAGCGGCTGCGGCGGAAAAAGACTTACCTTTGTATCGCTATCTGGGTGGTGAAGGTGCTGTGACATTGCCAGTACCCATGATGAATATTATTAACGGCGGTGCGCATGCGGACAATAATTTAGATATTCAAGAATTTATGATTTTGCCGGTCGGTGCACCTACATTTGTTGAGGCCCTGCGCTACGGCACCGAAGTTTTTCAACATTTAAAACGTTTATTGCACGAACGTAAATTAAGTACCAGTGTGGGTGATGAAGGTGGTTTTGCACCTAATTTACCGAATAATGAAGGTGCACTGGAGCTGATTCTTGCTGCGATTGAACAAGCGGGTTATCAGCCTGGCAAGGATATTTGCTTAGGGCTGGATGTGGCGAGTAATGAGTTATATCAGAACGATCACTATCAATTAAAAGCAGAAAATAAAAACTTAAACAAAACGCAATTTACCAGTTATTTAGCCGGTTTAGTGAAACGCTATCCCATTATTACCATCGAAGATGGCATGGCAGAAAATGATTGGGAAGGCTGGACTATTTTGACCGAGCAGTTAGGCAAACAAATCCAGTTAGTGGGTGATGATGTTTTTGTAACAAACACTGAAATATTAAAAAAAGGGATTAACCAAAACATCGGCAATGCCATTCTGATTAAGCCAAATCAAATCGGAACGCTCACTGAAACGCTTGCCGCTATTCAGATGGCGAAAAAAGCGCGCTACAATACGATTATCTCCCATCGTTCTGGAGAAACGGAGGATACGACGATCGCTGATATCGCTGTTGGAACGAATGCAGGCCAAATCAAAACCGGTTCGCTTTGCCGTTCTGACCGTGTTGCCAAGTATAATCGTTTATTGCATATCGCACACGAGCTAGGCAAAGCGGGTATTTATGCAGGTCGTAGTGTATTTACGCAGTTTAACTGTTTCAAAGAGATGGCAAACTCATGATGGAGTTCCGCCGGTTTTATATTTTTCCTATCATCTTGCTGATCATGCTGGCATGCCTGCAGTATCGGCTATGGTTTGAGGCCGGCGGAATTTTTGACATGCTGCATTTAAAAAAACGTTTGGTTGCTGAGACAACGCAAAATGATATATTGAAAAAGCGTAACCAGGCATTGCTTTTAGAGGTGCAGCATTTGCAGAAAAATCAAGATGCAGTAGAAATGCGCGCCCGACAAGAGTTAGGGATGATCAAGAAAGGTGAAACATTTTATCAGGTAGTCAAATAAAAGGTCCTTATATGAAGATTTTACTGAGTAATGACGATGGTTTTTTAGCACCTGGCTTGAAGATGTTAGCGAAGGTATTAAAAGAAATCGCTGAGATCACAGTTGTTGCGCCCGATCGAAATCGGAGTGGCGCGAGCAATTCACTGACTTTGAATAATCCTTTACGTATAACCCAGGCAGAAAATGGTTTTATCAGTGTGAATGGTACGCCGACTGATTGCGTACATTTAGCTGTGACGGGATTGCTGCAAGAAATGCCGGATATGGTTGTTTCTGGCATTAATGAAGGTTCTAATTTAAGTGATGACGTTTTATATTCAGGTACGGTTGCCGCAGCGACGGAAGGTCGTTTTTTAGGTTTACCTTCGATTGCGATTTCATTAGCAGGCCCTAAATGTCAAAATTATGAGACAGCGGCTGAAGTAGCAAAATTGTTAGTGCTTAATTTGTGTAAAGATCCTCTACCGAGAGATACTATTTTGAATGTAAACGTGCCTGATTTGCCTTTTCCTGAAGTGCGCGGCTTTCAAGTCACTCGTTTGGGAACGCGTCATGTCGCAGAACCTACCATTAAAGCTGTGGATCCTCGTGGCCGAAAAATCTATTGGATTGGTCAACCAGGTCCAGAAGAAGATGCGGGACCCGGCACCGATTTTTATGCAGTGAATATGGGATATGTTTCAATTACACCATTACATCTTGATTTAACCCATTATAAAGTGTTTGAGCAATTATCCGGTTGGGTCAAAACAATGGAAATGTCTTCAAAGGTAACGTGAGCATGGGAATGCGTCAATTTTTTGGGAGCATGATGCTGGCCTGTAGTTTGGTGGCTTGCAGTTCGGAAGGAAATTATGCTCCTGTGATGGATATCGAAACGATCGAACATGTCCCTCAAAGTGGTGTTTATCGTGTTTTACCGAATGAAACACTTTATTCCATTGCTTGGCGTTATGGCTTGGATTATCGCTATATTGCAAATTTGAATCACATCAATCCACCTTATCACATTGTCGCTGGACAGCGGATTTATTTAACGAGCAAGTCAATACGAATTCATAGCGCGCAACGGCCACAGCGTGCACCTCTATCTAGCAAAGTGGTGCAGCATGCGACGCCGGTTTTTGTTGAACATGAAGCGAATGCGCCGGTAAAAAGTTGGCGTTGGCCAGCCAAGGGTTCTGTGACCGGTTTTTATTCCACGCTGAATAAAGGCATTAACATCAGCGGCAATTTTGGCGATCCGATTTTTGCTACAGCATCTGGATTGGTTGTGTATAGCGGTAATGGACTACGCGGTTATGGGAATTTAATCATCATCAAACATAACAGTAATTATTTATCGGCTTATGCGCATAACAGCAGAGTATTAGTGAAAGAAGGCCAATGGGTGAGATCAGGTCAAGAAATTGCCGAAATGGGCAATACCGGGACTCAGCGTGTTATCCTGCATTTTGAAATTCGTCGTAGCGGCCAACCGGTTAATCCATTAAATTATTTAGTATAATAGTTTAGTCATCCTGCTATTTCAGGGGTCAGTTCGATGCCAAAAAAGGGAAAACAGGAAGAAATACACCCAGATTCTTCCGTTGAAGACGTCGAGCCTAAGGATTCTCTTTTAAAAAAAGAGGAGCAGGCTATTGCTGCTGATCTACAAAAAGAGAGTGACAAAAAGCCAGAGTCTTCCAAAAGCAAAGATCCCACGCAAATGTATTTAGGTGAAATTGGTTATTCTTCGTTATTGACGGCGGAAGAAGAAGTTTATTATGCGCGTCTAATACAAAAAGGCGATCAGAAAGCGCGTAGCAAAATGATTGAAAGTAATCTTCGTTTAGTCGTCAAAATTGCGCGTCGTTATTACAATCGTGGACTTGAATTTTTAGATTTAGTTGAAGAAG
>CAYRUP010000143.1:0-4170 GCA_964427485.1 uncultured Coxiellaceae bacterium | reverse complement strand
CAAAAAAGGCACTGGATCCCGCTTGAAAAGCGTCGCGGGACGACGTTCTAACTAACTTTTCGCTTAGCTTGATGCCTATGCACAAAGGCGGGAATGACATGGTATAGTCTTAATTCGCATTGAAAATAAACTTTATAAGGACATAAAATGTTTTCATTTTTTAAACCCAATGACTCTGGGAGAAGAGTCAGCAAATGGGTCATCTTCAGTGGTTTGTTACTTCAAGTTAATGCAAATTTTACCTGTTTTATAAAAAATAGTTCTATCTATGGATTAGCTTATAATGCGATACCTGATGCGCTGAACCTGCTTGAAAAAAACTGTGGTGTTGTACCTTTCAAGCCTTGTGATGATTTTTGGTGGACCGCTTATAAGTATGATGCAAGTTTTGGAAATAGTTTTTATCGATTTCCTACTTGCACATTAACTTATTTCTACAATAAACGGAATGAAGTCGATGCCTGTATTGATAGAACATTAAATGAAAATTGTCCGAATGGATTTGGTTTTGATGTAGGATCATGGTGGGACAAAAGCATCACCGGTTGTATCAGCGGGGTAACTGTGCTGAGTTGTGCTGTTGCAATATGTTGTTTATCAAAACAAAGAAAACTGACTCCGCGGCGAAATGTAAATGCCAGAATAAATCAGAATGCAGGCCAATTGGAATTGGCGCCAGAACATGGGCCACTCATTCCAGAGCAGGGCATTGCCGAACATAAATTTGCTGCAAATGCACACAGCTTAACATTATTTGCTGCGCCGCCTTTTCCAGCTGCTGCGCCTGAGGGTGCGCCAAGAAAAGATTTTAAAAAATATATATGTAGTATCACACTCAAAATCATGCGTGATCCATATGAAGCGTCGGATGGAAATCCCTATGAAAGAGAAGCTTTATTACAATGGCTGCAACAAAAAAGAATTTCGCCGCTAACGAATAAAGAATTAAAAGAGACAGATGAATATATACTGAATCACGATGGTTCACGTTCATTGAGGCAAAAAATACATAAAGCCGTGTTAAATAATTTAGAAATGGCAATCCAATATATTCAAGATCATCCAGAGGTGATAGAAAATCCTCAGTTGGAAGGAGAAATCGATTTTGCTGCAAAATTTATAGAAAAATATCATGACTTACTAAAACAACCGGAAGAGATAAAACAACCGGAAGCACAAATTCAAATGCGATGTGCATAAGGATTAATAAATGATTTCTACAAAACATTCACTGACGTATCTCCATGGCTTTAACAACTATTTTCAATCAGAAGCGGTGAGTGGTACGTTGTTACCAGGACGAAATTCGCCACAACGCGTGCCGCATGGTTTGTATACGGAACAATTGAGTGGGAGTGCATTTACGGCACCACGCCATGTCAATTTTCACAGTTGGTTATATCGGATTAGGCCATCGGTGTTGCATGGGGAATTTATCCCTTTCGCGCAAGATTATTTAGCCAGCCCGCCTTTCAATCAAATTGCCACACCACCGACGCAAATGCGTTGGAATCCGCTACCGTATCCCTCTGCCAAATGTCATTTTGTGCAGGGTTTATTGACGTTGGCAGGCAATGGCAGCATTGAAATGCTGAATGGTGCAGCGATTCATTTGTATGCCATCAATGAATCCATGCAAAACGAATTTTTTTATAACGCGGATGGTGAATTTTTAATTGTGCCAGAGGAAGGCGGTTTGCTTTTCAAAACGGAATTGGGCTGGCTCGATGTGGCTCCGGGTGAAATTGCAGTGATACCGAGAGGTATCAAATATCAAGTTATGTTGCGTGATGAAAAAGCGCGTGGGTATATTTGTGAAAATTTTGGTTTACCGTTTCGATTACCGGAACTGGGGGTGATTGGGGCAAATGGTTTAGCGAATCCACGTGACTTTCAGACACCGGTTGCAGCTTTTGAAGAAAAGGCAGGTGAGTTTGAGTTAATCGCAAAATTTCAGGGTCAATTGTGGTCTGCGAATCTTCTTCATTCTCCTCTGGATGTGGTTGCGTGGCATGGGAATTATGTGCCGTATAAATATGATCTGAGTCATTTCAACACCCTCAACACGGTGAGTTTTGATCATCCTGATCCATCTATTTTTACGGTGCTGACAGCGCCATCCGTTCATTCAGGTATTGCCAATGTGGATTTTGTTATTTTTCCACCGCGCTGGATGGTCGCCCATGATACGTTTCGGCCGCCTTATTATCATCGTAATATTATGAATGAATATATGGGATTAATTTACGGACGCTATGATGCTAAAGAAACGGGTTTTGTGCCAGGTGGTGGTAGTTTGCATAATTGTATGTCTGCGCATGGTCCGGATTTGGATGCATTCAGTAAGGCGTCAGTGACTGAGCTAAAACCGGAATATTATGATAATACGTTGGCATTTATGTTTGAGTCGCAACAAGTTTGGCGTTTGACGAAAGAAGCGTTTAACGCGACTTTTCGACAACGGGATTATTTAGGATGTTGGCGAGGGCTCGAAGGCAATTTTAGCCTGACCCTCACCTCCTAACAATTTAAACCCTTACCTTAGTCTAGGACCCTGCTGTTTGGGAGTGGGTTCTTGTTCTTCATTGTGTTGCACTGTATTTGGAGCTGGCGCAGCAGGTCTTTCTAGCGATAAACCAGCTGCACGATATTGCGAGAAATCATCCTCTTCTCCTTCCACTTCCACTTCTTCTTGAATAGGCTGGAGCTTAGGCGTTGCGAGCGCCGCGTTGACTTTTGGTTCTTTCATTTCCGGAGCTGTTTTCAACAATAACCTATTTTCAAAATCCTTATATTGTTCTGGGGAAACATCAAGATTTCCCCATCCTAATGTATGGACAAACTGGGTTTCAAACTGTTTGAGAATTTCGTGATCGAACCCGAAAACTGCTGCATAATACTTGATGGCCCACGTGTCATCAAAAAGAAGTTTACTTGATACCAGTAGGCTTGTTGCTATGAGAGCATGATGATTTTCATTCCTTATAGTATCACGCGTCTCCAGAAGATAACGATCTGCTAGTATGGTTGCGTAAATGAAAATCGCAATATGATCGATCTCGAGAAGGCTTTTAATACGATCTAAATACTTACCTATTTCACAATCTGGAATATCAAAAGGGTAAGGAAAATTTTGTACAGATTCAAGAATGTGTTCTTTTAATTCGTCTTCATCAGAATAAGATTGCACTTCTAGTCTGCCTTTGCGCAATAGACCTTGTTCACAAAAAGCATAACTATTATCTTCTACAGAAAAATATATCGTGCCAGCTTGCGCTTTATTGTAACGGATCTCTCCTGTCTTTTCTTTCACGGGTAGATCTGACATCGGCGCGATGTCATATTGTTTCATCCTCTGTCTCAGCCTGTGCGCACGGTGTTTTATTTTATAAGCCTTATTTTCCTCAATTAGATCTTCATACTCATTACTGAGCGTTTCAATCTGGGTCTTTAATTCCTTTTCTTCAGCACGCTTTTCTTCAGGATTGGGTGATGCGGGTAATGAAGCTGCACCAAATGGACAAAAAAAAGACGGTTTTTTAGGTTCCCCTTTAAATTCAGGAGATTGAGTTAATTTTGGGCTATTAGGCATGATCTTTCCTCGTTATTGTGCAATTATAGATCAATATTGTAGAAAATCACCTTTCTATTGTCAATATAATTATCAATTCTGTGATGATTAAAAATTTGATCTTTACCCTCACTCAAGGCAGAATAACTTCAAATAATATGAGATTAAACCATGCCTTACCTCAAACCTTACCCAGAATTACAATTCGGCGATTATGTGCTCACTGCTGATAAAAAAAAATTGGATCTCCAGTATTTATATGATTTGCTTTGTGTTCCATCCCGTTATTCCACAGGCTTGCCACCCGAACGTTTTCCTTTAGTCGTTGAAAATTCAGTGTGTTTTTCTGTGTTTTATCAAGGCAAACAAGTGGGTTTTTCTCGCGTCATTACGGATTTTTCTGAATTTGCTTCATTGTGGGATGTGTTCATTGATGATGAACATCGTGGAAAAGGCGTGGGTAAAACTTTGATGAAATACATTCTTGACCACCCACGCTTGAAAGGTGTTTTTCGTTGGTTTTTGATGACGGAAGATGCGCATGGGTTGTATCAAAAATATGGGTTTAAGACGGAAGCTTATAATCCTTATGTCATGAT
>CAYRUP010000142.1:0-4196 GCA_964427485.1 uncultured Coxiellaceae bacterium | reverse complement strand
GTTTGCCATTTTCGCGTAATAACGATGGCAAAATTTATCAGCGGGCTTTTGGTGGTGCGACACGTAATTTTGGTCAAGAGCAAGCGCATCGTACTTGTTGTGCGGCAGACCGCACTGGCCATGCTATGCTGCATGCATTGTACCAAAAGAACTTGGCTGCTAAAGCGAAATTTTTTAATGAATGGTTTGCCATTGATTTGGTCAAAACCGAAACCGGCATTGCAGGTGTTATTGCAATGTGCATTGAGACAGGCGAAGTCGTATTCATAAAAGCGCGCGCAACCATTCTCGCAACTGGCGGTGCGGGTCGTATTTTCCAATCAACAACGAATGCACATATTAATACGGGTGATGGATTTGGCATGGCACTGCGCGCCGGGTTACCTTTACAAGATATGGAGTTTTGGCAGTTTCATCCCACGGGTATTTACGGCGCGGGCGTGCTGGTGACAGAAGGAAGTCGTGGTGAAGGTGGTTACCTCATTAATAAAGATGGCGAACGCTATATGGAACGCTATGCACCGCACTTAAAAGATTTATCCTGTCGCGATGTTGTCGCACGTTCATCGATGATTGAAATTCGTGAGGGACGTGGTGCGGGCCCCAAAAACGAATATGTTTTATTAAAATTGGACCATCTTGGTGAAGAAGTTATTAACAAACGCTTACCCGGAATTCGCGATTTAGCGATTACGTTCGCGGGTGTTGATCCAGTTAAAGATCCCATTCCTGTTGTTCCAACGTGTCATTACATCATGGGCGGTATTCCAACGAATATTCATGGTCAAGCATTAACAGTTAAAAATGGTAAAGATCACATTGTGGAAGGACTTTATGCGGCGGGTGAGTGCGCTTGTGTTTCCGTTCACGGCGCGAATCGATTGGGCGCAAATTCATTGCTCGATTTAGTTGTTTTTGGTCGTGCAGCCGGTGTGCATATTCAACAAAGTGTGCGTGAAGGCTTGGGATTCCGTGAACCGACTCGTGCTGATCTCGATCTCGCAATGGCAAGGTTGGAACGTTGGAATCACAATGAAAAAGGCGAGAGCGTTGAAGATATCCGTTCGGCACTGCAAAAAGTGATGCAAGATGATTTTGGTGTATTCCGTACCGCAGAGCATATGAAAGGCGGTTTTAAAAAATTAGAAGATTTACAAAAACGATTGCAACATGCTGCCATTAAAGATAAAAGTCTCTGTTTTAATACCAGTCGCATCGAAGCGCTTGAATTAGATAACCTGATGGAAACAGCGCTTGCAACAGCGTATTTGGCGAATGAACGCACTGAAAGTCGTGGCGCTCATGCACGTTTTGATTATCCAGAGCGTGATGATAAAAATTGGCTGAAGCATTCTGTCTATTTCGCGGATGGACAAATTGCATTTCGTCCCATTAACATGAAACCGCTTGAAGTGAAGCCAATTGAACTTCAAGCCAGAGAACAATAAGGGGTTTTGCTATGCGTTTTTCAATTTATCGATATAATCCAGAAAAAGATCAAAAACCCTATATGCAAGAATTTGATCTGGATGTTGAAAAACATAATTGTTTTATGGTGCTAGATGCATTGATTGCCATTAAAAATACGATGGATGATACGCTGACATTTCGCCGTTCATGCCGTGAAGGGGTTTGTGGTTCTGATGGTATGAATATGAATGGTAAAAATGGGTTGGCTTGTACTACGCAATTGTCAACATTGAAAGAACCTATTGTCATTCGTCCATTGCCTGGTTTGCCTGTTGTGCGCGACTTGGTTGTCGATATGGCGCAGTTTTATCAGCAATTTGAAAAAGTAAAACCTTATTTACAAAATGATGAGCCCGTTCCTGCGAAAGAGCGTCTTCAATCGCCAGAAGATCGTGCAAAACTCGATGGGCTTTATGAATGCATACTCTGTGCCTGTTGCTCCTCTTCATGCCCCTCTTTTTGGTGGAATCCGGATAAATTTATTGGTCCAGCCGGTTTGCTGCAGGCTTATCGTTTTATTATCGATAGTCGAGATACAGCGACTGAAGCACGTTTAGCAGATTTAACGGATCCGTTCAGCGTATTTCGCTGCCGAGGCATTATGAATTGTGTGGATGTGTGTCCCAAGGGTCTCAATCCTACCAAAGCAATTAATCATATTAAAAATATGATGTTAGAAGATGCGGTATAAATAATGATTGTCCCTCAGTAAAACATTAAAAAAATGGTTAATCAATGAAAACGAAACAACAACGCTCAATGCAAGAATTATGGAATGATTCCTACCTTAGCGGTGGAAATGATGCTTATCTCGAAGAATTATACGAAACGTATTTGAAAAATCCTGAAGAACTTTTGCCTGAATGGCAAAATTTTTTCGAACAACTCGCACACTCGACAAACGATGTGCCGCATTCGAATATCCGAAATGAATTTTTACAAATTGCGCGACAGCCAAAGACGATAGCAGTGCAAGGAGCGAGTCCTCTGCATGAACGTCAACAAGAAAAAATCATTGATCTCATTACTGCATATCGCAGTTTTGGTCATTTGCGCGCGGATATTGATCCTTTGGGTTTATACAAAGCGAGAAAAAATCCCACACTGGATTTAAGTTACTATGGTTTCACTGATTCTGATTTAAATACGGTATTTGACGTCGAATTTTTTTATGGTTTGAATAAGGCAAAAGCGACCTTAGGTGAACTTCATCAGGCGCTGAAAAAAACGTATTGCAGCAGCATTGGTATTGAATACATGCATATTTCACTTTTGGAAGAAGTTGCGTGGATTCAAAAACGGATGGAAGAACAATGGGTAAAATTCTCACCTACGAAAGAAGATAAATTACGAATATTAGATCGACTCATTGTTGCGGATGGATTGGAAAAATATATTGGATTTAAATATGTCGGCCAAAAGCGTTTTTCATTGGAAGGAGGCGATAGTTTAATTCCAATGCTCGACACGATTGTGGCGCGCGGTGCTGAAAATGGTATTAAAGAAATTGTCATTGGCATGGCACATCGTGGAAGGTTGAACGTATTAGTCAATGTGTTAGGTAAAGAACCTGCCGAAGTGTTTGCAGGTTTTGAAGGCAAAGGCATCAAAATGACAACCTCAGGTGATGTAAAATATCACATGGGCTATTCTTCTGATGTGAATACCCCGAGTGGTCCAGTTCATCTTGCACTGGCATTCAATCCATCCCACTTAGAAATTGTTTCGCCTGTTGTACAAGGCTCAGTGCGTTCGAGACAACGCAGACGTAAAGACACATTGCAAAAGTTAGTCATGCCTATTCAGATTCATGGTGATGCTGCATTTTCTGGCCAAGGCGTTGTGATGGAAACATTCAATATGTCTCAAGCGCGCTGGTTTACTGTGGGTGGATCCATTCATATCGTGATTAACAATCAAGTTGGGTTTACCATTAGCAATCCGAAAGATGCACGCTCAGGCTTATATTGCACGGATGTGGCGAAAATGGTTGAAGCACCCATTTTACATGTGAATGGCAATGATCCCGAAGCGGTTTTATTTGCGGCTAAATTAGCAGTGGATTATCGTGCCTTATTTAAAAA
This sequence comes from uncultured Coxiellaceae bacterium, assembly GCA_964427485.1. Lineage (GTDB taxonomy): Bacteria > Pseudomonadota > Gammaproteobacteria > DSM-16500 > DSM-16500 > CAYRUP01. The sequence goes on along the minus strand of CAYRUP010000142.1, from coordinate 642 downwards.
AGATATTGTTATTGATTTGGTTTGCTATCGACGCCATGGCCATAATGAAGCAGATGAACCGTCAGCTACCCAACCGCTTATGTACAAAGTCATTAAAGCACTTCCTGTGACGAGTACAATTTATGCCGACAAATTGGTTAAAGAAGGTCTCATTGATAAAGACACCGAACAAAAACTCGCAGAAGATTATCGTAATAAATTAGATGTCGGTAAAGCTGTCGTCAATGTCATCAAGAAAGATTCTCCCTATGAATTCTCCAATTCTTGGGCGCCTTTCATCGATTCAGAATGGACTGAGAAAACCAAAACGGCTGTGCCATTAAAAAAACTTAAAGAAATTGCCCAGCAAATGGAAAAATATCCGGAAGGTTTTGTACTGCAACCCCAGGTGAAAAAAGTCATGGAAGCCCGCCAAAAAATGACGGAAGGCGAGCAGCCACTCAATTGGGGCTACGCGGAAATTATGGCGTATGCCACTTTATTAGATGAAGGTTATCCTATTCGGCTGTGTGGACAAGATGCTTGTCGCGGAACTTTCGCGCATCGTCATGCCGTTTTACATGATCAAGTGACTGATGAACTTTATATACCTCTGAGTCATGTTTCACCCAAACAAGTGCAAATTAATATTATCGATTCACA
>CAYRUP010000141.1:0-4228 GCA_964427485.1 uncultured Coxiellaceae bacterium | reverse complement strand
CAAAAAAGGCACTGGGTCCCGCTTGAAAAGCGTCGCGGGATGACGTACTAACTAATTTTTTCGCTTACCTTGACGCCCATGCCTGCTAGCAGGAGAAGGGTTGGGGATGAGGGCGTCGACCCAATCACCAATCACAAACTAACTTAATTTCATTCCCTAATTTTAATTTAGCTTTTATTCCTAACGGTATCGGCATATTTACATAACCGTGACCAATTCCTTTCACAGATACAACCGGAATTTTGCAAGATTTCGCAAAGCGATTTAGTACGGGTTGCACCAAGTTAGTTCCATTAGATTCATCGCCTCCAAGAAAATCACCTAATACAATCGCAACCGCTTTTTCAAAAACTCCCGCTTGCTGCAAATGTTCCAGCATGCGATCGACACGATACCCACGTTCACTGATTTCTTCCAATAAAATAATTTTATTTTCACTGTTGATTTGCCACGTTGTTCCAATACTTGCTTCAATTAAACATAAATTTCCACCCGTAATTTCAGCTTCAAGCGTATTTTTATTTTCAGCTAATGTATTGCAAGACAAACCGGAAAATTCAATTTGCGCTATCTCTCTAAATAAAATTGATTTGAGTGAAGCAATCGATTCTTGCGAAAATCGATCAACAGCAAGAGCGCCATGAATCACGGGCCATTGCCATTGTTGTGATAAATATAAATTTAAAGCGGTAATATCACTCATACCGACAAATAACTTGGCCTGCTTAGGAGGTATAATATTAGCAAGCTTAGGAATTAAACGCATACTCCCATAACCACCTCGCGCACAAATCACTGCTTTTGATTCCGGATTCAATAAAGCATTTTTTAAAATTTTAAAACGAACTTCATCCGAATTTGCGCACAATAAATCTTCGCCAAAAATATCTGCGTCAATGATGCAATTTAATTGCCAGGAAGTTAATAACTCTTTCAAATTTGTTAAATCTTTATCAGATGAACGAGAAGCAGGTGCAATAATATGAACGCTGTCACCGGATTTTAATGTGGGTAATCTATGCATATAAACAAGCCCTTAACGTTTCTAAACTAATATTGGCACCACTTAAAACAACCACATTATTTTTTCCCCGAAATTGATTGGCGCATTTCAAAAACGACGCTAATGCAACTCCCGCTGCGCCTTCAATTAATAAGTGTTGTGTTTGGATTAGGGTAACAATGGCTTCCTTAATTTCGCGTTCTGAAACTAAAATATAATCATCTACATATTTTTTACAAATATCAAATGTCACTGCACCCTCTTCAATACCACCAGCGGTGGCATCTGAAAGTGTGGGCGCAGTCGCCATTTCTATAATTTTTCCGGCTTTAATTGATTCTGCCATCACAGGTGAATTTTCGGGTAAACAACCTATTATTTTTGTATCAGGTGAAACTGCTTTGATATACCCAGCAATCCCGGCAATTAATCCCCCACCACCGATTGGAACAAATAGCGTATCCACTTGTTGCAATTGCCGAGAAATTTCTAAAGCGATAGTGCCTTGTCCTTCAATCACTTCGAGATCGTTGTAAGGCGAAATATAAAGTCTATTCGTTTGTCTTGCCAATTCTCGCGCATAAATTTCAGTTTCCATACAATCCGTACCCTGAAATTCTAGCGGAACAGCATAATTTTGAATATTTTCTACTTTCGTTTTCGAAGCATTCACTGGCACACATACGATACCTGGAATGTTTAACATGCTTAAACCAAATGCGACAGCAGCACCATGATTACCTGATGAAGCCGTAATAACACCTTGTTCTCGTTCTTTTGGTGTTAAAGAAAGCAATTTATTAAATGCACCACGTACTTTGAAAGCGCCGGTATATTGCAGATTTTCACATTTTAAATAAACATTCGTTTGCGTTAATTTACTTAAACGTTGTGAATATTCTAAGGGCGTTTCACGCACATAAGAACGGATTCGATTTTCAGCAAGCATTATTTTCTTTTTAAAGTCATATTTATTTAGCATAGCGTTCAGAAAGATAACTAAATAAAGCTCGTAATGCCATCGCCTCGCCACCTTGTGGCCGACCGGGACGGGATTTTAAATTCCACGCCATAATATCAAAATGTAGCCATGGAATATCATCAGTCACAAATTCTTTTAAAAATAATGCTGCAGTAATTGCGCCAGCATAGCTATCGGGAGAAGTATTATTAATATCAGCAATTGGACTGTTTAATGATTCACGATAGGCTGCATAGAGGGGTAAACGCCAAATAGGATCTTGTTTTTGCGTACCATGCCGAATTAATTCATGGGCGATGTTATCATTATTTGCAAACATCGCAGCTAACTCAGTACCAACCGCCACTCTGGCTGCACCCGTTAATGTGCTCATATCAATGAGCAAATCAGGTTTTTCACTCGACGCCTCAGTTAAGGCATCCGCTAAAATGACTCGACCTTCTGCATCTGTATTACCAATTTCAATGGTGATGCCTTTACGACTTTTGATAATATCACCGGGTCGATAGGCATTGCCTGATATTGCATTTTCAACTGCAGGAATTAATACCCGAAGTTGAATGGGTAATTTTGCCTGCATAATCATGCGTGCCAAACCGAGCACATGCGCTGCGCCCCCCATATCTTTTTTCATCAATAACATATTGTTTGCAAGTTTGATATCAAGACCACCCGTGTCAAAACAAACACCTTTGCCAACTAAGGTCACTTTGGGATGTTGCTTTTTCCCCCAGCGTAAATCCAACAAACGCGGTTCATCATCGCTCGCTCGTCCCACGGTGTGAATCGCAGGATAATTGTGTTTCAATAAATCATTGCCAATCACTTGTTTCACTTTTGCATGATACTGCTTGGCCAAGTTCAATGTGACTTCCGCTAATTCACTGGGTCCCATGTCATCTGTCGGTGTGTTAATCAAATCACGCACCAAATAAATAGACTCAACGATGTTATTAATCAATTCAACATTGTAATTTTTTGGTAATACGAGTTGTGCGGATTTTCTTGGAAATTTTTTATATTGAGTAAATTGATATGCGCCCAAACCCCATGCGATGGCAAACTCTGCATATTCTGTCGTTTCCTGATCAAAATCAGAAATATCCAGATTAAAAATGTATTGTCCTTCCGGTAACGTCATCGATAAATTTCCAACGCTCCAGAAATTTTCTATATTTTTAATACCAGCGATGACTTGAGTTAATTTTCCTGCTGTATCAGGCAGTAGACAGGTGCTACCGGGTTCTGCTTTAAATCCTAATGAGGAAATCCAATTTTTTACGAAGGTGGTTTGCCGTGCGAGCCAAGTGGAAAAATCTTTTGACGTGATCACCAAAATTGGAATGGCTTTTTTGCTGTATTGAGTCGTGAAGCAATTTAGCATAATCGATTCCTATTTATCCCGCCATCATCACTTCAGCTGGGGTATATTCTTGTTGCAGTGCACTTGCAACCGCTTTATGTGTTAAATGTCCTTTACACACGTTTAAACCATTTAATAAATGCGCATCATGTTGCATTGCCTGTTTATATCCATAATTTGCCAGGGCAAGCACAAACGGTAATGTTGCATTATTTAATGCAAAGGTTGATGTACGCGGCACAGCACCCGGCATATTGGAAACGCAGTAATGGACAACACCCTCCACGATATAAGTTGGATTTTGATGTGTGGTGGGACGACTCGTTTCAAAACAACCACCTTGGTCAATCGATACGTCAACAAGCACTGAGCCAGGACGCATTCGACTTAACATGTCTTTAGTGACGAGTTTAGGTGCTGAGCCACCCGGAACTAACACGGCACCAATCACCAAATCAGCACTTGTCACATGTCGTTCAATAGAGTCTGTCGTCGAATAAATGGTAACAATTTTCGAACCAAATTGGAGGTCAAGTTGATATAAGCGGTCGATAGATCTATCAATCACAACAACATGTGCACCCATACCCATTGCCATGCGAACGGCATTAGTGCCGACTACACCGCCACCTAAGACGACGACTTTAGCGGGGGCAACCCCGGGTACACCACCCAATAAAATCCCACTGCCGCCATTGGTGACTTCGAGACAATTTGCGCCTGCTTGAATAGACATACGTCCTGCGACTTCGCTCATCGGCGAAAGCAGCGGCAATCCGCCATTTTTGTTAGTGACGGTTTCATAAGCGATTGCGATACAACCGGATTCTTGTAATAAATGGGCTTGTTCTGGATCTGGAGCGAGGTGGAGATAAGTAAA
>CAYRUP010000140.1:0-4235 GCA_964427485.1 uncultured Coxiellaceae bacterium | reverse complement strand
CTATTTAACGAAAATTTGCGACGATTTTGGCCGATTCTACCGCTTTTTAAATCCTTGAAACCAATTGTCAACAGACCCTATAATTGCTCCTTTTTGTGAGCGATTAACTACGCCATGTCAAAACCATTTAAAGTTTTAGTTCAATATTGTTGCCCGCAACATGCTATAACCAAAGTCGTTGGCTGGATTGCCGAATGTCGCTTTAAATGGTTTAAAAACTGGGCCATTAAGCGGCTCATTCGAAAATACCATGTCAACATTGCTGAAGCGCTATCCGATAACCTGGATGATTATCCGCATTTTAATAGTTTTTTCACTCGTCGCCTGAAGCCAGAGTTACGACCCATCAGCGCGGGAATTCATGATATTGCAAGTCCTGCAGATGGGTGTGTGAGTCAGATTGGCGATATTCGTGATGATACTATTTTGCAAGCAAAAGGCTTTAATTACAGCGCAACTACGTTGTTAGGCGGATCGGAGGAACTTGCGCGGAATTTTCTAGGCGGTAAATTTGCGACAATTTATCTTGCGCCAAAAGATTATCATCGCGTTCATATGCCTTTGACAGGAAAACTACGCGAAACAACTTATATTCCAGGCGATTTATTTTCTGTAAACAAAATCACAGCGGAAACGGTACCGAATCTCTTTGCACGCAATGAAAGATTAGTCAGCATCTTCGACACGGATGCAGGCCCAATGGCTGTGATTTTAGTCGGCGCAATGCTGGTCGGTCATATTGAAACGGTTTGGCCCATACAACATTCCAGAAAAAAAATAACGACTGAGCGTTATTCGACAGAAATCGAATTGCAGCGCGGCGCAGAACTCGGCCTTTTCAAAATGGGCTCAACGGTTATTGTGTTATTTGGCAAAGATCAGATAGAGTGGAATTCACGAATTCAGGCAGATTCTTTGATTAAAGTGGGCGAATTAATTGGGGAGCACAAATAAGAAAGGGGCAACCTTGCGGCCACCCCCCCATTACCTACCCCGGGCATCCTGCCCTTCCACCAATCCCTGGTAGACTTATCCGTTTCGTAAGCACCGAATCCATACGGCCGGTCCCTAAATCTTCCCTGAACGGATTCAATCATAGCAAAACAGTTTTGGGTTACCAATTAGGCTACTTTAAAAGAACACGCAAGAAACAAGCCAAGAAAAAAAATAAGCGATATTATTCAATAAGTTATATAGGCAATAAAGTAGGCGATTGTTCACCTGCAATAATGAGCTTACACTTACAATGGCAATTTGCTTACAAAATTACAGGGAAAGAACGCAAGAGAGAATGCAGCTTTAGAAATCTAATTATTTCTATTTAATCATGATTTTAAGTAACGTGCCATTGCGAACTTAGTCCAGCGCTGAATAGCAGAACCCAGATAAATTCCAACAGTTGCAGTTCCAAATATCATTAATGCGACATAAACAGGCAATAGACCTACTGCCAATACGTGAAAATGCCTTGCCCAATGACTGAAATACACCCAGGCAGAATTAATGGACATGGGAGAAATAGTATCCTGACACAGCATGTAGCAAATGACATATACCGCTGCAATCAAACAAATACCTTCACATACACTTAACGTGTATCTTTTATTTATTTTTCGTTTCATTAACACAAGTACGACCTATAATTTATATTGAGTATTTTCTTTTCGGTGTTGATTTTACAGATTTTTTCTTAAGAAATGCTTAAGAATGCGCGGAGAAAATGAAGCCTGTCATCAATACGTTCAGATAACAGGCATGAATAATTAAACTTTTTCGTAACGTTCGATACTTGCTAAAATTTCAGCTTTAGCAGCATCAGCTCCTTCCCAACCATCAATTTTGACCCATTTGCCTGGTTCCAAATCTTTATAATGCTGAAAGAAATGCGCAATGGATGCCAAAACTTCCAGACCAATGTCTTCTGGTTTTTGCACGTGTTTATAGCGTGGCGTTAGCTTATCGACAGGCACTACCAGAATTTTTGCATCGGGGCCCGATTCATCTGTCATGCGTAACATACCAACAGGACGACAACGCATCACCACGCCTGGATTTAATGCAAAAGGTGCGATGACCAACACATCAACCGGATCGCCATCTTCAGACAGCGTATGCGGTACAAATCCATAATCGCAAGGATAATACATGCATGTCCCAACAAAGCGATCGACCATGACCATGCCGCTTTTTTTATCGACTTCATACTTCACCGGGTCACTATGCGCGGGTATTTCGATCACGACATTAATATCATCTGGCACTGAACGACCGGGTTCTATATGTTCTAATCCCATAACTCTTCCTTATTTTAATTGATTAACACAAGTTGGACATGACACACCTGGGATGTAATCAGGATCAGTTTGCGCAGCGACTTTCACTGGCCCCTGACAAACCAGACATTGGTGCGTGCCCTTGCTTTCTAAATTTGTATCGACCGACACACGTTGATCGAACACAAAACATTCACCCTGATAATGATCTCCACCCACTTCGGCAAAGTAATTCAAGATGCCGCCTTGCAGTTGATACACGTTTTTATAGCCCGCATTCAACATAACTAAGGCGGCTTTTTCACAACGAATTCCGCCCGTACAAAACATTACGATGGGTTTTTCAGCGGAAATCCGCTGCATCATTGCTGGGAAGTCACCAAAATCCTGTAGTTCTAAATTTTCTGCATTTTCAAAGGTGCCGAACCGCATTTCATACTCATTGCGCGTGTCTAGCACCGTAATATCACGTTTTTCATCTAGCCACTGCTTGAATTCTGTTGGCGAAATAGCTGGCGCGACATTCTCGGCCGGGTTCACATTAGGCTCGCGTAACGTGATAATTTCATTTTTAATTTTGACTTGCATGCGATTAAATGGCTGATAACTTGAATAACTTTCACGAAAAGTCATATCAGAAAAATGCGCATCGTTTTTTAAGATTGTAATAAAACGTTCGATATTTTGCGGAATACCAGAGAGACTAATATTGATGCCCTCGGAACTTAAGAGGATGGTTCCCTTCAATTCCAGGTTAATTGATTGATCCAAAAGGGAATTGCGTCGCTCTAGCAAATCAGTAAGATTTGTAAATTTATAACCGGCAATATTCAGAATTTGCATAAAATCAGATTTATTCGCGCCAAAAAATGAGTGCAAACTTTACTCCGGAATGAGGGATACGTCAAATTTGTTTTGTGGAAAAAACTGCTACAACCACGTAAACTAGCCGATCTTGATCAACAGGGAGATGGGCAAGTGAAGTGTTTATTTTGTCAAATAGCAGAAGGTACGATACCCGCTAAAATTGTGTATCGTGATGAGCATGTTCTTGTGTTTGATGACATTAATCCACAAGCGCCGCATCATAAATTGATTATTCCGCTTAAACATATCGCGACAATCAATGATATCTCGGATGAAGATACCCAACTGATGGGTCATATTTTAAAGGTCGGGAGAAATTTGGCGAAAGAATTAAATGTCGCTGAGGATGGTTACCGATTGGTGATGAATTGCAATTCATTGGCTGGTCAAACGGTTTTTCATATACACGCGCATTTGTTAGCAGGCCGACAAATGCTGTGGCCACCGGGGTGAACAGACCCTCGTGGCTTTATTGTTAGGTACAGAGAATGGAACAACATTTTAAAAAAATTATTGAAGCGGTCGGTGAAGATTGTGAGCGCGACGGATTAAAAAACACGCCTAAACGTGCTGCAACTGCATTTCAATTCCTGACGCACGGTTACGAACAATCCGTAGAGAAAGTTGTTAACGGCGCTTTATTTGAAACTGACAATGATGAAATGGTCATTGTGAAAGATATCGAGCTTTATTCTTTATGCGAACATCATTTATTACCTTTTATTGGTAAATGTCATGTCGCTTATCTTCCGAAAGGAAAAATAATTGGTTTATCCAAAATTGCCCGCATTGTTGATATGTTTGCGCGCCGTTTGCAAGTACAAGAACGTTTGACGAAAGAAATTGCTGAAACGGTTTTTGATATTACCAAAGGTCATGGTGTGGGTGTGATTATTGAAGCAAAACATTTATGCATGATGATGCGTGGTGTGGAAAAACAAAATTCGATAATGACAACTTCTGTGATGCTAGGAACGTTTCGTCAAGATCGTCGGACTCGTGCGGAGTTTTTGAGTTTGGTGAAGGGATAACTCGCTGCTTTTTCGTGCCCGTGCCCGCGTGCGTGCCCGTGCCCGTTTTTTCTTCGCGGAAAAA
>CAYRUP010000139.1:0-4253 GCA_964427485.1 uncultured Coxiellaceae bacterium | reverse complement strand
TCCGATCTAATAGACGTTTCGCTTCATCCAGTGCTGTAATTTGTAATTCTTTTGCTTCCGTTTTCAGTGTAATAATAAATTCATGACTCGCACGACGCTTTGCATAAGCGGGGGTAAAACCTGCGGATTTTAAACGGGCAAGCAAATAATTAGCATTTAAAGTCGCATATTCGGCAACACGATGCAATCCTTCTTTACCTAAGAGTCGTGCATACATATAGGCTCGCAAAATAATACCGGCATTTCCCATAAACGTGGATAGACGGCCTATCGTTTGCGGACAATCGACTTCGGTTAACCAACGGTAACCATCAACGGTTTTCGTCACAGTGGGTGTCGGTAAGAAAGGTATCAATCGTTCACTGACTGCGACAGGACCACCACCTGGGCCACCGCCGCCATGCGGTGTCGCAAACGTCTTATGCAAATTGATGTGCATAACATCAAAGCCCATATCACCTGGACGCACTTTACCCAAAATCGCATTCAAGTTAGCGCCATCGTAATACAATAAACCACCGGCTTCATGCATGATTTTCGCGATTTCTTGAATTTTTTGCTCGAAGACACCAAGCGTTGAAGGATTGGTTAACATGATGCCTGCCGTTTGCGGACCCACCGCCGCGCGTAATGCTTCAATATTCACATTACCATCCGCATCCGTCGGAATTTCGCGTACTTTAAAACCACATTGTGCGGCAGTCGCAGGATTCGTTCCATGTGCTGCATCTGGCACTAAAAATTCTGTGCGCGCTTTATCATTACGTGAGCGATGATAAGCGCGAATCATAGCAACCCCAGCAAACTCACCTTGCGCTCCTGCCATTGGCGTTAATGAGGCGCCTTTCATTCCAGTTAACGCTTTTAAAATTTCTTGTAATTCATAAGCAGAGGCAAGATAACCTTGGCTATTGATTTCTAAAGACAACGGATGACGATTTAAAAATCCTTCTAACATTGCATAGCGATGCACGCCGCGTGGATTATATTTCATGGTGCAAGAACCCAGCGGGTAAAATTGGGTATCAATAGAAAAATTTCTGCGTGATAACCGTGTGAAATGCCGCACGACTTGTAACTCCGATGCTTCTGGCAGCATGGGTTCATCATGACGCAAAAATTGCGCTGGAATATCGATTTTATCCTCTGCAATGTGCTGCGGAATTTGTGCGCGTGCAGAGCGGCCTGGTTGTGATAATTCGAAAATTAATTCAGACATAAGACTATTCCTACAGATGACTTTTTTCTGTGGTATTTACGCGTGCAGTCAATGCACTTCGCAAATGATTTGCGAACACATCCAAATCACTGGATGATTTCGTTTCCGTAACGCAAACTAAAAGACAATCGCCTAACTCTGGATAATATTTTTTTATGCTGAATCCAGCTTGGATTTTATGTTTAGCCAACTCTGCCAATACAAAATCGACGGGGTGATTCAATTGCAACACCATTTCATGGAAGAGTGGGCCTTGGAATACTTGGCGGACTCCTTCCACATGCGTCAATTTTTCTTGTAGCAAACGTAAATTTTGATGACAAGCTAACGCAACTTTACGCAATCCTTTTGGTCCCAGCAAACTCATATGAATCGTACTCGCTGTCACGAGTAACCCTTGGTTCGTGCAAATATTGGAAGTCGCTTTCGCACGACGAATATGTTGTTCGCGTGCTTGTAACGTCAATACAAATCCTTGTTTGCCGTTTTGATCCACTGTTCGGCCGACAATACGGCCTGGCAATTGACGCACATGGTCTTGTTTGCAGCATAAAAATCCGTAATACGGTCCGCCTGAAGCCATTGGCACGCCCAGCGGTTGACCTTCGCCACACGCAATATCTGCGCCATGTTTGCCCCATTGACCAGGTGGTTTTAAGAGTGCCATTGCAAGTGGATTGACTACGCCAATCGTCAATGCATTTTGCTCGTGCGCCCAATCTGCCAATACATCCGTATCCTCCAATACACCAAAAAAATTCGGTTGCGGAATAACCAACGCCGTTAAATTTTCTTTGGATAATTTATTTAATTGTTCCAGCGAAATTTTGCCAGTGGCGGGATCGTATGGCACATCGATAATTTCAATGTCTTGCTGACCGACAATGGTTTTTACAACCTCACGATATAAGGGATGCACCGTCTTCGGCATCAATATGCGATGCGTTTTATTTTTGCGATGACTACGCGCTGCCATTAAAACGGCTTCTGCTAATCCCGAACCACCGTCATACAATGAGGCATTAGAAACATCAAGACTCATCAAGCTCGCCATCATGGTTTGATATTCGTATAACAATTGCAGCGTGCCTTGACTCGCTTCTGCTTGATACGGTGTATATGCTGTCATGAATTCGCCGCGACTGGTAATGTCCCACACGGCGGCTGGAATATGATGTTCATACGCACCCGCACCAATAAAACATAATGCACTAACATCTTTTGCCGCACGTTCGCGCATCAAACGTGATAATTCCATTTCGGTTAATTGTTCCGGAATGGGCGGCAATTCTTTTATGCGTAAATTTGTGGGAATTTCATCAAATAAAGCATCAATGCTAGGCGCACCGATGGTTGCCAACATTTCTTTTACATCTTGTTCGGTATGAGGAATAAATGGCATCGCAATCGCTCCATCATTTATTTAGTGTGCTTCTGAAGCAACCTGTTTGGTATATTGATCCGCCGTTAATAAATCACGAAATTCGTTTTCAAAAGGACGAATCCGGAATAACCAACCTTTTCCGTAGGGATCTTCATTTACAAGTTGTGGGTTATCTAATAATGCTTCGTTAATTTCCACAATTTCACCGGAAATAGGACAGTAAATATCCGCTGCAGCTTTGACGGATTCGACCACTGCGCATTCTTGGCCGACTTCAAGACTGCTTTCAACTTCAGGTAATTCGATATAGACCAAATCACCTAACATGCATTGTGCATGATCAGTGATACCTACCGTAATAACTTCTTCATCTTGGCGAACCCATTCGTGGGTTCTGGAATACTTTAATGCTTTTGGCACGCTGTTCATGTTACCGCTCCATTGCTTTTGCTTGTTTCTAAAAATGCTTTTTTACCCTGCCGCACAAATGGCGGCTTGATGATTTGGGCTGGGATATTTTTGCCGCGAATTTCAACGACACATTCATCACCGGTTGCTGCTGGAACACGTGCCAGCGCAATGCCTTTGTTTAAACTCGGGGAAAAACTGCCGCTGGTAATTTCACCTTCGCCAATGCCTACCACGCGAACTTTTTGATGATTTCGCAAAACACCCTGACCTTCTAAAACGATGCCAACGAGTTTTTGTTTCACGCCAACTTTGAGTTGTGTTTCAAGTGCCTTACGCCCGATAAAATCCCGTTCTTTTGGTTCCAATGCAACAGTCCAAGCTAAATTGGATTCTAAAGGTGTGACCGTTTCATCCATATCCGCGCCATAAAGATTCAAACCCGCTTCCAGACGCAAGGTGTCACGTGCACCTAAGCCACAGGGTTTCACTCCGGCATTTAATAAAATTTGCCAAAATTCCACCGCATCTTTTGCAGGCACGATGATTTCAAAACCATCTTCACCCGTGTAACCGGTGCGCGCAATTAACCATTGCTCGGCTTCTAAAAAAGTGAAAGGTTTTAGATTTGCAATGGCTTCGGGATTTTTTGTGCGGAATAGTGTGGGAATTTTATTGCGAATGTTTGGGCCTTGGATCGCAATCATTGCGACATCGGTTTTTTCAACTATTTTCAAATTAAAACCTTGCGCTTTTTCTTGAAACCAAGCGAGATCTTTATCGTGCGTTCCTGAATTGACAACTAAGCGATAATAATCCTCTGCTACTTTATAAACGATTAAATCGTCAATCACGCCGCCGTTTTCATTCAGCATGCAAGTATAAAGTGCTTTGCCTGGAATGAGTCGATCAATATTGTTCGCCAACAAATAACGTAAAAATGGCGCCACATCCGGCCCCATAAAATCGACAACGGTCATGTGTGACACATCAAACATGCCGGCATCTTGACGAACGTAGTGATGTTCCTGAAGCTGGGAACCATAATGGAGCGGCATATCCCAACCGGCAAAATCCACCATTTTGGCTGAAGATTGCAAATGACAATCATATAACAAGGTTTGTTTGCCCATAGGTTCTGTGGTTTCCTTTGTACAGACGATGAGAGGTGTGGAGTATACCGTTTAAGATGGGAAAACAGAAGGGTTTGAGACTGAGAGATAGATAGGAAGATCACACGTA
>CAYRUP010000138.1:0-4351 GCA_964427485.1 uncultured Coxiellaceae bacterium | reverse complement strand
AAAAGCGTCGCGGGACGACGTTCTAAACTGTATTTTTGCTTGGCTTGACGTTATTTCGGCAATGTTCTCACATCCGGATTTTTGGAATAAGCATCAATAATTTCATCAACCAATTGATCAATAATCCCAACTTCAGCCGATTCTTCAATCACGCCTTTTTGCTCTTTAACAACCGCAAGACGGGATTCAATCAGCGCTTTGACTGAGCCCGAAGGAAATAAATTGGCTAATACACGACGTGCTTCGGCGGGACCAATTTTGGCATAAAGTTTGTTACGGGTGCGTGCATCTTCTGCCGTCGTACTGAAGGCCCATAACTCAACAGGACCCAAAGTACTCGTCAATAATTGAGTATTGATACCTGATTTTGTGGAAAACTGGGCCAAAAATGTTGCGCCGCCTTCGCGCGGACCATGAACTCTGGTTTTCAATGCAGTACGCGCTGTGTCAGATAAACCAAAAATTTCTGTTGAACGTTTGATGGCTTGCTCAGGTCCAGCATCCATAATAAAAATCGAGGTACCAAATTCCACCATGACAGGATCAAAATCATCGAGTGATTGCGAAATCAGCGCGATTTGTACATTCCATTTTCGACCTTCGCGCATATCCAAAATAACTTGATCACGCACAGCCCGCGCTTTTGAAGTGCGATGGAATTCATCGTATACGATTCGTTTGGGATCTTCGCGAATTTCACCAATTCTGATTCTATGATATTCACGATAAGCATCTGGAAAATCACTCAGCGCATCTTCTGTTAAATAATAATGTCTAGCTAATACATACCGAGCCAACATATACATGACAGCCGTTTGTCGATCAGCCCCTTCACCACCACTTTTTGCAACTTCGTCAAGATCAAGAGAAATCACACGCGCATCACCAATATCAAATTTGGTAATACCTGACAGAATAGGATATTCACGCACCGCACTGGAAATCATACGGCCAAATGCTTGAATAAGCGGTTCGCCCGTGGGCGCTTTTACCTGGCCATACAAATCTTCAATGACTTGGGTTCGGCAAATGGCTGCAGCATCAGGTAATAACGGCGCAGCGTAACGCTGAGCAAGCATCGCTTCATGATGAAAACTTGCTAAAAATAATGCGTCAGTTATTTCCCACCACGTCGTACGATCATCTAAGACAAAACCAATTTCAACTAAAATATCATCGACAATTGATTCAAGACCTTTAGTGTAAAGATGCGGCTTTCCATCGTCTGCAAGATATTTATAAAGTTCATCGACAATCAAACCCGCCATATCAGATATACCATCATAAGGCCGCTCAGCACCCAAGGGTGTTGCCAATAAAGTGATAAAATTCACTAAAAATCCACGTTCTTGCGCAGTAGGATAGCGGCAACCCAATTGGGTATCAAAAGGGTTAATTGCATAATCTGCCGTCATGCGTAAACGATGATACGCGGAATAATGTTTATGCTCGGGTGGTAAAGCTTCTTTTAATAAAGAAATCAAACCACTGCTGGAAGGACCAATATCAATAATGGCAATCCTGGGCAAGCGTTGAATACCGCCCGATAAGCAGAGCGCCAGATTAAGCGAGTTAGATAATACCGATTTACCCGAACCAGGACGCGCATACATCAGATCAATCCATGTGGTTTGCTGCGCTGAACCGGGTTGATAAGGCCATGGTTTTCCATCCGGAGAGCGCAATAACACGGCACCAAATTGCCATGCCGAAGCGGGTCTCGTAAACGGCAGCATATATACCACATCGGATAAAGGTGCAACCGAGGGTGTTGCTACACTATTTGCATTAAATGCCAAAAAACTAGACGCAACACCCGCAAAAACATCCCCGGAAATTTCAGAAACTCCGCAGCTCCCCCAACCTTCAACGGCTTTTGCCAATTCCGCTGAACGCGTTCGTAACAAACGAATATTACCTTCAGGTGCCCATGTTGCCAGGCTCACTTGAAGCTTCACAACAGCATCGTCCGTATTGGTTTCAATTTCTTTTAATAATTTTGACGCATCATGCACTAAACCATTTTGCGCTGCTGTCCAACTTAAAATAGATGCCATCATGGCTTTAAATTTAATGGTAGCAAGGCCGCCACTTTCAATTAAAAATGAAATTCGCCATGGAACTTGGGTTGGCAGTGTTCTTGAAAACAACACCATAAATGATTTCAATTCTTGAGGAAATAATTCAATAAACAGCGGCGTATAAATACGATCGCCAATGCGAATCGTACGCATATCCAGCACGATGGCATCGCGCGGAACAATTTGCCGCGCCAACGGTGGCCACATTAATCCCGATAACTCGCCGGCCAAAGGTCTTGCTTCACGCTGAGGGATAGGATCGCCAGGTAAGGATGGGCGCCAATCCTTATCAGTAAAATCAGGATCGACAGAATAACGTGCTGCATAGACTGCTTCGTGAACTTCTAATAACTGGCAATAGACATTTAACGCACTTAAGTCAGTTACAAGGGATCTTACAAAAGAAGCATGCGCTTCACGTAAATCGGGAATGGCAGCAATAAGATTTTGGCCATTCTTAAAAGGTGGAATTTTATTATCGCGAATGTATTTTAATTTTTCTTTATTGGCACGGCTTAATTGTTCATTCGTTAATGAATAAGGCCGTGTCCACAGTACAAAATACATTTCTTCATGCGCGCAATATTTTGAAAGATAATCGACACGTTCTTTAAATAAATCATCTAAATTCATTTTTAAGCGTTTTGCTGTGGATTTTGCGGGAGATAGAATTTCTTCAATTTCCGGTTTAACAGCAGCACGATCATAACTAAAATACACTTGGACAACATGGCCCTGACGTTTTAAGGTTGCTTGCAAACTTTGTGTCAAACCAGCATGAATAGAATTAAACTCATCCACTCCAACCAGTTTTGTGACACCATAGACACGAACGACTGAAATAAGAGAACCATCGCGGGCAACTAATGTTGTTTTACTATCTGCTGTTTCGAGATCGCAATAAGACTCTGCGGTTTGTTTCAGTTCCGTACTGAACCAAGCTAGAATTGCATCGATACCATCAAGAACTGGATCAACAAAGTTTCGCATATATTCCTTATATTATTGTGATTCCTCAGCAAGTTCCTCAAGCGCTGCTGCAGCCCATGCATCTAATTGCACTTTGAATTTAGTATACGATGGAAGCATACGAATATCTTTTAAAATATCGACTTTGGATTCCGGATTTTTAGATTTATATTCTAATGATAATTGTCCAAAAGTAGCTGGATTACTTGTTCCACTTCCGAATTTATTTTCGATTTGCTGACTGCGAAATTTAAAACTACGATAAATAGCTTGTGCACTATCTTGATAACCTGTGCCATTTCCCATTGCACAAAATAGCACGTGACAAAAACTGTTGAGATCGGCTTGGCTTATTTCTGGAAGATAAACAAGCTGACCTCCGCCCATTTCATCCAATCCAACTGATTCAATAAACAGACACTGAGAACAAAAACAACACGAAGTAATCAAATTATTTAATTTGTTATTGTTATAATTACCATCGAGATTTACTACTTCCTGATATTGCCTGGCTTGAAAGCCGCAATATTGGCATGTGAAATTATCACGTTGACACACTTGTTCTGCAACTGGCAGGAACGCTTTATCTTCACGTCTTCTTACAAAGATTCGCCATCCATTTAAATTCACTGCCAGTTGAAGTTCATGCATATAACTTCACTTAGAATGTAGCCAAACCTGATACTGAACTCTTTCCGGAGGTTGCGCCAAACAGCGTTATACCCGTGGCTTTAAATACGGATGGAATGAAAATTAAAGCCGCCGCAACGAAGAGCAATGCAATGGGTTGACCAATAGGAACTTGTTGTGGCTGATCTTTGTGTGCTTTGAATTTAACAACAGCACCTACTGCAAATCCGAACCCAGCAACATATGCACCTGCGGTGATGAGTTTTGCGATATTTCCCAAGTTACCTGTTACGTTTGCTGCAATAGTTCCAACACCACCTGATACTGCTGCAAATGCCGTTCCTGCGCAAAGGCAAAGAATTGCACCTACTAACCACATCATGCCTTTCTTGGTTTGCTTGCTTACCATATCTACTCTCCTTTACCATTTTTCGTGACTGTAATATAGCCGACTCAAACTGTACTTGCTTCAGAGACCCACAAACAATTCTACACTTATTCTATTCTAATGTTAATTCTAATTTATGGCACGCCGCACAGGCATCAAACTAAGGAACATATGTCATCCTGAGCGCAGCGAAGGATCACTAAATTATAATTTATCTCAGTACACGACAAAAACAAAACCGTCGTCCCGGCGTGCTTCTGGCCGGGATCCAGCGCCTTTAAAG
>CAYRUP010000137.1:0-4394 GCA_964427485.1 uncultured Coxiellaceae bacterium | reverse complement strand
GGCGCTGGATCCCGGCCAGAAGCACGCCGGGACGACGGTTTTGTTTTTTGTCGTGCACTGAGATCATTTTTACAGCAAATCATTTTTTATTTTATACTTTGCGTAAATTTCTGAAATGCGTTCAGAAATTCCAGTGGTAATGGAAATACAATCGTTGAATTATTTTCTTCTGCGATATTTGACAGCGTCTGCAAATAACGTAATTGTAAAGCTTGTGGTTGTTGCGCCAAAATTTGTGCGGCCTCCAATAATTTTTTCGATGCCTCAAATTCACCGTCGGCATGAATGATTTTCGCACGACGTTCACGTTCCGCTTCTGCTTGTTTTGCGATCGCGCGAATCATCGATTCATTGATATCGATATGCTTGATTTCAACCATCCCTACTTTGATACCCCACGCTGCAGTTTGTTCATCGAGAATTTGTTGAATATGCATATTCAATTTAGTACGCTCAGCCAGCATTTCATCTAATTCATGCTGTCCCAGTACAGAACGTAATGTGGTTTGTGATAATTGACTAATCGCTTCATTATAATTTTCAACTTGGATAACTGCATTTTCAGGTTTAATCACACGAAAATAAACAACCGCATTCACTCTCACTGATACATTGTCGCGTGAAATCACATCTTGCGGTGGAATACTCATCACTATTGTACGCAATTCCATACGCACCATTTTTTGAATGATAGGAACAATGATAATAAGACCCGGTCCTTTTACTTTCGAAAAGTGTCCCAAGGTAAACACAACTGCTCGTTCATATTCATACAAAATATGTAAAAACGAAAAAAGAAAAATAAGTAATACGGGTATAAGAATATAAAGCGCAATCATGTGAGTATCCTCCAAACCAATTGTCAACAGAGCCTATACTCTCTATATTATATAATGAAACACAAGAGGAATGTCTGTTATGTCAATCACCGGCTTTGTCTATGATCCTGCATTTTTAATGCATAAAACCGCAAATTGTCCCGAATGTCCTGAACGATTGCTTGTTATTCTTGACCAATTGCAAAAAGATCCGGGTTTATGGGACAAATTAAAACATATCAAACCACGTAATGCGACTACAACTGAAATTTTGCGCTGTCACCGTGAATCGTTGCTGAAACAATTACAACTGATTAGCCCAAACGAAGTCAATGCTTATAGCATGGCAGATTCTGACACTGTACTCTCTAAAGATTCTTTGCAAGTTGCGTATCTTGCGGCGGGTGCTGCATTAGTCGCAATCGATCAAATTTTCAAAAATGAAATTCAAAATGCATTTTGTCTGGTACGACCACCTGGACATCATGCCACTTCCACTCAAGCAATGGGATTTTGTCTTTTTAATAATGCCGCGATCGCGGCGCGTTATGCGCAAGATCATTATAACTACAAACAGGTACTCATTATCGATTGGGATGTGCATCATGGAAATGGCACACAAGAAATTTTTTACACGGACCCTTCCGTTTTTTATTTTTCGCTGCATGAATATCCGTTTTATCCAGGCACAGGTTCAGCAACTGAAACTGGCGCGGGCGCTGCTAAAGCACGAACATTAAATATTCCACTCCCTGCCGGTTGTCCCGCCCAACTTTATCGGGAAAAATTTAGTTCTGCGTTAAGTGAAATTGAAAAAACATTTCATCCCGATCTTATCATTATTTCCGCTGGATTTGATGCTCGCAAAGGAGATCCTCTAGCTGATTTGCAATTGACTGGAAATGATTATGCCGAAATGACGCACGAGGTGCTGGAATTTGCGAAACGGCATTGTCAGGGAAGAATTGTGTCTTTGTTGGAAGGAGGATATCTGACTGATACGTTGGGTGAGGTGGTTTATCGGCATGTTTTTGCGTTGGTGAATGGGGTGAGGAGTTAATACCCTCATCCCCTGCCCTTCTCCCGCAAGCGGGAGAAGGGAGACAAAAAACTCCCTTCTCCCAGCTGCTGGGAGAAGGGTCGGGGATGAGGGCAATCAATTTAAATACCGCTCTTCCACATGCCGAATAAAATAATCAGAATCTAACGCTTTACCCGTCACTTGCACTAATAAATCATTCGTTGGTAACGAAGCCGCGTACGCATAAACATTTTTTTGCAACCAGCGATGCAGTGATTGGAAATTCCCTTGTTTAAGTTCAGCATAAAAATTCGGCTCTGCTTTAATGAACGTCGCAAACAATTGAGCCGCAATGAGACGACCTAATGTGTAAGCAGGAAAATAGCCAAACGCGCCTGCTGGCCAGTGAACATCTTGCATGACACCATCCTGGTCATTCTCTTTCGTCGAAAGTCCCAAATATTTCTGCATTAATTCATCCCAGCAGCCTGGAAGGTCTTGCACAGTAATTTCAGCATTAAATAATTTTTTCTCTAGTTCGTAACGCAAAATCACATGCAAAGGATATGTCACTTCATCCGCATCCACTCTGATAAATCCCGGTTCCACTCGCGTCACCATTTTATATAAATTATCCGCCGACAATGCATCTTGTTGGCCAAATTTTTCTTGGATTTCGGGCATTAAATATTGATAAAACGGCAACGAACAACAAATTTGTCTTTCGATCAACAAGGATTGACTTTCATGCATCGCCATACTATCAATACGTCCCACCGGTTGATCAATCCACTCGCGCGGCAAACCTTGCTCATAAAGACCATGGCCTGTTTCATGACAAATTCCCATCAGCGCAGAAAAAAAATCTTTTTCGTTATAACGCGTGGTTATGCGTACATCAAGAGGCGCGCCATCACAAAATGGATGATGACTCACATCCAAACGACCGTGCTGAAAATCAAATTGCATCGCACGCATAACAGAGAGTCCCAATTGTTTTTGCTGCTGAATAGCAAAGGGTCCGCGTAGTGTTTTGATCGGCTCATGTGCTTGTTTCTCTGTAATTTTCGCAATCAAGTGTGGAATGGAATTTTTTAACTTAGAAAAAATTTCATCGATATTTTTTTGGTTAAATCCGGGCGCATACTCATCCAACATGGTATCATAGGGTTGCAATTGCAGTGCATCACTGCGTCGATCAGCCACTTCTTTTATTATTTTAAATACTCGCTTAAAATACGGCAAAAATTCACGCCAATTATTTTGTGAACGCAATTTGCGCCACGCCTGTTGGCAGATTAACGTTTCTTTCGTCATTTTTTCAGTTAATTTATTTGGAATGCACGCCGCTTGCAGATATTTTTTTTCCATCCAGTGTAAATTGGCATGATCCCAAAAAGATAAATTTTGTTGTTGTTTAGCTTCTCTCAGCAAATTTTTATTGCGTTTACTCACGAGATTTTTATGTGTTACACAACTCAAGGTTGCTAATGCTTCTGCACGCGTTTCGCCTGCGCCTTCGGGCATCATCACCGCTTCATCCCAAGTCATGATGCGTTGGATATAATGGAAATGGGATAATTGCGTAAAAATTCGTTTTAATTTTTGATAAGGAGTCATCATTTTTTTCCTTTAATACGACGATGCGACAACACCGGAAATTCAGAGCGGATTTTTTTTAAATAGGCAAAATCAATATCACTGACCACAATGCCAGGCGCATCCGTTAACTTAGCCTTTACTACGCCCCATGGATCCACAATCATGCTATGCCCATAGGTTTTACGGCCGTTTTCATGTATGCCGGTTTGTGCTGCAGCAATTAAATAAACTTGATTTTCGATCGCGCGTGCACGCACCAAAACATCCCAATGCAAAGATCCCGTGGTAAACGTAAACGCGGCTGGCAACACCACTATTTCAACGCCTTCATCATGCATCGTGCGGAAAAGTTCTGGAAAGCGCACATCATAACAAACCGCTAATCCTAATTTGCCAAAGGGTGTCGCTGTAACAACCACTTTATTGCCAGGCTGCGTGGTTTTCGATTCTTGATAACTTTCTTTTGTCGCATGAAGGCTAACATCGAATAAATGAATTTTATCGTAACGCGCCGCGACACGACCTTGATCATCAAATACCAGACAAGCTGCATTCACTTTTTCGGCAGAGTCATCGACAGCCAATGGAATTGTTCCACCCACTAGCCAAATACCTTGTTTTATAGCTTGCTCATGCAGAAAATCTTGGATAGGCCCAGCCCCGAAAGTTTCACGCGTTTTGATTTTATCAAGTTGGTCTACGCCCATAACCGCGAACATTTCCGGCAGCACGACGAATTTCGCACCTGCATCAACCGACTGCTTAATTAAATCTTTTGCTAGGGATAAATTTTTTTTTACATCAGGACCTGATGTCATTTGAATAGCTGCAACACGACATAACATATTTTATTCTCACAAAATAATTGAATCTTTTAAATATTTTTTCTTAGTACACTACAAAAATTTATTTCAACCCCACAACACGTCGTCCCGGCGTGCTTCTGGCCGGGA
>CAYRUP010000136.1:0-4398 GCA_964427485.1 uncultured Coxiellaceae bacterium | reverse complement strand
ATTTCCGGTGGATTACGGCAAAAAACGCCTAATCCACCCTACGAAAAACTGACTAAAAGTAGGGTGGATTAGATGCGTTTTTTGCATCGTAATCCACCCAATTTCCTGACACTTCGGCCCTCTTTCCAAAGGAAAAAAAATTTGAACTCACCCCATTCCTACAACATTATTTTTGCCGGCACACCGCAATTTTCTACGACTACACTTTCCCTTCTGCTCGAATCTCGTCACACAATCAAAGCGGTATACACACAACCTGATCGACCCGCAGGACGCGGCCGCAAATTAACGGCTTCGCCCATTAAAGAATTGGCACTGCAACATCAATTGCCGCTCTATCAACCTGTGACGTTGCGTGATGCAGAAGAACAACAAAAATTAGCTTCCCTAAAAGCGGATCTCATGGTCGTGGTCGCCTATGGATTAATACTGCCACTGCCGGTGTTAACAGCACCGAAGTTGGGCTGTCTCAATATTCATGCTTCTTTGTTACCACGCTGGCGTGGTGCGGCGCCGATTCAGCGTGCGATATTGGCAGGTGACACACGCTCGGGTGTGACCATCATGCAAATGAATGAAGGGTTGGATACGGGCGATATGCTTTTCAAAACAGAATGTGTTATCGAACCCCATGACACCAGTTTGACGTTGCAGCAAAAGCTTGCGCAAATAGGCGCAGAAGCCTTGCTAAACACATTAGATCAACTCGCATCACTTCATCCCACAGCACAAGATAATACGGCGGCGACTTATGCGCATAAAATCACGAAAGAAGAAGCCAGACTCGATTGGACATTGTCAGCAGTTCAGTTAGATCGAATAATTCGTGCTTTTATTCCTTGGCCGATTGCTTTTACACAATTAGGCGACAAGTCGCTCCGAATTTGGGAAGCAAAAGTACTTGATGACAAGGTTAAACAAGCGCCTGGTACCATTATTGCTGTTTCAACCGAGGGAATTGATGTTGCCACAGGGCAGGGTGTTCTCAAAATAAAATCATTGCAACTGCCAGGCGGCCGGCAATTATCTGTTGCAGATGTGTGTCATTCCCGCCAGAATGAATTTGCTCCTGGCATAATCTTAGGATAATTTTTCATGAATCTTCGAGCCGCGGCTGCCACCGTCATCTGCGATGTATTGAATGGCGCATCGCTTCAAGATGCGTTACCGCCACAGTCCGCGCAATTTAGCGATGTGCGTGATCAGGCATTTTTGCAAGCCGTTTGTTATGGCGTTTGTCGTTGGTATTTTCGTCTCGATTCGATTGCGAAAATGTTAGTAGAGAAACCCTTAAAAACGAAAGATCAAGATATTTATTGCCTCATCTTAATTGGACTTTATCAATTAACTGAAATGCGTGTGCCAGCCCATGCAGCGGTGGCTGAAACTGTTTCTGCAACTAAATCATTCAAAAAACTCTGGGCCAAAGGTTTTATCAATGCATTATTGCGGAATTATCAGCGTCGCAGAGAAGAAATGCATGAGAAATTGCAACAAAATAAATCCGCAGTTTATTCACATCCTGACTGGCTGATTGCAATGATCGCACAGGATTGGCCAGACGATTGGAAAGATATTTTAAATGCAAATAATCAACATCCGCCGTTTGCTTTGCGTGTCAACGTCAAACATTACAACCGCGAAGAATATTTGGCACACACACAATTGGAAGCTGATATTATTCCCGAAACACAATCCGGTATTGTATTGAAAGAAGCAATGGATGTGCTGCAATTACCGGGTTTTGCAGCAGGTCATGTTTCTGTGCAAGATGGCGCAGCGCAATTAGCCGCCGAGTTATTGCAAGTAGAAAAAAAGCATCGCGTGTTAGATGCCTGTGCGGCACCTGGCGGTAAAGCAATGCATATTTTGGAATTGGTTCCAGAATTGAGTGAACTTATTGCCGTGGAAAAAGATGAAAATCGTATCCAAACCATTCACGCGAATTTAGAACGCTTAAATTTAACAGCGAAAGTGATTTGTGCGGATGCAGATCAAGTTGATCAATGGTGGGATGGAAAATGTTTCGATCGGATTTTACTGGATGCACCGTGTTCGGCAAGCGGAGTGATTCGTCGTCATCCGGATATTAAATTACTGCGCAAAGCCGACGATATTCCACGTTTAGCCAAAGAACAATTACGTTTGCTGACGGCGCTTTGGCCTTTGCTTAAAGTTGGTGGATTGCTGGTTTATGCAACGTGTTCTGTTTTTAGTTTGGAGAATACCCGGGTATTGGAATCTTTTATCGCAACGAAACCGGATGTTAAAGAAGAAAAAATACCAGTTTCCTGGGGCAAGGAGTGTGCGATAGGTCGACAAATTTTACCGGGTATGCAGGGTATGGATGGTTTTTATTTTGCATGTTTGAGAAAATGGCAAGCAACTGACTGAGGATAAGCTCATGCGTATCGAATATGATATAAAGCTCGATTTTAAAGATGTGTTAATTCGTCCCAAACGCAGTGTATTAAAATCGAGATCAGAAGTGTTACTGGAACGTGAATTTCATTTTAGAGATTCGGGTGTGACATGGCATGGTGTACCCATTATCGCGGCTAACATGGATCATACTGGAACATTTGCCATGGGTACCGCATTGGCGGAACATGGCTTATTGACAGCCATGGACAAATTTCATACGCCAGCCGAGTGGAAAGCGTTTTCAGAAAACCATCCCGAAGCACTTCCATCTTGTTTTGTTTCAATTGGTACGGGTGAAAAAGATTTCGTGAAATTACAGGAAGTGATGCAAGTCACGAATGTATCTTTGATTTGTCTGGATGTCGCGAATGGTTACACGGAACATTTTGTAAAATTCTTGGAACGGTTACGCACGACGTATCCCGACAAAGTCATAATGGCTGGCAATGTTGTCACCGGTGAAATGGTGGAAGAATTAATTATTTCTGGCGCTGATATTGTGAAAATTGGTATTGGGCCAGGTTCTGTCTGCACTACGCGCGAAAAAACCGGTGTCGGTTATCCGCAACTTTCCGCCATCATTGAATGTGCGGATGCAGCGCATGGTTTGGGCGGACATGTGTGTGCGGACGGGGGTTGTACTTCGCCAGGTGATGTAGCAAAAGCTTTTGCGGCGGGTGCTGATTTTGTCATGTTAGGTGGGATGTTGTCGGGTCATGATGAATGTTTAGGTGAAATCATTGAGGAACAAGGTAAGAAATATAAGCGTTTTTACGGCATGAGTTCTGCGGAAGCCATGGAAAAATATCACGGCAATGTTGCGGAATATCGGGCGAGTGAAGGACGTTCAGTGAATGTTCCTTATCGAGGGCCAGTTAATAATACGGTGTTAGATATTTTAGGTGGTATCCGTTCTACTTGCACGTATGTTGGAGCACAACGTTTGAAAGAATTATCGAAGCGGACGACTTTTATTCGTGTGAGCAAACAATTGAATGAAGTGTTTGTGACGTATACGGCGAGTGAGGCGAAGTAGAGTATCACGGTGGTAACTATGAAAAAAGAATATGATTTTTCAAAGAGTCACATTAAAAAACATTGTTTTTGCAGATTTTCTGCACCCTCATCCCCGACCCTTTTCGGCACGGATATCGCTTTTACCGAACAAACACGATACTTTCACCTGCTTTCGGCGTCGTCCAGTAATGACTTCTGCGATCCGTGTAAAGTGAGCAAAATAAGCCTTTTTTCTCGATAGTTTCTTTCACTCCCTGGAAGCTGCTTGACGTTCCTTCTTCATCAAAAAAAACATAGAATAATGTTCGTTTGTTGCATCATCCATAGTGACAATCAAATCCCATTTTTTTCCTGATACCCACTCAGAAAGCTGTTCATAGAAAGCCAAACACGTTATTATTGAATAATATTAATGCAAACCCAGATTGGGTGGTTAAAAATATGCCATTGCACGACTTGCATCAGCATTATCGAAATATTATTAACACAGCCTTTTTAGATACCTTAAATGGTTTTCATGAACTGCCCGAAGCAGATGCGGTAGAAGCATTGAACTTCCTTTCCAAACAAGAAATGCTGGATCAGCAGGCTCAAGATTTTGCACCGCTGCCAGAGCTTTTTCAAGAAGAACGATTTGAAGGAATAAGAGAGGAATTAACGGTTCTGCACCGTATTATGCAAAATCGCCAGCCTGAACAATCCGTAAGAACTCTTGCAGATCAAGGGAGAGAAGTGAATTTTGGCGTATTTAATTTACTCAAGAACCAAACTCCAGAGCAGCCCATAACCCGAGAACTTGTTCGTAATTATCTCATTAATCAGTTTCAGGTAAAAATTCGGACTCTGAAAATCTTAAATTCTGCAGTTATCCCCATGTTGACTGTCTGGAAAGAAAAACAAACTTCAGTATATAACGTAGCGATGGCAAAATGGGTGCAAAATGAGGCGGAAGGTATG
>CAYRUP010000135.1:0-4552 GCA_964427485.1 uncultured Coxiellaceae bacterium | reverse complement strand
AAGCTCTTAAAATGCGTAGGAAAAAAGCAAAAAAATTCTTAGCTTGATGCCTATGGCGAAGGGGGGGCGGATTGAATTATAATTGAATTATCAATAGAAAAGTGTACAATATTTGTGTGTCTCTGCTCCCTAAATAGAGGTAAAAAATCATGTCTCTCACTAGACAACAAGCATTAGAAACACTGGGTTTTTCAAAACAGGATACTCCCAGTGTAAGCGATATTCGCAGCGCTTATCTTCGCGCAGCAATAGCAACCCATTCGGATAAGCATTTTAGCGATAAGGGTGGAGAAACAAAGAAACATGATGAGGCATTTATAGAAGTTCAAGCAGCATATCGTCTTTTGAGCAGTTCGACTGCTTCTCCTAAACCAGCGCAAACTATGCCATTACTACAATCGGAATGTTGCGTACATGTATTTGTCACCCGATGGCTCGGTTTAGGTCTCGCTCAGAGTGCTCTAACAAAGGATTTATCTAACACGTTTACAGAAGCGAAAAATCAGAAATATGATGAACAATTAAAAACTAAAGCTGCGATTCGACCCGAGGCTGGAAAATATCTTCGATTATCAGAGAATGAAATAATTGGCATTCAAGATTGGGCTTGTGGATACCATTGTTA
The DNA here is from genome assembly GCA_964427485.1 of uncultured Coxiellaceae bacterium. GTDB lineage: Bacteria > Pseudomonadota > Gammaproteobacteria > DSM-16500 > DSM-16500 > CAYRUP01. The sequence goes on along the minus strand of CAYRUP010000135.1, from coordinate 3,927 downwards.
TTTTAAAAGTTTTGATGATGCAGTTCAGTGGCTCAGTCTACCCGCAAACATACGTTTTCAACACTATACAGATGCGGGCGCAAATAACAATTACCCTTTAGTCTATCTGGTTGACAAAAAGGCGGGGGCAATAGTAGATGTTTATAGCGGTGGTCCTTGTTTTCAAAACACTGCAAATTTATATCATTTACCCTCTCTCGATATGAGACATCTTGAAAAAATTGAAAATATCAAGGAAAAAAGTCAAGTTGCTGAAGCAATTCGAATGCAAGATTATGCGCTATTAAATGATGAAGAGCCTGAAAGGGAAGATAAATCCTCTGATAAGAATAATTTTATCCAGGTACTTTTTAAAGCAAAAAACATCTTAAGAGACTCAACGCAACCCGATCAAATAAAACATCAAAGAATCACACGCCTAGCGCAAGAAAATCACTTATCCGAGCCGCAGATTCAAAAATTAAAAACTGTTGTATCAAGTGAAATGTTGCTCATCTCACCTGAATACAAAACATGTGAAGACTTAGTCACTTCTTTTAAAAAGAAACCAGAGACCGTTCAAAAATCAGAAGAGATGGACGAGTTATTAACACTGTTGCGTGTCAATGGAAAGGCACGAGAGATATTTTTATCCATCAAGTTAGCGGATGTTGCTTTAGCAAATAAAGAAAAAAAAGCAGTGTCAGTCTTGGCTCACCGATATTTGGGCTTAGCAGAGCTAGATGATATCCATGCAAGACAGCAATTAACCAGTTTAATACAATCAGTAACCGTAGCGAGACCACGCTCCATCGGATTTTTAACAGCGAAGAAAGCGACTGACACCAATAGCTATGATAAATTGCAACAATTACAAGAAGCTGCATCAAACGTCGGCGGGAAGCTATTTGCATTAACGGCTACCACCCAAAAACTTATCACTGATCAATCAGCGCCTGTCAAAACCCGCTAATTTTTTGCTCCTAATTCGCATTGAAGTGATAGAATGGATTTTTTTTCTGAGGGATCAAAATGAAATTGCTAAACAAGGTATTAAAGTGTTGTGCGGTGCTGTTCAGTGTTGGCTTCTTGTCTCATGCCTACGCTTTGGATGCGGATACACCGGTGGGATATTGGAAAACGATCGATGATGTCAGTGGGAAACCAAAAAGCATTATTGAGATATATAAAACGTCTGCCAATACTTTAGATGGGAGAGTTTTAAAAATTTTCCCAAGTCCGGGCAAAGATGAAAATGAAGTATGCGATGCTTGCAAAGGCCAAAAACATAATCAACGCATTGTTGGGATGGTGGTTTTGGAAGGAATAAAGCAGAAAGGCATGATCTGGCAGGATGGTCAAATCCTTGATCCTAAAAGTGGTAAAACCTATCGCTGCACATTAAAACCGACGGCGAATGGCACCAAGCTCAATGTTCATGGCTATATTGGATTACCCATATTAGGGCGCACACAAACGTGGTTAAGAATAGATAAGGTATGATGACATGACAAAAAAAGTTATAACAATGATCCTCGGAATGACTTTCATTTTTTCAGCCAATGCTGCACAAACTCCCTATATTGTTCCAACTTCCATGTTGGAAAAAACAAATCAAAATTATTTTAAAGATCGTGAGGGCAGGATGATATCTTATCCTTGCAGCATGGGTGGAGAACCATTAGTGATTTATTCTTCTATCGATCACAAACCCATCTCTTCTACATCGACGCTGAATCCAATTTATGTCAAAAGCGGTTATCAAGCGACACCGATCATGATTCCCGAGTTTGAGATGAGTGAAGTTGTTTCTAAACATGATTTAGTGATACAAACAATTAATCCCGCTTCATTCTATGTTTCTTTCGATGTAAGCCGAGAAGATGGAGCGGATTTTTATGTCGATACGGCGAATTTCCCCATTGTTGCGACTAAAGATGGCAAAGAAGGGACTCAAGAAAAATATGTCAGTATTTTTAATGTCAGCATCAATAATTCAGATCAAATTTATGCTCACGTGGATTTTCCAGTCTATAACTATAGTTTTGAAGAGTCGTCGGGTTTGTATGTTTATAGCGAAGTGAATCAGATTACTGCTCGAATTGCGAGTTGGAGCCAAAACAGCAATTGGACAGATGGAAGATTGGGACGCAATTTATCAAACATTTCTTATCGATTTTCACCTCTAAAAGTGAAAGATGGTGGAGAGACTTATTACAATGGGTTTGGTTTTTGGATTTGTGGATCGGATAAAAAACAGGATGGAAATAAAATTGGGAAGCAGAAATCGTATGTGGATAAAATAAAATAAACAAAATACCCTCATCCCCGGCCCTTCTCCCAACGCATTCTGCGTCGGGAGAAGGGAGCTAAATATTTCCCCAACCCTTCTCCCGTTGTCGGGATAAGGGGGCTAAATATAATAACTCCCTTCTCCCGGTAACGGGAGAAGGGCAGGGGATGAGGGTGTTTAACTCCAAACAACTATTCCCAACTCATCACCACTTTCCCACTTTCCCCCGACAACATCGTATCAAATGCTTTTTGATAATCACGCATCGCAAATTCATGCGTAATAATCGGTGAAATATCTAAACCACTTTGCAACATGCACACCATCTTGTACCAAGTGTCAAACATTTCTCGACCATAAATCCCTTTGACCTGAAGACCTTTCATGATGATATTATTCCAGTCAATTTGAGTTTCTTCTGGCAAAAATCCGAGAAGCGCAACTTTACCCGCATGATTCATATGCACCAACATATCAGCAAATGCTTTAGGATTGCCTGACATTTCCAGACCCACATCAAAGCCCTCACGCATACTTAAAATATTCATAGCTTCTTTCAAAGAAGTTTGCTGAATATTTAGAGCGAGTGAAGCCCCCATTTTTTTGGCGAGAGCTAAACGATATTCATTCACATCCGTAATCACAATATGACGTGCACCCACATGCCGTGCTACGGCAATAGCCATCAGACCCACAGGGCCAGCACCCGTAATTAAGACATCTTCACCCACTAAATTAAATGCGAGTGTCGTGTGAGTTGCATTACCAAATGGATCCAATATCGCTGCTTGACTATCTGGAATCGTATTTGGGATGGGATAAGCGTTAACAGCAGGAATGGCAATATACTCAGCAAAACAACCATTCCGCGTTACACCCACACTGACATTTTTACGACAAACATGACGACGTCCCGCGCGGCAATTACGACAAAATCCACAAGCAATATGGCCTTCACCTGAAATACGCTCACCTATTTTAAAACCTTGCACATCAGGCCCAATTTCAACAATTTCACCCACAAATTCATGACCGACAGTGAGAGGAACAGGAATATTTTTTTTCGCCCATTCATCCCAATTGTAAATATGAATATCTGTTCCACAAATTGCAGTTTTTTTAATTTTAATTAACACATCATTATGCCCAACCTCAGGTTCTGGGACATCCGTTAGCCAAATGCCTCGCTCAGCTTTTGTTTTTACTAATGCTTTCATTGTTAAATGACTCCCAATTTATGACCCACTTTTGCAAAGGCATTGATCGCTTGATCTAAATGTTTTTTCTGATGTGCAGCCGACATTTGTGTGCGAATACGAGCCTGGCCATGGGGTACAACGGGATAGGAAAAACCAACCACATACACACCTTCTTTTAATAATTCTTCTGCCATTGCTTTCGCAAGTTTTGCATCACCTAGCATGACGGGAATAATCGGATGCTCGCCTGGAATAAGATTAAAACCTAGTTGCAGCATATTCTTGCGAAAATAGGCACTATTCTCACGCAAATGATTCAATAATTCATGATTGGATTCTAACAAATCGAGTACTTTGACGGATGTCGCAGCAATGAGCGGTGCCAATGAATTAGAAAATAGATAAGGTCTGGAGCGTTCACGCAACCATTCTACAATTTCTTTTTTTGCGCTGGTG
>CAYRUP010000134.1:0-4708 GCA_964427485.1 uncultured Coxiellaceae bacterium | reverse complement strand
TCTCCTTGAAGCTAAACAAGCGTTTCAGCCAGTGGGATTTTTCTTCAATGAAACGGTGCGGTAAATTGTCACCTAAAAAGCGCGCCACTGCATCCGCGTAGGCTTGACCCGCATCGCTTTCACGATCAAGAATGACGGGGTCACCTGCATTCGATGCACGCAACACAGCTTGTGATTCAGGAATAACACCTAACAAAGGAATCGATAAAATTTCATTGACGTCAGAAATACTCAACATATCACCGCGCGCAACACGTTTCGGACAATAACGCGTTAAAAGTAAATGTTCAGTGATCGATTCACGACCTTCTTCTGCACGCTTGGTTTTACTGGAAAGTAAACCCAGCATGCGATCGGAGTCACGTACGGAAGATACCTCTGGATTCGTCACAACGACCGCATGATCAGCAAAATACATCGCCAATTGAGCACCCCGTTCAATGCCGGCGGGAGAATCACAAATAATATAATCAAATGTTTTTTTCAATTCATCAAGAACAATGGCAACGCCATCCGTGGTTAGCGCATCTTTATCACGAGTTTGTGAGGCAGGCAAAATATAGAGTTCATTAACATGCTTGTCGCGGATCAAGGCTTGATTCAAGTTTGCTTCGCCTCGAATGACATTAACAAAATCATAAACCACACGTCGTTCGCAACCCATGATTAAATCCAAATTACGCAGCCCAATATCAAAATCAATGACGACTGATTTAAAGCCGCGTTCTGCCAACCCTACTGCGATTGATGCACTCGTTGTAGTTTTACCAACGCCACCTTTACCTGATGTTACTACGATTATTTGCGCCACGATGTTATCCCTCACTCAATTAAGAAATTGTCTCAATTCGCACCTGTTCATTGTCCAAGTAAATCTGGATCATACCATGACTTTCTGGCAATGGCTGCATATCTTCTTTTGTCAAATAATACCCTGCAATTGAGATTAATTCAGCCTCCAAAGTATGGCAAAAAATTCGCGCGCCTGCATTACCTTGCACGCCAGCCAAGGCGCGTCCACGCAAAGGTCCATAGACATGAATATGGCCATCTGCAAGCAATTCTGCGCCCGCGCTCACGGAGGCTGTTACAATAAGATCCGCATCTTTAGCATAGATTTGCATTCCAGATCGAATCGGCGAAGTGATTAATTTTGTTGCCGGACGCTCTGTTGTTTTCTTTTTATTGGTATCCCCATGCGATAATTTACCTATCGTCAAAGTGGGTAATCCATGCGATGCCGCCGCTGCTAATTGTTCTGGACTACCATTACGTACTCCCATCGGCACGAGATTATTTGCTGATAAAATTTGTTTTAATGTATTAAAATCGAACGCACTGACTGCATTTACTTTTTCTAAATCAATAATGATAGGCGAGCCTAAAAAAAAATTGGGCGCACGGCTAATGGTTTCACTTAATTGTTGTTGCAAAGCATCCAAATCATAACGGATCATTTGCATAATAGTGCATGGCGCAAAACTGGTTTTTAATTGAAAACATCCTACACGATTTATCACTAATGAACTGGCTGTCATATCAATCCCTAAAATTTTCAAACTGTAATGGCAACTCTACTTTAGCTTCACGCAACATAGCAATCGTTGCTTGCAAATCATCGCGTTTTTTGCCTGTTATACGAACCTGCTCGCCTTGAATGGCTGCCTGGACTTTGAGATTACTTTCTTTTACCAATTTCACTATTTTCTTGGCTTTTTCAGTATCGATACCTTGACGTACTTCAACAATCTGGCGTGCTTCATTTAATTTTATTTCTGGATTTTTGTAGTCTAACGATCGCACATCGATTTGTCGTTTCGCCAATTTATTCCGTAAAATTTCATCGACTTGTTTTAATTGAAAATCCGTTGGTGCGATCAATGTCAGTGTGTTTTTAGTTAATTCTACTCGTGCATCTGTTCCTTTGAAATCAAAGCGCATATTAATTTCACGATTGCTTTGATCAACTGCATTTGTAATTTCATGGTTATCTACTTTCGAAACGACATCAAAAGACGGCATGTTTTCTCCTATGTGTTGATGGTTTCATGTTTTAATCGATACGTTATTAAATCTTTAATCGAAGCCATTTTTATATTGTGCATTTTGGCAAATTCTTTTAATTCAGGCAAACGTGCCATGCTGCCATCGTCTCTCATGATTTCACAAATGACGGCAGAAGGTTCTAAATCGGCCAGTCTTACCAAATCAACACTACCTTCGGTATGACCCTGTCTTTCTAACACACCACCTGAACGCGCCTGAATAGGAAATATATGTCCTGGCATAGCAATATCTTCTGGAGTGGAATCTGGATCTATAGCGACACGAATAGTGTATGCACGGTCGTGTACTGAAACACCGGAAGTGACGCCCCGCACAGCTTCGATAGAGGTGGTAAAAAATGCTTGGTCTTTATGTTTCAAACGTTCGGCCATGAGAGGAATTTGCAAGCGCTGCACCCATTCTTGAGTAACAGTCAGACAAACTATTCCGCGCGCATGCTTTATCATGAAATTAATTGCTTCAGGCGTGATTTTCTCCGCCGCAATCACTAAATCGCCTTCTCGTTCACGATCATCATCCACTAAAATTATCATACGACCGTGGCGTAGTTCATTAATTGCGTCTGGAATGGTTGTGAAATGTGACATTATAAAGTGCTCCTCACTGCAGCTCGGTTTTGTTGGGCACCGCGCGCTATTCTACGGGTTGCAATGATATTAAATAAAAAAACCGGGAAATACCCGGTTTTTTTATCAAGACAGTAATAAAGAGATTACTTTATGCCGCTTCTACGTTTTGCTCTCTATCAACCAACTCTACAATTGCCATAGGAGCACAGTCACCTTTGCGATACCCGCATTTCAATACACGCAAATAACCACCTGGACGTTGTTTGAAGTGGGGACCGATTTCATTAAAGAGTTTCAGAACCATATCACGATCACGCAGGCGCGAAAATGCAATGCGACGATTGTGTAGTGTATCAACTTTGCCAAGGGTAATCATTGGCTCCATGTAACTTCTTAACTCTTTAGCTTTAGCTACAGTAGTTGTGATCAGCTCATGTTTTAATAATGATACCATCATGTTTTTAAACATAGCCTTACGGTGACTACTCGTTCGACTAAAATATCTTCCACTTTTACGATGTCGCATGATAAAACCTTCCTACTCTTTGTCTTTATCTTTTAACGATGTTGGCGGCCAATTGTCTAAACGCATACCTAATGACAAGCCATGCGATGCTAGCACATTTTTAATTTCAGTTAATGACTTTTTACCTAGATTCGGTGTTTTTAATAAATCCGTTTCGGTACGTTGAATCAAGTCACCAATATAATAAATGCTTTCAGCTTTTAAACAATTTGCTGATCGCACTGTTAATTCTAGATCATCAACAGGACGAGTATAAATTGGATTAATTGCTAGCTGATCTCCAGCATCTTTTGCAATAGGTGACGATTTTAAATCAACGAATGGTGATAACTGTTGTTGCAAAATCGTAGCTGATCTGCGAATAGCTTCTTCTGGATCAAGTGTGCCATTGGTTTCTAAATCAATTACTAACTTATCCAAGTCCGTGCGTTGTTCAACACGCGCACTTTCAACTGAATACGCAACCCTTCTAATTGGACTAAAGCTTGCATCTAAATGAAGAACGCCTATGCCCGTTTTACCTTCTTCTCTATTTTTACTTCTTAAGGATGCGGTTTGATAACCTCTTCCTAATACGACTTTCATTGTCATATTAAGTTCAGCTGCATCATTAAGATGAGCAATGACGAGATCTGGATTTACAATTTCCACATCGTGTTCTTGCTCAATGTCACCAGCAAGCACTGGGCCAATACCTTTTTTGTTGAGTCTTAAAGTGACTTCCTCTCGACCATGTAACTTGATCGCGACATTTTTCAGATTAAGAAGAATTTCAACAACGTCTTCTTGCACACCTGGTATAGTGCCGTATTCATGCAATACGCCGTCAATTTTTGTCTCAACAATGGCAGCACCTGGCATTGATGAAAGTAAAATTCGACGCAAAGTTGTACCCAACGTATGGCCAAATCCTCTTTCGAGTGGCTCTAGCGTTACCTTTGCATGAAAAGGACTCAGTGTCTCAACAGCAATTTCTCGCGGACTTAAAAATTCGTACGGATTATTTTGCATTAAATAACCTCATGGTTCCAAACTATTACTTGGAATAAAGCTCAACAATTAATTTTTCGTAAATATCTGATGGTAGATCTGATCTCTCAGGAATATTCTTAAAAACACCACTGAGTTCATTTGTATCTACTTCAATCCATCCACAAGCAGCTCTGGATTGTGCCAATGTCAAAGCACCTTGAATTCGTAACTGTTGCTTTGAACGTGGTCTTATAGATATAGTATCACCGGGTTCCAACATTAATGATGGGATGTTAACGCTTTTTCCATTCACTAAAATTGCACGATGACTTACTAATTGTCTTGCTTCGGCTCTTGTTGATCCAAAACCCATTCTATAAACTACATTGTCTAATCTACTTTCTAAAAGTTTCAACAGATTTTCGCCTGTAGAACCTTTTAAACGCGCAGCTTTCTTAAAGTAATTACGGAATTGGCGCTCCATAATACCATAAATACGTCTGACTTTTTGCTTTTCACGTAACTGTCCGCCATATTCAGTTGCGCGGCCTCTACGAGCTCCGTGCATGCCTGG
>CAYRUP010000133.1:0-4758 GCA_964427485.1 uncultured Coxiellaceae bacterium | reverse complement strand
AATTGGTTATGCTACTGCGAATTTATCCGCAAAAAATTTATTGCCGCCAGAATTTAAAAATAATGCGGTGCTTTATCCTTCCAATCAAGTATTAAAACATGGCGAATTTGAGACCGATATTGGCGATACAACGTTTGCGTTGTTGGAAAAGTATTGGGAGAAGTTGAAGATGGAGGGGTAGAGGCTCCTAGTGTCCAGCAAAAGAAATCACCTCTCCCCTTGTGGGAGAGGTGATCAACTCGCCGCTGCCACCTTCATCATCACATACGGATTATAAGCTTCTGTTTTAAATCCATATTTCTGATAGAGCCCATGCGCATCTTCCGTCATCAAAAACCAACGAAACACGCCGCGCAACCGCGGATGACCCAGCACATATTTCATCAACGCTTTACCCACTCCTTTTCCACGATGCTCATCATCAATATACACATCCCACAATGATGCAAACTCAGAAAAATCTGTGATCACGCGTGAAAATCCGACTTGTTTATCCTGATAATACACACAGAAACAAACTGAATTTTCCACAATCAACGGTAAACGTTCCGCCGGCAATCCAGTGGAATAACGCGACGGAATACACAGCAAATTATATAAATACTGCAAATCAAGTTTCTTTTTATCTGCAGTCAGAATATATTCATTAAACGGTTGATCTGGATAAGGCGTATGGTAACTTGACATGGGTTTATCCCTTATTTTGGTAGCGATATTTTGCCTTGAGTTATCTCGAAGATCAAATTCATAATTCACTAGATCCCGCGGACAAGCCGCGGGACGACGTAACACCGTTTTTGGAGAATAACATGAAACCAAGTTGTGATCTGTCCGACAAACACTGCGTTCCTTGTGAAGGCGGTGTGGCACCTTTGTCTAAAGAAAAAGTTCAGGAATTATTAAGCACCTTGACGGATTGGAAAGTAAATACAGAAAACACGCGTATTACTCGGCATTTTTCCTTTAAAAATTTCTATAAAACAATGGCATTTGTGAATGCGATTGCTTGGATGGCCAATCAAGAAAATCATCATCCTGATCTTGAAGTCGGTTACAACTATTGCATCGTGCATTACGCCACGCATGCCATTAAAGGTTTATCGGAAAATGATTTTATTTGTGCCGCTAAAGTCGATGCATTGGGTGTGCTGTAAACACTGAGTTGGCAAGGCTTTATTCTGCGTATAGAATAACGGGCTCAATCTTCACAAGCTCTTTGGAGTCAACATGAGTATGAAAAAGATAGTTGCAATTTTTATCGCCGCATTGATGAGCATAAGCTTAATCAGCTGCGCCGATATGAACAAACAAGATGTGGGAACCATCTCAGGTGGCGTGATTGGTGGTCTGGTGGGTAGTCAATTTGGTCAAGGCGGCGGTCAACTCTTAGCAGTCGGCGCTGGTGCATTAGCAGGTGCTTACCTCGGTGGTGCGATTGGGAAAAATATGGATGACACGGACAAATTGAAAATGAATAGCGCATTAGAAGCGAATTCTGTCGGTCAACCCGCTTACTGGCAAAACCAAAAAACTGGTGCTAGATACACCGTTGTCCCCACTAAAAACGTGACGGTGCAAGGTAATCGTTATTGCCGTGAATACCGCACAACAGCAGATATCGCGGGCAAAAAACAACAAATTTATGGAACGGCGTGTCGACAACCAGATGGCACATGGAAAGTCGTTAAATAAACTTCCGTCATTGCGAGCGCGGGCGCACGCAAAAAAAGGGTTTTTTGGACAAAAAAAAAAGGATTTTTTGGGAGGGCCGCCCAAAAAGAGGGGGTTTGGATTTAAAAAAAACACCCCCCCCCTCCCCGGCCCTCCAACACAAACCCTTTTTTATCCCACAAAAAAACCGGTAAGTGGCACGCGCTGCGCTCGCAATGACGATGCTTTTCCTATTAAAAACATTGAGAAATTAATTGTATTTATTATGATATTTTTATTCTCTAAAATTGAGGGATCATCATGCAAATTGGTTTTATTGGTTTAGGTATCATGGGCAAGCCCATGGCGTTGAATTTGCTTAAAGGCGGTTATTCTCTAGCAGCTTATGCACGACGCGCTGAGGCCGCCGCACCCGTCAAAAGAGCGGGCGCAAAAATATATTCATCCCCAGAAGAACTGGCCTCTCTTGTCGATGTCATCATCACAATCGTTCCCAACACTGCCGATGCCGAAGAAGTCATACTCGGAAGAAATGGACTGATTCACAGCGCAAAACCCGGCACTATCGTCATTGATATGAGTACGATTTCAGCCAGCGCTACCACACGGATGGCGGCACACCTCGCTAAAAAACAAATTGAGATGTTGGATGCACCCGTATCAGGTGGTGAATCCGGTGCAATCGATGGAACATTATCCATCATGGTCGGTGGGAAAGCAGAGATACTTAAAAAAGTGCGTCCGATACTCGATACATTAGGCAAACAAATCGTGCATATTGGCGATCATGGTGCAGGACAAATTGCAAAAGCATGTAATCAAATTATTATTGCCGCAACCATTATTGGCGTCAGCGAAGCCCTGGCGCTCGCTGAAGCATCGGGTGTTGATCCCGCTAAAGTGCGCGATGCTTTATTAGGTGGTTTTGCCAAAAGTCGTGTATTGGAAATTCACGGTAAACGCATGTTGGAAAAAGATTACAAACCCGGTTTTAAATCAGTCTTACATCGCAAAGATATGCATCTGGCGCTTGAACAAGCGCATCTGGTCAATGTCGATTTACCCGGTGCTAATCTTGCGATGCACATACTCGATCGTCTCGTCATGAAAGGTCACGGCGAATTAGATTCATCGGCCTTACGTTTATTGCTTGAGAAATAAGAATGTCTAACACGAAACTGAACTACACTTGTCAGGCATGCGGTGCACAATTTCCGAAATGGTCAGGGCAATGTCTTGGTTGCGAAGCGTGGAATTGTTTAGTCGAAGAAGTTAAACAAACTGCAAATCATCCGCGTTATCAAGGTTATTCGACCGGCGAACCCACGGTGACGCACATGACGACAATTCCGCTCGAAGAAACCCAAACGCGTTTATCGACGGGATTAAAAGAACTGGATCGCGTGCTTGGCGGCGGTTTAGTGACCGGATCTGTCGTGTTAATGGGTGGTGATCCGGGCATTGGTAAATCGACGGTGTTATTACAAACGCTTTGTCATCTCAGTGAAGACGTCAAAGTGTTATACATCACCGGTGAAGAATCGTTGCAACAAGTGACATCACGCGCGCGACGATTGGGTTTATCAGAAAAAAATCTTTTACTGCTCACTGATACGCACATCGAACGCATTTTAAAAATCGCAAAAAAAGAAAAACCGCGCGTCATGGTGGTCGATTCCATTCAAACGATGCACACGGATTTATTACAATCCGCACCAGGTGCTGTTGGTCAAGTGCGCGAAAGTGCAGCGCAACTGGTGAAATTTGCCAAGCAAACACAAACGGCACTTTTTTTGGTGGGACACGTCACGAAAGAAGGCACGCTCGCAGGACCGCGCGTGTTAGAACACATGGTGGACACGGTGTTGTATTTTGAAGGAGAACAGGATAGTCGTTATCGTTTAATTCGCGCGGTGAAAAATCGTTTTGGTGCCGTGAACGAATTAGGAATTTTTGCGATGACCGATAAAGGATTACGTGAAGTCAATAATCCCTCCGCGATTTTTTTATCGCGTTATGAAAAACCTGTGTCAGGCAGTGTGATCATGGCGACAAAAGAAGGCACGCGTCCTTTGTTAGTGGAAGTGCAAGCGTTAGTGGATAGTAGTCATATGGCAAATCCACGCCGTGTTTGTGTGGGACTGGATCCGCAACGTTTATCCATGTTGCTCGCTGTGTTACATCGTCATAGTGGGATTGTGACATTTGATCAAGATGTTTTTGTGAATGCAGTGGGTGGTGCGCGCATCTCAGAAACCGGTGGTGATTTAGCCTTGTTGTTTGCCGTCCTTTCCAGTTTACGCAATCGCCCGGTGCCGCATGACATGATTATTTTTGGTGAAGTGGGTTTAGCCGGTGAAATTCGCCCCGTGCAAAATGGTCAAGAACGTTTACGTGAGGCGGCAAAACATGGTTTTAAGCATGCCATTATTCCGCACGGTAATGCGCCGAAACAGGCAATCGATGGCATGACTATCTTAGGTGCGCAATCGTTACAGGAAGCGATTGATCATTTTCTACAATCTTGAATCAGGATAGTTATTGAACATAGTTTGTTTTTCTGATTTAATAATTAGCTCATCTTTTTTGCAAAACGAGTTAAATGAATATGATAAAAAACATCCTAGTAGCGGTTTTGTTGTTATTGGCACCTAGCCTCAGTTTTTCACTGTCTATACCAAGCGACTTCACACTGGTTAATCCGAAGTTCCCTGCTTTTTCATTTTCGCCGACGATACGTCATTATTTTACAAACATTCAATCTACGTTTGAGGGGCCAGAATGCAGTGCGCCTAATGTTAAGTATACCCTCACGATGCTTATTTATAGGAATGCGGTTGATAATACCATAGTCGCAAGTTACCGCGCGCTCGAGCTCAGCACGCTTTGTTGGATTGATTTACAAACAAAGCCATATACATTGATGCCTAATCAAAAAGCGGCTGAATGGAAAGTACCGCAGCCCGGTGAAAATACGTGGTGTAGTCAAGCAGGTGTATTAAATCCGAGTGAATGTTCATTTTTAGAAGCGAATTGACTATTACCTAAGATATTTGTCATCCTGAACGTAGTGCCCTTCGAGACGCG
>CAYRUP010000132.1:0-4843 GCA_964427485.1 uncultured Coxiellaceae bacterium | reverse complement strand
CTCCTCGCCTGGCTATTCCTAGGCATGTGGATCATCAAAACCACCCCCAACCCCGCAAATAACAAAATCGGAAATAATGCCGCAAAAAAAGGCGGAAGTTGATAAACGACACTTAACTGACCCAGCAAGGAATCCAAAATATAAAACACAAAGCCCGTGACCACACCCACCAATAATTGCCAACCCATGTTCACTGAACGCGGTGCGGTAAATACAAAAGGAATCGCCAAAAACAACATGACTAAAATCGTGAAGGGTTGCAAGGTACGCTTCCAAAAAGAAAATTGAAATTCAGCAGCCTGGTTACCATTTTTTACTAAATGATGCGTATAATCCGCTAATTTATTCAATGGCATTTCTTCAGGCTCAACCATGCCGACGCTTAATACATTCGGATTGAGCGATAAATCCCATGTTGCTTCTGTGAACTGCTGATTTGAAGTCAGATCAGGACTAAAAGTGGTTTTAACTAAATCATGCAATGTCCAATGCCCATCTTGAAAATCCATGGTCTTCGCATAATAAGAAGCTAACAAGCGATGCTTCCCATCAAATTCATAACGCGTCACACCTTCTAGATGTTTATGCGCCATGACACGATCAATGTGCACAAAACTACTTCCCTCATGCACCCAAAGACCCGTCGCTGTTACGACCGCTTGTCCGCCGCTTTGTGCCGTCGATTTATGAATATCCGCAAGATAATGCGTGCGAGGTGCAATCACTTCCCCAATCACCATGCCTAACACAATTAAAAGTAACGCCGCACCAAACACAGCATACACAATTTTACGAATAGAAATACCCGAAACCCGCATGACAATTAATTCATGATTTGCACCTAAGGTACTCAATCCCAGCAAACCACCCAACAAAACCAGCATCGGAAAAAAAACGTAAATATTATAAGGAAGTTCGAGCAATGAATGGAGTGCCGCTTGCATAATGCCATAATCACCGACCCCAATATCTCGCAACTCGCCTAACAAATTAATAAAATAAGCAAGCCCAATCACAACTAACATGACAAGCAATGTGGCTAAAATAACTGTTTTTGCAATATACCGATGAAGAATAGAAATCATTGACTACGCGTCCGCCAATTCCACATTAATCCAATAATAAGTGCCAACACAACCAAGTGCACCCATCCTAAGCCAATCCACGCTGCAACCATTTTTTGTTCCATAAGATTGCGTCCTGCAAATAATAAATTCATATAAACCACATAAATTAAAATAGCCGGAAATAATACGGAAAAACGACTTTGCCGTGGTTGCACCTGACTTAATGGAATAGCCAGTAAAGCTAACAAAAATGCCGATATGGGAATTGCAATGCGCCACTGTAATTCAGAGGCATTCGCAGGAATATTATATTGCTCAAACAATTTTTTTGTCGGAATCGCTGCCTCAATTTGTCGCTGTGTATTCAATGCCATCTCAGGCATGCGTACCGCATAGCGCTTGAATTGAATAATTTTATAATTATTTTGTCCGGGCACACCTTCATAACGATAACCATTATCCGCCACGATAAAAGCTTGTTGAGTAGCTTGATCAATCAGTTGATGCCCATCTTCAGCCGAAAGCACCACCCAGGGTGTACCTGTTTCATCCGCTGAATTTTTTTCCTGTTGCGCCACAAACAAGTTACTCGCCTGTTTATGATCACGCGAAATTTTTTCGACATAGACTACCCGTTTACCATCATTACTCACTTGGAAACGGCCTGGCATTAAAGTGCCGAGCAAATTATCGAATGTGCCACTAGCCACCACTTTTTGTTTATCCATCGAAATAGCAGGATTGATCCATAACATCAGAAGGGTCACAACCAAGGTAACAAATAACGCCAACACCGAACTGATCAGAGCTAAGCGATAAATACTAAAACCACACGCATGCAAAACACGCAGCTCATTATCCGCATAGAGACGACTGTAGGTTAAAATAATACCGAGAAATAAGCCTAGCGGTAACAATAATGCCAAGAGATTAGGGACTTCAAAGCCCACAATTTGCAATAATACATTCGCCGCAATTTTGCCCGATGCCGCATAGCTTAAATAACGCACCAGCGTCTGGCTTAAAAAAACCAGCAATAGTACAAAGGTCACTGCGAGCAGTGCGTTAAAAACTTCTTTAGTCAAATAACGTGAAATAATCATTAATGCTTTCGCGCGTAGCCACATTCTTATAAAATCGGCCTTTATTATACTGAATTAAGCCCGTGGGAGCTAACATGAAATTTCAAATTGAAAGCCATGGCATTGAAAAATCAAGAAGTGATTGCCTGGTGGTGGGAATCTATGAAAATAACAAACTCACCCAAAATGCTGAAAAACTCGATAAAATCAGCCAGCATTACTTAACGAAGATTATTAAACAAAGCGCAATGCAAGGCAAAATCGGTCAAACCTTAATGCTGCATCATGTACCCAAAATCGCAGCTGACCGTGTGCTTTTAGTCGGCTGTGGCAAAAATACCGAACTTTCATTACGCGATTTTCGCCGAATTATTGGCAGTAGTATCAAAGCACTCAATGAATCGAAGGCCAATAATGCTCTGTTAAGCTTGATGGAACTTCAGATCGTCAAAGGTGATATGGCTTTAAAAATAAAACAAGCGGTTGAAATCACATTCGATGCGCTTTATCAATTCACCCCCTACAAAAGTGATAAAGATAAAAAACCAACGCTAGAATTGATCCAATTTTTAGTGACTGAAAAAAATAAATCATTAGAAAATGCGATAAAACAAGGCTTAGCGATTGCAGAGGGTATCGAACTCACAAAAAATTTGGCGAATACCCCGAGTAATATTTGCAATCCCAGTTATCTTGCCAACCAAGCCAAAATGCTAGCAAAAAAATATAAGTCAATTAAAGTCAAAGTGCTTGAAGAACGTGACATGAAAAAACTCGGCATGGGTGCTTTTTTGGCTGTGACCCAAGGCAGTGCCGAAGATGCCAAATTAGTTTGCCTCGAATATAAAGGCACTGCTAAGAAAAAAGCCCCCATCGCTCTCGTAGGCAAAGGTATTACCTTCGACACAGGCGGACTTTCACTGAAACCAGCCGATGGCATGATTGGAATGAAATACGATATGTGCGGTGCCGCTACTGTCCTTGGTATCATGAAAATTCTCGCTGAATTAAAATTGCCTTTACACGTAGTGGGTGTGTTAGCCACCGCGGAAAATATGCCAAGTGGAACAGCCACAAAACCCGAAGACATTGTCACGAGTCTCTCTGGCCAAACCATTGAAATCATGAATACCGATGCAGAAGGTCGACTGGTTTTATGCGATGCGTTAACCTATGTCGAACGTTATAAACCCGACACTGTCATTGATATCGCGACCCTCACCGGTGCTGTCGTAATTGCTTTGGGCCATCATGCGACCGGTCTTATTGCCAATGATCAACCACTCGCCGATGAATTATTACAAGCAGGTATTGAAAGTCACGATCGCGCATGGCAAATGCCCTTATGGGATGAATATCAAGATCAATTAAAAAGCCCATTCGCAGATATGTCCAACGTAGGCGGACGCGGCGCAGGCGTCATTACGGCAGGCTGCTTCTTGTCCCGTTTTGCGAAAAAATTTCATTGGGCACACTTGGATGTCGCTGGAACGGCTGCCATGATGATGGGCAATGATCGTTACGCCACAGGCCGCCCCGTCCCACTGCTAGCGCAATTTTTATTAAATCGCTCTGCAAAATAACCGGAAAAATAGTATGCCAAAAATCGACTTCTACATTCTTCCTGATAGCAACAATCATTCGCGATTATTATTCACGTGCCGTTTGATTGAAAAAGCGTACAAACAACGTCATCGGATTTATGTGCACACGGAAAATAAAACAGAAGCGCATACCTTGGATGAAATGTTGTGGACTTATCGCGACGATAGTTTTTTGCCGCATAATTTATACGGCGAAGGTCCCGACCCTGCGCCACCGATTCAAATTGGCATCCATGCAACACCGGACAAACATCGCGATATTTTAATGAATTTAAGTCCGCAAATTCCTGCGTTTTACCCGCAATTTATGCGGGTTTTAGAACTCATTGTCAATGAAGCCAGTCTACAAGAAGCGGGGCGCGAACGTTATCGTGTTTATCGAGCAGCCGGTTTTGAAATTAATACTCACAAATTACAGGCAATAGAAAGTTAGCTATGGAAAAGACATATAATCCACAATCAATTGAACAACACTGGTATCAAACCTGGGAAAAAAACCAATATTTCGCGCCCAGTATGCAAGGTCAACCGTATTGCATCATGCTACCGCCACCTAATGTGACAGGCAGTTTACACATGGGGCATGGTTTTCAACATACGCTCATGGATGTGCTGATTCGTTATCACCGCATGCAGGGCGATAACACACTTTGGCAACCCGGCACTGATCACGCTGGCATTGCGACCCAAATGGTCGTTGAACGTAAGTTGATGCTGGAAGGAAAAACGCGGCATGATTTAGGACGTGATCCTTTTGTGCAAAAAGTGTGGGAATGGAAAGAAGAATCCGGTGGCACTATCACGCGGCAATCTCGCCGTTTAGGTACGTCAATGGATTGGTCGCGCGAACGTTTTACGTTAGATGAAGAACTTTCTTATGCCGTGCGTGAAGTTTTTATTCGTTTATTTGCCGAAGGTTTAATTTATCGCGGCACGCGTCTAGTTAATTGGGATCCTAAATTGCTGACGGCTATTTCGGATTTAGAAGTGATTAGCACTGAAGAAGAAGGCAAGCTTTGGCATATTCGTTATCCGTTTTTGGATAATTCAGGCCACATCACCGTTGCAACAACGCGTCCAGAAACGTTAT
>CAYRUP010000131.1:0-4875 GCA_964427485.1 uncultured Coxiellaceae bacterium | reverse complement strand
TTCATCATGGAAGACTTTTATGATTTACCAAGAAAAATAGCTTTTTGTGAGGGCATCAGCACTCTGTGGCGACAGATTATTAGAACAGCAAATGATTTTTTAGATGCCTGCTTCTTCTCTCTTCCTCCAGAATATAAACCAAACTTCTATAGAAGCCTACAAAGTAGTCTCCCAAATTTTATCGAAAATACATATCATTTCTGTAGAATTTTTAGGGAACTTGATCCAAAATTAAATCCAGAGCTAACAACTTTTTTATATGAAAGTCTAAAACCCAAATGGTCAATGCTTATTAAGACAACAGCCGATTTCGCGCAACTTAGTTTTCTCGAAACAACCCAACAAGAAGAGATTATTAATATATTATTAAAAGATCGCCTTGATAAATACATAAGTGAACGATCCGAAAAACCACCGTCAAAATACCCCGCTTTTTTCGCTTATACCGAACAACAAAAAACAGATGCTGCCAATGCGCTTAAAAATGGAACCCCTCTTACTAAAGAAGATATTGGCGCGTTGTCAGAAGGAACTTTAGGTAAGACTATCAAAGCCTTTTTAGAAATAGTTGGTCCTGGTACACCCCTAAAAGATTTTTTAAATGCAAAAACTGTTTTTATTATCAATATGCATCCAAATTAGGAATGTAACGTGTTTTTCTTAAATAGCCCGCTCTGTTGAAGATCTATTTATAATGCGCTATGATTTGCAGCTTCATCTATCTGATACAACATCGCGTTGTAATCACGGAAGCCTGGATAGAGTCTTTAGTACCTACTCTCAACATCACTTGGACGAGAATTAAACCCAACAATACGTTAGTAAGAATAATGATATTAGGAGTAAAACATGTTTAAGAAGTTGTTAATTGCAAGTGCAATCCTCGCAACCAGTTCCACTGTTGCGTTAGCAAGTGGGGCTCCTTACCTCGGTGCAAGCTTAGGTGTAATTGATAACACTGCAAACGCGGGTAGTTTTAGAGGCATGCCTATCACTATTAATGGCGGTTATGGCGCAATTCTAAATCAAAATATTTATCTGGGCGGTGAAATATTCGGTGTCATCGGTACATCCACTTTAAATAACAATGTCAATCTAGGTAGTGCCCAAAGTCTAAAAACAACTTACGGTTACGGTGCAAGCTTTATTCCAGGGTTCATGTTAAGCGACCACACTATGGCATTCGCTCGTGTGGGTGTTGTTAAAACGCGTTTTAGCCAAATCAACGAAACAGCCACAGGCGGTCAGCTTGGTTTAGGTTTACAAACCAGTTTAACTCAAAATTGGGATTTGCGCGGCGAATATGACTATACCAAATATCGTCGTGTCAGCGGCGTGTCACCAAAAACAGATACATTCAATCTGGGTGTCGTTTACAAATTCGAATAGTTTTTTTATCGCGTAATTTAAACCCTCTTCGCATGAAGAGGGTTTCCTTCATTCCCTCTCTTGTATAGACTAATCTCCATTATCATTTGGAGTTACGTCATGTTTAAAAAAATTGGAATTTCTTGCGCGCTATACTTGTTAGGATCAACAGTGTTGTTTGCAGACGACGTCGTAATACCTTATGGTGGTGTTGAAATTGGCTATGATTTCGGTCGCTGGAAAATAACAGATATCACTAGGCAAACTCAAACTGCGAGTGCGTATGGCGTGTATGGCGGGCCTTTTCTAGGATTAGGTTGGTCAGACGATCGGTTATATTTAGGCGGTGAATTATTCGGCAGCGTGAATGCCGCGCAAACCAATACCAAACAAATTAATACTTCGACAGTGCCGGCAAATATTATTATCCGATCGAAATATACCTGGGGCGCTAGTCTATTACCCGGATTTAGATTCAATGCAGCGTCATTATTGTATTTTCGTATTAGTGTGTTACGCACTCGGTTTCTATTTCATCAGACGGTTGTGCCGGTGGGTTCAGGTTCGAATTTAAGCCAAACTAATGTAACAGGTGGTCAACTGGGTATAGGGTTACAGCAGAGTTTCAATAATAATTGGGGCGGTCGTATTGAGTATGATTACACGGGATATCGTACGTTTTCTACATTCCGTAACAGTATCAGTGCCCATGACAACATGCTGAAATTGGGGTTAATTTATAGTTTCTGTTAATTTTATTTGTTGAGAGGATTATTTTGTGAAGGGATTTAAAAAAATAACGCGAGCTCTCATTGGCGTTGCAATGTTTTCTACTGTTTCATCCGCAATGGCGCTACTTCCCGTACCTTATGGCTGGTATGTGGAATTCAATGTGGGCAATTCTAAAGTTAGCAATGTGAGTTATGCACCAAACAGCACGATTACCAGTTCAGGCGTAGGTGTGAATATCAATCTTGGATATAAATTTATTCCTTATTTTGCAGGTGAAATTGGCGCCACTAAATATGCCGATGCGAATGCTAAAGTCGCTGGAACGAAAGTGGCTAAAGATGCGCATTATTCCTATGATGCTGCTGTTAAAGCTATTTTGCCGATTTCAGATACCGGTGTGAGTCTTTTTGCGAAACTGGGTGTTGCGCGATTGCAATCGAAAGTCAGCGTTCAAAATTCAAGTTTTGTAACGGCGAATGGAATTGCTGTCAATACAGGAACGCATTCAGCAACGGGTTATTACTATGGCTTGGGTGCTGATTATACATTTTGGTCATCTGTTGCTGTGAATGGACAATGGCAGCGCGCGCATGGAAATAGTTCAACGGGTAATTATGATTTATATTCGATAGGTCTTACTTACACAGTTGAATAATGATAGGGGCATGGCGCGCCATGCCCTTTCAAAGGGTAAACACACTCTTCAACCATTTCGCGATATCTAATACTTCTTCCGCGCAAACCGAATGTCCCATTACATAACTATGCCAGCTCACGGGAAATGATTTTTTTTGTAATTGTTGATGAACGGTTTCACCTAAAAAATAGGGTACTACCATATCTTCTCTACCATGGGCTAAAAAAATAGGCGTCGTATGATTTGCGCTATTAGGATCGTTTAAGATTTTTTCGGGTTGGGGCAAGTAACCCGATAGAGCAAGAATACCCCCTAAGCGTTTTCTAAAAGTGAGACCCGTTGTTAAAGCAATCACTGCGCCTTGAGAAAATCCTGCAAGAATAATTTTTTCAGTTGGAATCCCTAATTTTTCTTCATGATGAATTAAATCATGCAATTGTGCTATGGAAGCATCAATACCGGATTGATCAGCATGGTGATCAGGTAACATCGATACAATGTCATACCACGCACGCATAACGTAACCATTATTAATGGTCACAGGCATCATGGGTGCATGTGGAAAAACAAAACGTAAAGGCAGTGTGTCTGGTAAATTGAGTTCTGAAACAATGGGCACGAAATCATTTCCATCTGCACCTAATCCATGTAACCAAATGATGGAGCCGATGGGTGCGGTTTTTGGATTAAGTTCAATTGCTTCAATCAAATCAGTCATAAAACGTGAGTTCCCTGTTCAAATATTTAAAAAAAGGACAAAATTAATTCTTTCAAGTTTAACACGCTCAGTGGTGTTACAGGAAAAAATTTGCAAAAACAATTTGCGATTAATAAGATGTAGCATTACATCTTGCTTAAGTTGAGAATAATATAGTAACCTTAAGCGACTAACGCAAAGAGTCAGTTTTGTTGGGTTGACTTCAAGCGTAAACGAATTAAATCTTTAGGAAGGAAGATAAGCGCATGAAACGATCTTTCAAATCTACTCTCGGTGTGACTCTGTTAGAAATCATGTTGGTATTAGCTATCGCAGCAATGGTTGTCGTGATGTCAATACGCTATTACCAAACTGCCTCGCTTAATCAAAAAGTATCATCGACTATGAATAACATCGTCGGAATTGTCGCTGCAGGAGAAAGTTATTATTCTGCAACGAATACGATGGCAGGCTTAACTTCTGCAAACTTAGTCCCCTATTTACCAGGCGGTACTATGCCATTTTCGGCCTGGGGTGGTTCAGCTATTAAAGTAGGAAACCCTACAACTAGTTCCTATGATATTACTGTTCCCAATGTGCCAGGATTAGGATGCACACAGTTACAAAATATGATTAAGACGAATCCTAAGCTCACATCCAGTACCACCTGCGGTACGACAACTGCGGGCGCTGATCTCGTCATCACCGTTACGATGTAATTACTAAAAATTACTAAAGAAGGCAGCTCACGCTGCCTTTATTCTTTGTGCAGGGAATGCTTTATGCTTAAAAACACCCAAACCTCGTATGGGTCAGTTGCAAAATTTTTTCATTGGACTATTTTTATCTTTGTTGTATTCATGCTTTTTCTGGGATTTTTCATGGATGAGATTCCGAAACCAACGCGCGGAACCGTGATTAATATTCATAAACTTCTCGGTTTGACTATTCTTGTATTAATGATTTTGCGTGGGATATGGGCATTAATGAATCCTAAACCGCTTCTGCCTTTAGGGACACCACGATGGCAATATGCTGCTGAACGAATAACGCATTTTTCGCTGTACGCTTTGCTAATTGCTATGCCTTTGAGCGGCTGGATTGGATCGGTTGCTGCTGGCTATTTGCCGCATTTTTTTGGCTTAAGTTTTGGGTTGCCCGTTCCGGAAAGCAAATCAATTAATGATGTCAGTTTTCTCATCCATAAAATAATAGCTTTCACTATTATTGCCTTGGTCTCGTTACACATTTTAGCTGCGCTGTATCATCATGTGATTAAAAAGGATGATATTTTGTTGCGGATGATGCCAGAATCCCATCCCCATAAAACCCCCTAAATCGCCCCAACAATTCTTTCAAAGGAGCCTTTTTCGCCAAAGTTTTTTTAGTAGGGTGGATTAGGCGTTTTTTGCCGTAATCCACCGGAAATTTGGTGGATTAC
>CAYRUP010000130.1:0-5000 GCA_964427485.1 uncultured Coxiellaceae bacterium | reverse complement strand
ACAACCCCGCCGATATTCTCTTATGGGAGTTAAGTTATTTTTTGTGCCCTTCACCCCTATTTGGTGTAGAAGTGCCGGGGATGAGGGTGCCGAAAATCTGCAACACCCCCACCTTCATCGCCGCCCCGCCCGAATCAATCCACCCAATCCTGCTTGTTCCAATGCTAATTCCATGTGGCAACGGATCATGACGGTACTTTCCATATTCAGCACCTCTTGCAACAATTTACAGGCTTTCTTTTTGGTAAATTGACGGATAACCCATTTCATACGACTGAGTGAGGAAGCGCTCATACTTAATGAATCAAAACCCATCGCAACCAACAATAATACCGCTGCGGGATCACCCGCTAATTCGCCGCAAATACTGACGTGTTTTCCTTCTTGATGTCCGCCTTCAACGACCTGCAACAAGGCACGCAAAACCGCAGGATGGAGTGAGTCAAATAAATTTGCCACGCGAGAATTGTTACGATCTACCGCCAAAATATATTGCGTTAAATCGTTACTACCCACCGATAAAAAATCCACTCGTTTTGCAATCGAACGTGCTTGATAAACGGCAGAAGGCACTTCAATCATCACGCCAATTTCAGGCATTTGAATATCAAAACCTTCTTCAGTGACATCGGCGTAAGCTTTTTTAAGCATGCGCATGGCTTCATCCACTTCGCTCACATCGGTAATCATGGGCAGCATGATACGCAGATTATTATAATCTTGACTCGAGCGCATCATCGCACGCACTTGTGTTAGAAAAATTTCCGGATGATCTAACGAAATGCGCATACCGCGCCAACCTAAAAATGGATTGTCTTCCTTAAATGGAAAATAAGGTAACGATTTATCGCCTCCCACATCCAATGTGCGCATCGTCACCGGACGTGGGGCAAATGAAGCTAATAATTGGCGATAAAGCACACGCTGTTCTTCACTCGTCGGAAATCGATCACGCATTGAAAAAGGCGTTTCCGTGCGATAAAGTCCAACGCCTTCAGCACCCGCTGCAAGAGAAAGACCGACATCCGCACCCAACCCGGTATTCACCATCAACGATACACGTTCGCTATCGGCTGTTTGCGCTGGATCATCACGTAATGCTTCAAGTGATGCCGTTAATTCATGTTCTTCCAAGGCAAGCCGCTGAAATTCTTCGCGTAACTCTGCACTCGGCTCGATATAAATTTGGCCATAATAACCATCGATAATAATTTCTTCATCCTGCAGATCGTAAATTGGAATTTCACTGACACCCATGACGGTTGGCACCCCCATGGCGCGCGATAAAATAGCCACATGCGAGCTGCTGGATCCTTTCGCTGAAATCACACCTGCAAGACAACCTTCTGGAACTTCTGCTAAATCAGCCGCTGTTAATTCTTCGCCAATTAAAATAGTGCGTTCAGAATATTGTGGTAATGTGCGTTCATTGCGTTGCAAATAAGCCAATACGCGATGCCCAAGATCTTTGATATCGACAGCGCGTTCACGCAAATATTCATTATCCATATTTTCTAAACGTGAAACATGCGCTTCGATGACTTCCCGTAATGCACCCTGCGCCCAATTACCACGCTGAATGGCATGCACAATTTCCGCACCCAAATCAGCGGTATCCAACATGCGTTGGTATACATCAAAAAGCGAGCGTTCTTCCAAAGGCAAATTGGGATAAAGACGTTCGCTCAAAATACGAAAATCTTCGCGTCCTGCTGCTAATGCTACTTCAAGCAAACGGATTTCAGTTTCAATATCATCGGGTTCGCGATCAGGAACCGCGGATAAATCCAGCATTGGAAAAACGACGACCCCAGTCCCGATACCAACTCCTGGCGCGCTAGGAATACCAGAATAAGTATTTTCTCCTTTGCGACGTTCACGCGAATCAATCAATTGTTCCATCTCACCTGTCGCTTCCGCATGCGCAATGATAGAAGCAAGTTGAGTGGCAAGTGTAACGAGAAAAGCTTCTTCAGATTCGTCATAGCGTCGCGCTTCTTCTTGTTGTACGACTAAAACGCCTAATACTTGACGATGATAAATAATAGGTGAACCTAAAAAGGCGTTATAAGCTTCTTCTTTGACTTCAGGGATACTCAAAAAACGGGGATGTTTTGGCGCATCATCCAGATTGACGGGTTCCTCACGCTCACCGACTAAACCAACCAAACCCTGATTCATCGGAAAACGTGTTTTACCCACGGCCAGTGGGTTCAAGCCCTGAGTCGCCATTAATACATACTCACCATGTTGACGATCTAACAGGAAAATAGAACACGCATGCGCATTCAATGCTTTTGCAGCACGTTTGACGATAACTTGTAACGCTTCTTTAAAATCACGCGCGTTTGAAACTTCTTGAATGATGCGACGTAAAACTTTCAGCATAGACTCTAAGTCTCCCAAAATCGCCTTGAGAGTACAACTCGAGCAAATTCTTTCATAGCCATACTATAGACCCGTCGTTTAAATGCCACCACTTGTGTCAATGGGTACCAATATGAAACCCAGGCCCAGGAGTCAAACTCGGGACTTTCTGTATCTGCCAAATTGATTCGATCATCTTGTCCCGTCATGCGCAATAAATACCATTTTTGTTTCTGGCCAATGCATAATGGCTTTGAATGCTGCCGAACCAAGCGTTTCGGCAGACGATAACGCAACCAGCGTTTCGTGCTTGCCAAAATTTTCACGTCTTCTGGATGTAAACCAACTTCTTCTTTTAACTCACGAAACATGGCTTCTTCAGGCGTCTCGTGTTCAATCAAACCACCTTGCGGAAACTGCCAGGCAGCCTTGCCGATCCTTTTTGCTAAAAATAGTTGGCGTTTGGAATTTACCAAAATAATACCCACGCCATGTCTAAAACCGTCTTTATCAATCACTTAGCAACCACCTCGAAACTGCTTATACTGAGATGCGCATGCAAGTTATCAAAACTGCTCACATGCTTTTGCATTGTTTCAAAAACTAATTAGCACAGCAAATACATTTTGCCATTTTTTGCTACATTTCTTATTATAAAACTCTAAAAATATTTTACAGAGAACAATCATGACAATTCGCGTACTCGTCAATGGAGCTTCCGGTAGAATGGGTCAACCTGCCGTCAAAACACTTGAGAGTGATCCTGACTTTATTTTAGTGGGGCAAACAGGTCGCGCCGACGATTTGGCTGCTGAAATTAAAAATAGCCGAGCGGATGTCGTTCTCGATTTTACGAATGCTGAAGTTGTCTTAAAAAATACGCAAACAATTATTGATGCGGGCGCGCATCCTGTTATTGGTACTTCGGGTCTCAAGAAAGAACAAGTGCATGAACTCGAGAAACAGTGTGCAAAATTGCAATTGGGTGGAATTATTGCACCTAATTTTTCAATCGGCGCGATATTGATGATGAAATACGCTCAGGAAATGGCGAAGTATTTTCCGGATGTTGAAATCATTGAAATGCATCATGATGGCAAATTGGATAGTCCTTCTGGAACGGCTGTACGCACCGCTGAAATGCTGTCAATGGAACGCACTGCAAAGAAACCGCTTAAAAACACGAAAGAAACGATCAGCGGTGCGCGCGGGGCCACTTATGAAGATATCCATATTCATTCCATTCGCTTACCCGGATTAGTTGCGCATCAACAAATTATGTTTGGCGGTTTGGGTGAGACATTGACTATTCGCCACGATTCAATTGATCGTCAATGTTTTATGCCGGGGATTGTGCTGGCGTGTAAAAAAGTGATTGGATTGAAGCGATTGGTTTATGGGTTGGAAGGTGTTCTCTAACAAGTTATTGTCTGCACCCTGCCCTTCTCCCGCAAGCGTTCGATGCGAGCTTTCTATTTTATTTAACTCCCCTCTCTCGTTTACGGGAGAAGGGCTGGGGATGAGGGTCTAGAATTATTTATAAGAATTCCCTTTAGCAATATCATGTTGCGTTGCACTCTGATCTTGAGCTGTCTGCTGGGCAGCGCATCCAACGACATAAACCGCAGCAATGACACACAGAACGCCCACTAACTTTCTCATCTTAAAACTCCTTTTTAAGAAGATTTCCTACAGTTGAGTAATTATACACAAATTTAAAAAAGTGGGTAGGTAGATTTTCCACACGTTGCTTAGAAAGCCTTCCCACGCAGGGCACGGTTTAGACCCTCATCCCCGGCCCTTCTCCCAACGGCGTTGGGATAAGGGAGAAAAGCAAAAAGAAAAAGCTCCCTTCTCCCGTTTACGGGAGAAGGGCAGGGGATGAGGGTCTAAACCGTGCCCTGCGTGGGAAGGCTTTAAAATTAAAATCTGTAGTCAAGGCGTATATCTTAACCAAACAGGCAACACTCTTTGCAAGTAATCCATAAACTTCCAAAGACCCACACGATATTCATACATGCCAAATAAATTATATTTCCCTTCAGGAAAAGCAATACCAAAACCGAACAATCCTGGCGCGATAATACCGCACTCTTCAATATATTCGAGGTGACCTACTCCATCAATCACAGGCAAAGAACGCCGATTAAAACCCACCGCATAAACTGTTTTATCACATTGCGGTAAATAATGTTCGATGTTTTCATCATTGGAATAGATACGTTCCAAATTAAGCGGTAAGTGTCCATCGACATTTTCTTTCGCCCAGACGGCGGTCGGGCCTTTAAGACCGCTATCATCAAATAAAATCCAATCATCTAAATACACTGCATAACGTAACGGCGATCGATAAAAATTAATAATGCGTTTAACACCACATTCCACCAAATTACGCAGCACCAAAATAGCCGAGTGGGAAGAACCAAATACAGCAACCGTATCTTCTTTGGTGCAATATCGATAGATACGCTCATTATCCATCGCATCTTGCAAAGGAATCAGATCCGGTTTTGAAAACGCTAAATTTTTGGGTTCAGCAAACACCGCTGATATAACATGCGTCGCCGTAATGACTTTATCTTGCAACCTGATGGTCCAAACTCTCCCTTTTAATGAAAGTTCTTCCGCTATGG
>CAYRUP010000129.1:0-5006 GCA_964427485.1 uncultured Coxiellaceae bacterium | reverse complement strand
CGAGAAATACTGGGAAAAGTTGAAGATGGAAGGTTAAGCTTGGCTGCCGCTGACTTCGCTATTTTTTCGTGCCCGCGCCCGTGTGCGTGCCCGTGCCCGTTTTTTCTTTGCCAAAAAACAGAGACGAAAATCATTCAGAAAAATGGGTTTGTCGAAGAAAAAACGGGGACGGGCACGCACACGGGCGCGGGCACGAAAAATCCAGAACAATGCTATAGACATTCACTTCTATTAACACCATAATGATTCCAACATCATTACAAACACTCCGGAGATTATGGATATCCAATTCACGCAACACGTCGACGCGGCTCAGCTCTTCGTTAATCGTAAACTTCTATTGTATAGCCAACGCAGTACGCCTTAAGGGAAGAGCCATGCTACGTTTTTTTTGCGCTGTACTCATTTCCCTTCTGTCCCTGCTCTCCATGCAGACGACTTCCGCTGGACAAGATAATATCGTAAACGTTTTCACCTTTGCCGAAGAAATTCCCTACTCCGTCATTGCTCAATTTGAAAAAGAGACGGGCATCAGAGTTAATTATTCCTCCTTTGACACCAATGAAATCATGTATGCCAAATTACGGGCGGTAAAATCCAATACCTATGACGTCGTTGAACCTTCGAGTTATTATATCGATCGCATGCGTCACCAAAACATGTTAGAGCCGCTGGATCGGAGCAAATTACCTGAATTTAAAAATCTCGATCCGGATTTTCTCAATTTAAGTTACGATCCAGGCAGCACCTACAGCATTCCTTTTGTCTGGGGCGTGACGGGTATTTTTGCTAACAAAAATTATTTTGCGCCCAGTGAAATTACGTCCTGGTCTGATTTATTCAATCAGAAATACGCTAACCAATTGATGGTACTGGATGATCCGCGCGAAGCGTTTTCGATGGCGTTGCTCATGCTTGGTTATTCGATCAACGACAAAAATCCCCAGCATATCAAGCAGGCTTATCAAAAATTACGTGCCTTGATGCCAAATATTCGTTTGTTTAACACCGATGCGGTCACGTCGATTTTAATCGATGAAGATGCGTCGATTGGGATTGCCTGGAATGGCGATTTAAATCGAGCTCGTGCGGAAAATTCCCAGCTTGATTTTATTTATCCGAAAGATGGTTTTGAAATCTGGGTGGATAATTTTGCCATTTTGAAAAATGCACCCCACAAAGAAAACGCGTACAAATTTGTAAACTTCCTGATGCGTCCGGATATTGCGAAAGAAGTCAGTATGCGGATTAGTTATTCGACTGCCAACCTTGCCGCAAAAAATCTGCTGCCCGCGAATATCAAAAATGACCATGTTCTTTATCCTCCTCGTGACGTCTTGCGCCGCGGCGAATTTGAAACGGATATTGGTGAAGATACGTTTGCGTTGTTTGAGAAATATTGGGAACAGTTGAAGATGGGCGCGTAGCTCTTAGCGCTCTTTCGAGCCCGTGTGCGTGCCCGGGCGCGGGCACGCACACGGACCTCGGGCACGAAAATACTATCCTTATTCCATTCGCTATTTCTTTCAAATCATGTCATACTTAAAATGACCATGGCAATATGACTATAGGTGAGAAATTATGAAAACCATACAAGCTGGTGAATTTAAAGCGAAATGTCTGCAAATTATGGATGAAGTGGATGAAAAGCATATTTCTTTCGTCATCACTAAGCATGGAAAACCGGTGGCAAGATTAGTTCCGATCGATAAGACAGCGAAGAGTACTTTTGGCTGTTTAAAAAATACGGTTAGCATTCAAAAAGATATTATCTCTCCAATCGATGTAGACTGGGATGCAGATAAATGAATAAAATCTTGTTAGATACACACGTATTTATCTGGTATGTCAACGGTGATGAGCTAAACAAACGAACAGTAAAATTCATCGATACCGCTGTTCAAGCTAACTGTATTTATTTGGCGGCTATCTCTCTTTGGGAAATTAGCATGTTAGCAGCAAAGCAACGGATTATTTTGGAAATGCCCTGTTTAGACTGGATAAATCGAGCCACTCGCGAATAGCGATTACAAATATTACCAATCACACCGAGCATCGCTGTGGAAAGTTGTAATTTACCCGGAAATTTTCATGGCGACCCCGCTGATCGTTTAATCGTTGGGACCGCTCGGGTTGAGGGTGCAGCGTTAGTTACACGAGATTCAACTATTTTAGATTTTAGCAAAACTAAACTCGTATCGGTAATTAAAGCGTAGGGGTTTGTCATCCTACCGTCATTGCGAACTGAGGGAACCATTTAAGGCGCTTTAACTACATTATAAGAAAGCCTAGGCGCTATACCATAATCCCGCAACCCTCTAAGCTTGTATTTGGCAAATTGCTTGTATTGCGCAATCCGCCACGACGGGCGTTGTCCCACCCTAGGATCACAACCCACCTCCAGCGAGCGAAGCCCAAATATGATATCGACAAACGACTTCTGCTCAACAGCACCCACATAAACACGCTGAAAAGAACCAGTGAAATTCCGGAGATGAAAAAGTCCATGATAAAACTGTTGCTTATCATTTTGCGTTGCATAATTCAGCATGCAGGTCACAACGGTAGTTTCTAATAACGCACATTTTTTCTTATCATCCTTCCATCGTTCCGCAGCTTCGCGATACGCTTCACACCAGTCCTGCCACGTTTCCCACCGAAAATGCATGCCTTTTTCAATGATCTTAGGTTGGTTGTCATCGAAATCTTTTCTAAACTTGTCGATAGCCGCTTGTGTTTCTGGACTTACTTTGTCATTTATAAATAATTCTTTTGAAATTGCTTCAATGAGAGGCCGAAAATTAAAATGCTGATGCACATTGCTCATTGCATCAATTTGCCTTTGCATTTCCGCCATACCTTTTTCTTCACCGAAATGCTCAATAAACAAAGGCCTTAGCACGCGATCACGCATCCCAATATCGCCTGCTCCATGAACCAACTGGAGCGGAGTCACTTTCGATACGATGTACTTTGGAAGCACGCATTCAATTTCAACATTTAACAAATTAAGATTGCGTCTTAACATAGAAGTCGCTTTTACTTCATCAGGTGTGTATGCCAGGTGATGAGCGAGCGCCTCAAGATCAAGCGGGGTAAATAATCGATGTTTATTATCGGATAGTTTCGCTTCGGCAACTTCAGATGGGCAATAGTTGGCTAAAACAATTTTACCTTTTAAAATAGCCACAATTTCATTGACACTAATCGTACGAAATATCCGTCTGCTTTCTAGGGGACAATACCCGATGTTATACCTTAGCAATAAAAAATTTAATACGCATAAAACAAATACACGATGATTATGGCTATAAAAAGGATGCTTTTGTTGGCAAGATTGAATGAACGAAGCTATTTTTTCAATTATTTTATCTTGCTCTGTCATTGATTGGAGACTACGGTTTAAGTCATTGACGAGTTCGTTCATGATATATTCCATGAACTCTCGAGGCGTTGCGCATGACTTATTACACGTAGGATAAGTTAAGACATATCCATTTTTTCGTGTATGTAGGTAAATTTCCTCTGCTAATTTATCTCTTGATTTATTTCGTAATAGTTCTTCAAATTCGGGACCCGCTTTATAAATCGTTTGATCGTCATAAGAGTGTAAGACCGTTCCTTGATCCTCGTCAAAATCTGCCCTTTCTTTCTCAATCAGACTCAGTATATTTTTGATACCAGCAAGAGAAAATCTTAAAGTTCCCCGAGAATCAGGGACAGATCCACCAAACAATCTACAATTTCGAAACTGGCCGGGAATATCATTGTCATCTCTTTCTTCGCGCAATGCCTCAGGAACCAATATTTTATGAAATTCTTTTATGAGATTGACGGAGAGAACCGTTTGTTCTTTTACCTCACTCAAAGCATATTCTAATGCTTGTTTTTGACTAAGATAATCATTTTCAAACGTTTTTTCCCGATCGATAAGCGCATCTATTATTTCTTGTGGTGTTATTCTATTTGATGAAAAACTCATGATTTAAATTCTTATTGTTATTAGTTGTCATCCTGAACGAAGTGAAGGATCTCCTTATATGAGGAGGTCCTTCGCTACGCTCAGGATGACATCACTGCACTGCCACTTTCATCATGACATACGGATTATAAGCTTCCGCCTTAAATCCATATTTCTGATATAGCCCATGCGCATCTTCTGTCATCAAGAACCAACGAAACACGCCGCGCAAGCGGTAATGTTCCAGAATATATTTCATCAACGCTTTCCCGATGCCTTTTCCACGATGTTCATCATCAATGAACACATCCCACAAAGAGGCAAATTCGGAAAAATCTGTAATCACGCGCGAAAAACCAACTTGCTTCCCGTTATAAAGCACAGAAAAACAAACTGAATTTTCAACGACGAGTGGAAATCGTTCTGGGGGCAAACCGGTTGAGTAGCGGGAAGGAATGCAAAGTAAATTATATAAATACTCCAGATCTAATTTTTTTTTATCTGCAGTGAAGACATAGTCACCAAGTTGTTGGTCTGGGTATGGTTTGTGATAAGTCATTTTGGTCGTCTCGTATTTTCTTGGCGCTATTTTGCCTTGGGTGGAAGTGAAGATCAAATGTTTCATCTGTATCTTTCTGTAGCCATGCCTTCGCAAAAAAAATTGTACTTGCTATATAGTAACGTATATGTTACCATATGAAGTATGATTATAAAGGAATATATAGAAAAAAATGGTCAATCCCCATTTGCGCGGTGGTTTGAGATCCTTGAAAGCGTTGCTGCTGCAAAAGTAACAACAGCACTTTATCGTTTAGAGCAAGGCAACCATTCTAACGTAAAAAGTGTTGGAGAAGGAGTTCTGGAATATAAAGTGGATTTTGGTCCTGGTTATAGAATTTATTTTGGAAAAGATGGTCTTGAATTAATTATTTTACTCGGGGGCGGAAGCAAGAAACAACAAAATAAGGATATACATTTAGCTAAGCAGAAATGGAATGAATATAAACAGCGGAAAAAACGGTGAGCATAAAATATGGCATTAACA
>CAYRUP010000128.1:0-5038 GCA_964427485.1 uncultured Coxiellaceae bacterium | reverse complement strand
CCTTTTCATACCGAAAAATCAGCCTCCTTTTCAGTCAGCCAAAACAAGCAATTTTATTATTGTTTTGGTTGCGGAGCCCATGGCAATGCAATCGATTTCCTCATGCAATACGATCGAATGGAGTTTCCCGAAGCCATAGAAACCTTAGCACATCGGGCCGGTATGGAAATTCCCCGCGAATCTCGCGCCTTTGATAAACCCATTATCTCAAACACGCTTTATGATTTACTGGAAGAAATTAGTAAATTTTATCAATCAGAGCTCAAACAATCTAAAAAAGCCATCGAGTATTTAAAACAGCGTGGTTTGTCCGGTGCCATTGCTAAAGATTTTGGTATCGGTTTTGCGCCCCCCGGTTGGGATCATGTTCTCCAGCATTTTGGCAAGACAGCGGAATTAAAACAGCAATTATTTGATACCGGCATGTTAATCAAGAAAGATGAAGGTGGATATTATGATCGTTTTCGTGAACGAATCATGTTTCCGATTCGCGATCGTCGCGGTCGGTTTATTGGGTTTGGTGGTCGCATACTCGACCAAGGCGAACCTAAATATTTGAATTCACCCGAAACACCGATTTTCCAAAAAGGCCATGAGCTTTATGGTTTTTATCAAGCGCAACAAGCCAATCGTAATTTGTCCCGCGTCATAATTGTGGAAGGTTACCTGGATGTGATTGCCTTGTTTCAGCATGATATTACCTATGCCGTTGCCACACTGGGAACAGCCACGACGGCCAATCATTTACAACGCTTGTTCCGTCAGACGACAGATATTGTATTTTGTTTTGATGGAGATCAGGCGGGACGCACTGCGGCATGGCGTGCGCTCATGGTCGCATTACCGTTGATAAGTGATGATATTCAAATACGTTTTATGTTTTTACCGGATGGCGAAGATCCCGATTCATTGGTCAGAAAAGAAGGCAAGGAAGGCTTTTTGCAGCGAATTCAAAATGCTTCCGCGCTTTCGCAGTTTTTCTTTCAAGCTATGGCAACGCAGGCTGACTTAAGCAATATGGATGGCCGCGCACGTTTTGTAAAACTGGCGCAAGAACATTTGGATCAACTTCCAGAAAGTATTTTTCGTCAAATGATGTTGGATGAATTGGCCAAACGTGCACGCGTCGATGTCGAACAATTAAAACCCGCTAAAGGCAAAAAGCGGCAACCAGAATCCTTACTCAAACAAAAAGCCCGTCCGCCTTCTATTTTGCGAATGGCCATTACGTTACTGGTACAACAACCTTCACTGGCATTGAATATCGATACCCCTTTACCTGAACTGAATGTCCGCGGTATTGAATTGCTGCATGAAATAGTGGCGCTCGTCAAACAACATCCTGAGTTGACGACGGGTGGATTACTCGAATTTTGGCGTGAACGCGAAGAAGGTAAATCACTCGCTAAACTCGCTCAAGTCGAGCATATGATTCCTGAAGAGGGTATTAAGAGTGAATTTCTTGGTGCGATTCAATTGCTGCATAAATTGGGTCTTGAGCAAGTGATTGATCGTTTGTTAGCAAAAGCGAATCGGGTTGAATTGAGTCAGGAAGAAAAGCAACAATTGGATGAGTTGATTCGGTCGAAATGAGGCTCTGGTAAAAACCCTCATCCCCTGCCCTTCTCCCAGTTGCCTGGGAGAAGGGAGACAAAAAATAGAAAGCTCCTTTCTCCTCGCGAAGCTGGGAGAAAGGAGGCAAAAAATAAAAAGCTCCCTTCTCCTAGCGAAGCTGGGAGAAGGGTCGGGGATGAGGGTCTTCAATTGCAACTTCCCGCTGACTCTGCAAAAATTTCTTTTTTCTCCCCATCACATACTCCACATGCCCCTTAAATTCCTTATTACATGGAAATGGAATTTGATATGCCTTATGTATTTTTTCTAAATCCAAATCCTTCCAACCATTAGGCAACTCTTTCACTACTAATAAAACAGCAGCCATACTAGCGTAAGCAAATACACCACCTTCAGCATGACGTGTATCAATGAATGCTAACTGTTCACGCAACCATGCATCATTGGCATACCGCTGCTCTCGTGTTTTATGTGAAGGAAATAAAATGGAGTAAGCACCATATTCTTGTAATTTAGTAAAAAATAATTCTCCGCACCCTTGTGTAAACCCTTTCCGAATCAGCGTCCAAAATTCGCTCGAACGTGGCATATCTATTAACTCAGCCACCCTTTCTTCCAACGTAGCAGCTATCATTTCTTCTGGAGCCGCTTTTTCGTCATAAACAATGCGATAAAGCGTTTTTACAATATCCAACGGATCATCGCCGATGTAATAGAGAAATTCCTCTTTCTTTGCTTTTAGATAATGAACATGCCGTTTGAATTCAGCATCACAAGGAAATGGAATTTGATATTTCGCATGTATTTTATGTAGATCCTCTGAATTCCAAATAGGCGGCAATTCTTTCACTACCAATAAAGCAGCCGCCTTATTTTTGTAAGATCGTTCGCCTTTTTTATAACTCGTGTCTATGAGTGTTAGCCGTTGAGTTAACCACGTATCATTTGCAGATTGTTCGAATATATTATCGGGAGGAAACAATAGCGTATACAGACCATATTCCAACAATATATTGAAAAATTCTGCTCCACAACCTTGGGTAAATCCATCCTGCAACAAGGTCCAAAATGCGTCATCGCGCGGGAAATCTTCTAATTCAGCAATGCGTTTCTTCAATGTGTCTGCTATTGTTTTTTCAAGCACAGACTCTTCTTCATATGCAGCACGATACAGTGTTTTTAAAATATCAATTAAGTGATTGCCTACTATTGCATCCGCAGGTCCAATGGGTATATCGACAGACGACCCAACTGGAGCTACTGATTTTTTCTTTTTTTTCTTTTTCTTTTTCATGGGTACTGGAAGTGGCACAGCAAGTTGCACGGATTCAGGATATGCAGCATTTATCTCTGCCATTAAATCAATAGCGGGTTGATATTGAGCACGGCATTCTCCTAGCAATTTCTTTGCGTAAACAATCGCCTCGGGACCCGAATATTTTGCTTTTAAATGATCAAGTACTTGCTGGCTTATCAGCATTTTGTTAACCGTATTTTTTTCTTCGAAAGTAGTTTTAAAATTAGCTTTAGGATCTTCGTATTTTTTTTTCATCATATTGAGCATTGCCTGTTTGTCTGGCAATTTGTTCATTGCAATTTTTTCTTCGAGGGAATGACTGGGTTGTATAACCGGAGCACCGGTCGCGCAATAATTTAATTTCTTGGCTCTCACGATTAATAAGGCCTGCATGTATTTGGCATTTGCAATAAGGCTATCAGCTGTCTCTTCCAATAATTGACAGGCGCGCAGTAAGTTATTTCGCGGCTCTTGTTCATTAATATAAATGACAGCCAACATAAATTTAGCCATTGGATAACCTTTTCTAGTCGCCTCTTCTAATTGCACCATGGCCAGTGCAACGCAATTTTTCCCAAATAAACCCATGGCAAGCTCAAAATCGGCTTCTCCTGAGGCTACTGCAGCGGGATGTTCTTTTGGGAATAATTTACTGAGCAAGATCTTTTTAGATTCTTGAGTTTTTCTAATTTGCATTTACGTCTTCCTTAGTAATGTACTATCATCGATGAAACTATCCTTTGAATGGCAACCCGTCAATGGCTTTTTGCCTCATTAAAAAAGCTAGTTCAAAACGCAAACAATGAGTATAATCATAGGTTACTTTTCGCTTACTTAGACAAGTTACGGGGCATTATGGATCAAGAACAGCAACGTTCACGCTTAAAAGATTTAATCGCTAAGGGTAAAGAACAAGGCTATTTAACTTACGCCGAAGTTAACGATCATCTCCCACCTGATATCGCCGATCCTGAACAAATCGAAGATATTATCAGTATGATCAATGACATGGGTATCCGTGTAGCCGAAATCGCACCGGATGCTGAAGAGTTATTACTTGCTGACAATGAAGCAACTGACGATGTGGCTGCTGAAGAAGTGGCTAGCGCCCTCGCCTCTGTGGATAGCGAATTTGGCCGTACGACCGACCCTGTTCGTATGTATATGCGCGAAATGGGCAGCGTCGAATTACTCTCTCGCGAAGGCGAAATTGCCATTGCAAAACGCATCGAAGAAGGCATGAATCAAATGCTGACTACGCTCGCATCTCAGCCGCAAATGATTGCTGAGGTATTGAGTGATTATGACCGGGTTGAAAGAGGCGAGTTTCGTTTAAGCGATATTATCAGTGGCTATGTTGAACCTAACATCTTCGCAGACGAAGATTCCATTGAAAAAGAAGTGGCTCCGATTCTGGATGAAGAAGACGAAGAAGGCGAAAGCGGCGGCACTGGCGATGGATTTCTGGATGAAGAAACCGGCCCCGATCCTGAAGTTGCCCGCGCACGTTTTGCTGAATTACGTCAATTTTATGATGATGCAATTGCCACCGAGAAAAAACATGGCTCAACGCATAAGAAAACCGTTCAAAAACGCGAAGCATTGGCGAAATGTTTTATGGATATCAAATTAGCTTCTCGTCAATTTAATAAACTATCGCGTAAAATGCGTGGTTTGCTAGATGAAATTCGCATGCAAGAACGCCACATTATGAATATGTGCGTCAACAAAGCAAGAATGCCACGCAAAGCTTTTATTACTGCATTTTTGAATAATGAGACTAACTTAGAATGGTTCTCTGTTTCAGAACACAAAAATAAAAGTTATTTCTCAGAAGTGGAAAAATTTCTAATTGATATTCAGCGTTCACAGAAAAAATTGATTGCGTTGCAAGACGCGATGCGCATGACCATTGCTGAAATCAAAGAAGTAAACCGCCGCATGTCCATCGGCGAAGCAAAAGCGCGTCGTGCGAAAAAAGAAATGGTGGAAGCGAATTTGCGTTTGGTTATTTCTATCGCGAAAAAATACACGAACCGTGGTTTGCAATTCTTAGATTTGATTCAAGAAGGCAACATTGGTTTGATGAAAGCGGTCGATAAATTTGAATATCAACGCGGTTACAAATTCTCAACCTATGCAACCTGGTGGATTCGTCAAGCAATT
>CAYRUP010000127.1:0-5088 GCA_964427485.1 uncultured Coxiellaceae bacterium | reverse complement strand
TAATGGCTGCTGTACCGACACCACCACCGACACTACTTAACGTTAAATTATTCGGAGTTGTGACTGCATTATTTAAGGTGATAGCGCCACCCTTAGTTTGAAATACCCAGGCGCCGGAAGGATTTGTCACACCACTGACGGTGCCATCCGTACTCAGTGTACCCGTGTGGTTTGTATCGCCAATTGTCAAAATACCTGAAGTCGTAATGGTATTGAGTTCAGCGCTCGATAATCCAAGTCCGGATGAACCGGTTCCGAGGGTAATCGCTTGGTTTGCAGTGCTACTGGTAAGATTGACAGCCGCAGCCCCCGCTGTAATTGTTCCGCCGGCTAAAGCCATATTATCTGCAGTTAAATTAATGGCTGTGGTAGCTGCTCCACCCCCATTTGATAGCGTACCTGCTGTGTTGGTTAACGTGCCAGTTCCAGCATTAATCGTAATACCGCCGGGCGCTGTTGCAACACCTGAGTTCGTCACACCGACTCCTGAAAGTGTCATACTGCTCGACCCGCCAGTCAGTGTCGTCGCTCCATTTAAAGTAATTAATCCACCTGCGGTTACAGATAATGTGTTACTTAAAGAAATAGCTGGCAATGTAACGGCTGCATTGGCGAGGTTAATAATCAGATTATCACTCGATCCCCCCGTAATTCCTGTTCCACCGCCAATGACGTGAGTTCCGCCTCCAATTCCCATGATTGAAATCGTACTCGAAGTTCCGCCTAAGGTAATTGGATTATTGACCGTGACACTCGTTCCTGAAAATGTTAATGCACCACCACTGCTAATGCCCGTACCATTTAATGTAATCGTATTGGTATCAGCCAAAGTACCATTAAAATTTAAATCTAAAACGGCGCCTGAGCTAACCGTTACAGCACTTCCTCCTAACGCATTCGCTGAGTTAGCATGTAATGTCGACGAATTAACGAGTGTATTACCCGTATAAGTATTATTACCACCAAAAGATACGCCGTTGCTGGTGTTTCCCGTGATAATAACGTTTCCAGCACCTTGGATCACACTGGAACCGCTCAGATTTAAATTGCCGCCATTTGCGTTAAAAGTGATGGGTTGATTCGAGGCTGTGGTAATGGTACCCGTTAAAGCGGTACCTGAGTTAGTTTGAAATGTACCACCTCCTGTGCCGCCAATCGTTATATTGCGATTACTGGTACTACCTCCTGTATCAATTAGCGTTGCTGCTGTACTACTGCCTAAGCTTATCGTGGCTTGTGCCACAGCCGGTGCACCTAATGAACTATTGGCTCCTGCGTTTGCTAGCAATGCGGCACTCAATGTTCCATTGTTGATCGTCGTTGTTCCCGTATAAGTATTCGCAGTGTTGCTTAAAGTGAGTGTGCCAGTGCCTGCTTTAATAATGCTGCCACCTGTTGTAGTACTACTAATTAATCCTGCATAAGCTGCCGGTGAAGTATTATCATTTCCGATGGTTAATGCAGCGGATGTTAATGCAACATTACCACCCGTTCCACCACCACCTGTTAATGAACCAATTGAACCCGCTAAACTATTTAGACTTAATATCGCGCCCGAAACATTGGATAAATTAACTTGGCTATTCGCCGAAAAATTATTGGCATTGGTGGCTTGTTGTAACGTACCCGCTGTGATATTTGTTGTGCCGGAATACGTATTTGCGTTACTTGAACCGCCAAATGCTAATGTTCCAGCACCGGATTTCGTTAATCCGCCGCCGCCGGTAATAGCACCGGTTAATGTTGTTGTGTTAGCTGCAACAGAAAATACATTATTCGTTCCAGTTAAAGTGATTGCTTTAGCAAGATTGAAAGCAGTGGAAAAGTTTATTTGTGCAGTACTACTCGCTAACGTACTGTCTAATTGAATATTACCGTTGGTGTTAATCAAACTAGCTAGCGTCGTCAAATCAACTGTCGCTGTTGTACTTGCTGAAGGCGCCACAATAATATTTCCACCTGTTACAGGTCCTAATGCACCCGTCACGGAGGCGACTACCGTACCGGCGACAATCGTCGTGTTACCCGTATAGGTATTGACACCCGACAAGGTTAATGACCCTGTACCCGCTTTTGCAACAGTACCTGAACCACTACCAATGATTCCGGATTCTGTAATAGCACTTCCATTCACATCAAAGAGGAGAGGCGAAGAACTATTGGTGATATTGCCGCTTAATGCTAATGTTCCAGTGCTTCCCACATTCGTTTGGATCGTTCCACCCCCCGTTCCTGCTAAAGTAAATGTACGGTTGGAAGTACTACCTGTTCCTATATAAGATAAAGTACCTATTGTATTGTTTGTTGCATCACCGAGTGTAATAGCACCTGCTGCTGGGTTACCCAGATTACTTGCTCCACCAGAAAAACTATTAATCGTCTGGATCTTTAACGTGCCGTTCAGAATCGATGTCGTACCCGTATACGTATTTGCGCCAGTCAGCGTTAAAGTGCCAGTTCCAGTTTTAATGAGAGCACCTCCTCCCGATATAATACGATTGCTTATGTCATTTCCCGTTCCTGCATATTGCAAAATACCACCCGCACTCGTTGCGATACCCGGTGTAGATGCACCTGTACCGATGGAGCTATTGGCACCTTGAGCAGCAAGACTCGCAACACTCAATGTGCCACTTGTAATGGTATTTGCTTGAGTATAAGAACTTCCTGTGTTAGAAAAAGTTTGTGTGGGTGATCCTGTGCCTGTCATATTAAGCGTAAATCCTAAATTGCCTGTTAATGTTCCAGCATAAGATTGTGAGTAACCATTCGTTGAATTAATGAGTGACAGCACTTTTCCGCCGCCACCACCGCTATTTGTGATTATTGCACTCGTATTTGTTCCTGAAAGCGAAGCGATTGTTTGAGTGAAATTATTCAGATCAAGCGAAACCTCGGATGATCCATCCATGATTAAACTGGTCGTAGCGGGTAATGCACTATTTATGCCAATTTTGATTGAGCCTCCATTCAGTGCTGTATTTCCTGAGAAAATACCTGTTTTCGATAAAGTGAGTGTTCCTGATGTAGCGAGTGTTGTATTGCCAGTCACAGTCAAGTTACCCAAAGCCGAGGTAACTGATCCAGGATTGTATGTGATACTGCCTGCATTGACATCAAGAGTCAGAGGATTACCACCACCGACTAACGTACCGGTCAAACTTAATATTTGTCCTGAGGTAGTGGCTTGAATTGTTCCTCCAGAAGATCCTACGGTAATTTGTCGATTCAGAGTTGCCGTATTACCTGTATAAGACAACGTGCCTCCATTAATTGAAATCGCGCCTGTTCCAAGATTACCTAAAGTCGCAGTGGATAATGTGCCGCCACTCACGGTTGTGAGACCCGTATAAGTATTCGCTTGATTGAAAGTGGCCGTGCCAGTACCTTGTTTCGTCACTTTAAGTGAACCGGTAATAAGGCCTGAGGCATTTTGGGTAATAGCTCCTGGAGCATCTAATACTAAAGTGCCAGCGGCTGAATCTGAAATGCCAGCATTAATGGCAATGCTATTCGTTGCACTCAATGTCAATGTGTTGGTGTTAGACCAAGCGACTGCATTGGCGACTGTAATATTACCTTGTTGTATCGTACCACTCGCACCGGTTTGCACGGTTACACTGGCGCCGCTTAATGCAAGTTGTAAGTCATTTACTGTTAATATCGAGCTATCGACGTTACTGGTATAGGTGCTAGGAGGCGAAGTAAATGTAGCCGTTGTTGAGCCTGAAGATTGGATAGTTAAGTCTCTTGGATCTAATAATAACGTACCGGTGACCCCAAGCGGCGCTGT
This sequence comes from uncultured Coxiellaceae bacterium, assembly GCA_964427485.1. Classification (GTDB taxonomy): domain Bacteria; phylum Pseudomonadota; class Gammaproteobacteria; order DSM-16500; family DSM-16500; genus CAYRUP01. The sequence continues at coordinate 1,295 of CAYRUP010000127.1, read as the reverse complement.
TAAATCCACTTTGCCATGGAAGCTTAATAAGTTATGACCCGAAACTTCCGCCATACCGCCATCACCGCCATTCAAACCACCTCTTGCGATAATATTTCCTGCATAATCGGTTGTGTCATCTGCCCAGACAATGACTTTTCCGCCATTGCCCTTATCTAATGCCGAAGCTTTCAGAGTGACATCTTTCGCAACAGAAGTTCGAGTTGCATTGTGTTCAGGCCCTTTTCCTTGATAATTTCCCCCCACTAAAATAGTGCCGCCACCGCTATGTCCTGAAACATCGATTAAAGCATTATCGGCAAGTTGAACTTGATCGCCCAATACTTTCACTGTGCCGCCGCGTTCTCCTTTATGTTTTCCAATTGCATTCATTTTGCCAGAGACTTTAACCACACCTTTATCCCCGCCCATTAAAATAATCGAACCGCCGCGTTGTGCGACACTATTCGCTTCAATACGGCCTGACATGTTAATGGAATGATCCAAGATTTCTCCGGCTGTTCTCGCTGCTAATAAAACTTTTCCGCCATTCGCAATAATCGTTCCACTGTTTTTGACGGCTGAACGCAAAACGCGTCCATCGGGCGCAACAGCGGGTTTTGACGTTTCAGAATTCACACCAAATTGAATCATTTGATCCCCATAAAAATCGATGGTGTATGCTGTTCCTGAAGCCAAAATCACTTTTCCCATGTTGGCAATGATCGTGCCATTGTTTTCCACACCGGGTGCAACGAGTGCTGCAATACCTTCATTGCGGATGGTGATTTTTCCATTATTAATAATCGCGCCATTCCATTCTGGCGATTGAACGAAGTTGTATCTGCCAGCCATAAAATCATCGTTAGTGATATTGGCGGTTGTTGCGAGCAAACCGGAAACATCTATCGTTGCAGTTGAAGCAAATAACATGCCTGCAGGATTAATTAAAATAATTTTTCCATTCGCTGTAATAGCGCCGCGAATGATAGAAGCTCCCATATGGGGATCAATGCGGTTTAATGTGATGGATTGCGTAGAGGGTTGCACATAGCGAGTTTTTTCATGTGCTGCGATATTATAACTTTTCCAGTCGATAACGGCTTTGGTAGAGGATTGATTAATTTGTAAAGTACTAGGATTAGGAGAAGAGATGGTGGCACTCCCTGCCGTCACTTGACCTCCTTGTGGATTTGCATTGGCTGCTGTAATAGAAAATAGCGATAAAACCACACTCAACGCTAAAACAACTAACTGTTTTATTGTTCCTCGTACGTGTTTTCCCGACTGTGTGTGTCTTTCCTCATTATGGTTAA
>CAYRUP010000126.1:0-5089 GCA_964427485.1 uncultured Coxiellaceae bacterium | reverse complement strand
GATCGCGGACCTTTTGAAGCTAATCGAATAATTGATTTATCTTATGTTGCAGCAAAAAAATTGGGTATGTTAGGTCACGGTACTGCTTATGTTGATGTTAAAGCGATTGATCCAGTGAAATTCGACAGAAATACATTTGACCGCCCAGCTCACGTAAATGATTTTTATTTAGCGGATAATAGTGTGACTGTTCCTGCAGCAACTCGACCCGTGACACATCATGTTGCTCGCACGCCCACCCGATTACATTATGCGAGTGCTAAACATCACACAAATTCATCCCATGTTTACTTGCAAGTCGGTGCATTTAAAAATAAAGCGCTGGCTGAACGCATGAAAAAACGTCTGGGTGGTATGTTCTCTTCACCCATCAAAATTACCCAGTTAGCTTCTAACAAACACAAACTTTATCGTGTTCAAATTGGGCCAATTAAGGATGCGATGACAGCGAAACATATTTCACAACGTTTAAAAGCAGTTGGACTCAACACGAAACAAACAACAACTGCCTATACAGCGGAGGTTTAAACTTTGTTATCTGTACTGATTTCTATAGTCGGTATTTTTGTAACAATACTTTTCATTATTGGAATACATGAATTCGGGCACTTTCTCGCCGCAAGATGTCTCGGCGTGAAAGTGCTGCGATTTTCAATCGGATTTGGAAAAGTTCTCTGGCGGAAATCCGATAAAAAAGGCACTGAATACGCAATCTCAGCCATTCCGTTGGGTGGCTATGTCAAGATGCTCGATGAAAATGAAGGTGCTGTTCCAGTAGATCTACGTCCGCTTGCTTTTAATCAACAACCTTATTATAAAAAATTTATTATTGTCGCCGCTGGACCTCTTTCTAATTTAATTCTTGCATTTGGTTTATATTGGCTATTATTTTTAATGGGATTTAACAGCATCGCACCTGTCATCGGTAATGTTGCGCCACATTCCATTGCAGCGAATGCTGGATTAAAACCACAACAAGAAATTATCAGCATTGATAACACGGAAACGCATAGCTGGATGAATGTCATTATTCGTCTCCTATCGCATACTGGCGACACCGACCAGATGCAAATAACAACTAAGCCGATAGCGAGTCAGGCTACCACAAACCATATTCTTGATTTAACCAATTGGCATATGAATGATTTAAAACCTGATCCTCTCGAGAGCTTAGGTTTCGAACCTTATGAACCAGAAATTCCTAGTGTAATTGGTGAAATTCGTTCAGATTCGCCCGCTGCCAAAGCGAACTTAGCCGTAGGCGATAAAATTATTGCGCTCAATGGAAAAGCAATTCATGACTGGATTGATTTGGTCACTCAAATTGAAAAAAGTCCGGCGGAAAAAGTTTCACTTACCATCGAACGTAACAACAAAACTCAAATAATCGATGTTATGACGGGTTACCAGCGCGATATGCTGCTTAAAAAACATGGTTACCTTGGCATTTCGCCAAAATTTAGTTGGCCTAGCAATATGTTACGCAGAATTCAATATGGACCTATCGCGGCGATTCCCCATGCATGGCAGAATACGTACGATTTTACTCAATTAAATTTCATGATAATCGGTAAATTATTAACTGGAAAAGTTTCTTTACAAAGTTTAGGTGGCCCTATTTCCATCTTTCAAAGCGCAGGCTCTGCATTGAATCAAGGGCTTGCAGCTTTTATGAGTTTTCTGGCATTTTTAAGCATTTCTATTGGAATTATTAATATTTTTCCCATCCCAGGTCTTGATGGCGGTCACCTCTTAATTCAAACTATCGAAGCAATTATGCGACGCCCTATTCCAGAAAAAGTTTTGTTCTTAATGTATAGGCTTGGAATGATTTTTTTATTCTTACTTATCTTTCAGGCAATAATTAATGATATTTTGCGTATTCAATAGGTGTGGGCCCTATTATTATAAAAAATAAAACAGGAGAAAGTTATGCTCGCTCAGTCCCTGCCAAAAAAACCTCGGTTTTTTAAACACAAAAACGCTCCCAGGTTTTAAAGCGATGCAAATAAAGCCGCCCAATATTAGTCTTCAGCACATCCATCTCTCCTATGACGATGAGGTCTTATTTGATGATTTGAATTTGACACTTGCGCCAGGAAAATGGATATGTTTACTAGGACCAAGCGGTGTTGGCAAGAGCACGCTCCTAAAGCTTATTTCAGGACTTATTCCAAGTAACATACCGCAAGAACGCTTTCAGGGTCATATCCAGTGTGACCATGCACTACCACTGCCCGAACATGTTGCGTATATGGCGCAAACTGATTTGTTACTTCCCTGGTTTTCTGCACTTGATAATGCATTGCTGGGCGCTAAGTTGCGAGGTACTGTTTCAGAGGAGCTGCGAGCAAAGGCAAAGCAACTCTTTGCGGAAGTTGATTTAAGTCATGCTGAAAATAAATTACCGCATCAATTATCCGGCGGTATGCGCCAACGTGTTGCCATGGTGCGAACGTTACTGGAAGATAAGCCCATTGTTGTGATGGATGAACCATTTTCAGCGGTGGATGCAATCACGCGATTTCAATTACAAACACTCGCAGCAACGTTATTAAAAAATCGCACCGTTTTTCTAGTGACGCATGATCCATTAGAAGCATTACGGCTGGCAGATGATATTTATATTTTATCAGGGCTTCCTGCAAAACTTGCGCTCACCATGCAACTTCATACTCCTATTCCACGTGATGTGGCTGATCCTGAGCTTATGCAACATCAGGCTGCTTTGTTTCATGCCTTGATGCAGGCTAAAGAGATAAGCCCATGAAATTATTTATACGTGGCTTATTTGTTTTACTGAGTATTTTTTTATTATGGCAATTGATTGTTTCACTATTTAATTTGCCACCTTATATTTTACCTACGCCATGGGATGTGCTGCATACGTGGTATGAGCGTTTTCCGCTGATTATGTTTGAAACAAAAATTACCGTTATTGAGACACTCTTAGGATTATTGCTAGGCGTCGTATTGGGTTGTATGGCCGCATTAGCCATGGCATTCTTCAGGCCATTTAGTTATTGGTTATTTCCAATATTAATTATCAGTCAAGCCATTCCAACATTCGCAATTGCACCTTTGCTGGTCATTTGGTTTGGTTATGGGATGGCCTCTAAAATTGCCACGACAGTCATCATGATTTTCTTCCCGATAACCAGCGCGTTTTATGATGGGCTACGTAGCACTGAACCTGGCTGGCTTGATTTAGCTAAAACGATGAATGCAAAAAAATGGCGGTTTTTCTGGTATATTCGAATTCCCGCAGCACTTCCTCACTTTGCATCTGGGCTACGTGTTGCAACGGCCATTGCTCCTATTGGGGCGATCGTGGGTGAATGGGTGGGTGCGAGCCAGGGATTGGGATTTTTGATGTTAAATGCCAATGCACGCATGCAAATTGATTTAATGTTTGCCGGTTTATTCACGCTCGTTATATTTTCATTGATATTGTATTTCATAATCGATATATATCTAAAGTCCATTTCCTGGCAATAAAGGAACACATAATGAAAAAAATGCTCATATCAATTATCGCGACGATCTGTCTCATTGGACAATCACTCGCCTATGCAAATCAAAAAATCACTGTGCTATTAGACTGGTTTGCCAATCCTAGCCATGCCCCACTTTTTGTTGCAGAACAGCAAGGTTATTTTAAAGAGGCCGGATTGGATGTTGTTATGATTGGCCCCGCGGACCCTTCTGACCCACCTAAGCTGGTTGCTGCGGGAAAAGCAACGATTGCGCTTACCTATGAACCCCAATTTATAGAACAAGTAGAACAGGGATTACCACTGATACGAATCGGCACCTTGGTTGATAAACCGCTTAGTTGTTTGGTTGTTTTAAAAGAGAGTCCTATTCATTCCATTCAAGATTTAAAAGGCAAAAGTGTTGGTTATAGTGGCGGCGATATGACTAGCGTAGTCCTTAAAACCATGTTAGAAAAAAACAAACTGAACTTGAATGATGTGAAACACATTAATGTTCATTATGATTTGACTCAAGCGTTATTGGCGCAAAAAGTAGATGCTGTGACCGGCATGATGCGCACATTTGAAGTTATTCAGATGGAATTAGCGGGTCATCCAGCGCGTGTATTTTTACCAGAAGAAAATGGTGTTCCTACCTACAGTGAATTAATTTTTGTGGTCAATAAAGATAAAGTTCATGATCCGCGCTTACCAAAATTTTTAGCCGCATTACAAAAAGGGGTTACTTATTTAAAACAACATCCAGAGGAAACCTGGAATACCTTTGCCAAAAACCATCCCGAATTAAATGATAAACTTAATCATCGCGCATGGTTAGACTCTATCCCCTACTTCGCTGCAAATCCAGCTAGCTTTAATCGCAAGGAATGGGAGCAATTCGTGCAATTTATGCAAAAAAATAATTTAATAAAGAAGTCGCATTCTATGGAAGATTATGCGATTAATTTAGGATTTTCATATGTCAATTGAATGGATGATTATTTTAGTTTTAATTATTTTTATTGCTATCCTATTTTTACGTCAGCAAAATAAGCAGCAAGATTTACAGACATTAAAAATACTGCAAGATACCTTGCAACAAGGATTTCAGGAAACGCGAATTCAAGTCAAAGACGCATTGAAAGATTATGCGGAAGATGTCGGAACTCGTGTGACGGCATTGACGAATACCACCGATTTGCGGTTAAGGGAAATTAACCAGCAAGTTGAAAAAAGATTAGCTGAAGGGTTCGAAAAAACAACGCAGACTTTTGGCGATGTAATTAAGCGGCTTGCCTTGATTGATGCGGCACAAAAAAAGATTACGGAACTATCCAGTAATGTAGTTAGTTTACAAGAAATTTTAACCGATAAAAAAACACGTGGCGCATTTGGTGAAGTACAATTATCCGCATTAATTCGTAATGTAATACCTGAGCAACATTGCGCGTTTCAACATACGTTAAGCAACGGTAAACGAACGGATTGTATGTTATTTTTACCTGAGCCGAGTGGTAATGTGGCAATTGATGCAAAATTTCCGTTAGAAAATTATCGTCATTTAATCGATTCAACATTATCAGAGTCAGAAAAAAAATCTGCGGAGCAGCAAA
>CAYRUP010000125.1:0-5093 GCA_964427485.1 uncultured Coxiellaceae bacterium | reverse complement strand
GCGAAGTATCACTAAATTATAATAAGGCGATCCTTCGCTGCGCTCAGGATGACATATGGTCCTTAGTAAGGGAGTCTTTTCATATTCGCAAGCCATTGGTTTTTTCTTCTGAGAAAGAAGCTTTTTTGCAAGCATCCAAATGCTCGTCAACTAACACAAACAATTTCTGCATACGTCCTACTGGACGGAACGCCGATTTAAATACATTTTCTGTTTTCTTGGCCTCGTCAAAATACATCAATATCTGATCGAGAGTTTGTATGACGTTGCCTGACTTGTCTTTTAAGGATGTTTCGCCTGTATTAACTAACTCTTCCAGTAAACAAACAGCATGCAATTTATCTAAACGTTTTTGCTTTTGCATTCTATCAAAACAAGAAGTGCGGCCGAATGTCATTTGATCTATAGGTAATAATCCATTTTTTAACTTAAGCTCGCCATCCTTCTGGTCATTTACCCATGTGACATGGAGGTCATTTAAAAGAGATTGTCTTTCCTGTTTTAACAATTGTAATAAAATGCGTTGCGGATGATCTGCGAATTTTAACTTACAGTTTAAATCTTCAAGATCATCGTGATCCAAACTCTCAAAACACCCCTTTTTCTGATACTCCTCAACCATTTTTCCGCTAATGGGTGAAGAGACACTTCGAGTCCGCTGCGGAGTTTCAATGAATGATTCCGAATTAATAGAACCCGTCATTCTTCGATTATTTGTATGTTCAGTTTGTGTGGATGGAAGACGTGCTTGTTGCTTATACATTTTGAAAATGGAATACCCGCCATATAATGCATTCGCACCAATAACAGTCGCAGCACTTGCTTGAGCTGCTATTCCCACACCCGCACCCCAAACCACCCAACCCAACGCAGGAGCAAGTAATAATAGGCTCATTGCCGTACCCACAGTGCCCAATATACCTGTTGCAATTGCATTTTGTTTTAATTCAGATTTATGTCTTGCATTTTTTTTTGTTCCGGCTTTAGTCCACAAACATTTCCAACCGTGATAGACCGTTTTGCCTAAATGAGAAAAAAAATTAAGTGCAGTGATTCCAACGAAAATAGCGGGAACTAATGCAGAAGCGACAGCCAATGAAATAATGACTGCAATGACTTCAGCTATACTAGTTAAAATATTAAGACCCATAGAAGCTTGCTTATCCAAGCTTTTATTGACTTCACGTCGGTAGTTTTTCCAATTAAGGTAATTTTTATATAGAGTAATGATGGTGAGAGCAGGAAATAAAGCCACAGGAATGACGCTATCAAGTATTGGTTTTAATGCAGCAAAAGCTGTGGCAAACGTAATATCTTGAGCTGTATCAAGAACGAGGGGTAATAGTTCAGGTTCTTTTTGATTAAGTATACGTTGACGAATAGAAACCACGAAACCACTCCGATTGTATTTATTGTTTTTTATTATAATAAAGAGCAATAATTATACAAATCGTAGCTTAAGGAATCCTTAAGGAACCCTTATTCTGTCGGTGCTAAGGCCTTGATTGCTTCTGGAGATGCGAACATTTTAATGGCACTATGACCTACCCCAGGAACCACCACAAGGCGCCAGTTAAAAGACCATCCATGGGATTTCGCAAGTGCTTCTGCAGTATGGTAAGCATTTAAGCCGCGATCGTAGCGTTTATTGCCTTGCAACAATGCCGCAGCTGAATTGTTAATGGCTTTATTCGTCACATCGGCTTGACCCAAAAAAATGGTGATCGGTGTTGCTAGATAACGCTTAAGTTGTGCTTCCGCCATATCCGCTGGATAAACGCCGCCAAAACCATAAGGCGCTTTTGTTTTTAAACTGGCGAATACATAAGTTGATGGATTTGCAATGACGATACGCGTTGCATTGGTCGGTGTAAACGCAGCTAATCGACTGAGAAATTGACTTCCGGCAGAATGACCTATGAGCGAATAAGGCAACGCTCGACCCTCTTTTTGGCGAACCCATGCGACAAGATCAAGAACCCATTGCGCCGTCCAATCATTCGGCTTTTGCAAAGTTTGATGATACATAATCCCACCTCTTTGATAGCGCCAGCCTGGAAAACGTTTTGCATCAAATAAGGGGGCAACCACAATCAGACACAAACGATTAGCCAAACCACGTGTTGCATTGCGATAACTTTCGGCATTCCGTGCATTTCCATGAAACACGAAAAGAATGCCTTTGCTGGCACAATTTGGCTTATAGGTAAAAACCTCCAAATTAAGCCCGCGGAGCGGCACAGTATATTTTCCATCGCCTTGATCGAGTGGTTTGCCAAACGTTGGAACGCTGAAAAATGCAAATAGCATGAGGAAAATGCAAAATTGTCGATGAAAAATGGTCATTATGACTCCTTGCTTTTCACTAAGTAATTCGTTAGATTAACACCCGATCTGACTTTTTAAGCAGACACAGTAAATCAAAACATTATTTTGCACTAGGACTTGACCATGAGACAAGTACCTCATTATCTATTGATCGGCAATGGCCGCGTATCACGCCATTTTCAACATTATTTTTCCCTCTTAAATATTTCATATAGTGTATGGCAGCGTAATCTTTCACTCAGTGAATTGAATGAACAATTAAAATGTTGTACGCACGTTTTAATTTTGATTCGTGATAACGTGATTGAATCTTTTATCACAGACAATCTTAACAACACAACTGCATTTATTATTCATTTTTCCGGTAGTTTGGTGTCAGATAAAGCCTATGGTGCTCACCCATTAATGACATTTAATCATGATTTATATCCAAAAGAACGTTATGAAACATTGCATTTTGTGGTTGATGCAGATGCACCGCCATTTGACAATTTACTCCCAGGCCTTCCCAATCCACATGTACGTTTGGAAAAAAAATTAAAAGATAAATATCATGCGCTGTGCGTACTCAGTGGCAACTTTAGTTGTATGCTGTGGCAAAAATTATTTTCGAGTTTCGAAAATGAATTTAATATTCCTCAAACAGTCGCTCATGCTTATTTACAACAACAAACCCAAAATTTACTGACTCATTATCAATCTGCGCTAACTGGCCCATTGGTGCGTGGAGATACCAAAACAATTGAAAAAAATATCTTGGCGCTAACGGAGGATTCATTTCAATCAATTTATCAAAGTTTTGTTTCCTGTTATCAACTGCAAAATAAAAAAGGGAATGTATGAATATTTTAGATTTTGCTAAAAAGAAAGAAAATAACGAGAAAATCAGCATGATTACTTGTTATGACTACACCAGTGCCCGTATTTTAGCGAAAACCGCTATTGATTGCATTTTAGTAGGCGATAGCCTAGCAATGACCATGTACGGATTTAAAGACACGATTGCAGCGACCCTAGCCATGATGAGTATGCACACAGCTGCAGTGAGTCGAGGTGCAGACAACAAATTTATTGTGGGTGATTTACCTTTTTTAAGTTATCGAAAATCAATTAGCAAAAGTCTTTCCGCAGCTCATGCCTTAATGAAAGCGGGTGCACACGCAGTAAAATTAGAAGGTGCGAAAGGCAACTTAAAACTCATTCGTCATTTAACAGAGTCTGGCATTCCCGTGATGGGACATTTAGGTTTAACACCGCAATCCATTCATATGTTAGGTGGCCTTAAAGTGCAAGGGAAAACCGATGAGAGTGCGAATCAACTGCAAGAATATGCCTTCGCGTTACAAGAAGCCGGATGTTTTGCGACCGTCTTAGAATGTGTTCCAACTGCATTAGCAAAAAAAATTACGCAATCGTTGTTTATACCCACCATTGGAATTGGCGCTGGACCCTTTACAGATGGACAAGTTTTAGTTTGGCAAGATTTACTCGGTTTGCAAACTGAATTTAAACCTAAATTTTTAAAAGTTTTTGTGGATGGGTCAAAACATCTTGCATCCGGTATCGAAAATTATATTCATGAAGTCAAAAATGGAGAATTTCCTCAAGATGAACATTGTTACTAAACTTACCGCATGGCAAAACATCAGAAAAAATTTGTTAAATAAAACGATTGGCTTTATTCCAACGATGGGTCATTTGCATCAAGGACATTTAAGTTTATGTGAACGCGCAAAAAATGAAAATGACATCACTGTCGTGAGTATTTTTGTTAACCCTACCCAATTTAATCAATCCAGTGATTTTGAACTCTATCCGCGCACGATTGAAGACGATATCAATTTATTGAATGTCGATTATGTTTTATTACCGGATTCGAAAGAAATGTATTTTGACCATTTTCAAATTCAAATCAATGAGACTGAATTAAGCTTAGAATTAGAAGGCGAACATCGACCCGGTCATTTTACTGGAATGTTAACCGTGGTGTTAAAGTTATTAAATCTAGTACAAGCGACACAAGCGTATTTTGGTGAAAAAGATTATCAGCAATTACTCTTGGTTAAAAAAATGTGTGCCTCATTATTTCTCTCTACCGAAATTATAGGTTGTGAAACAATTCGTGCTGAAGATGGTTTGGCATTAAGTTCGAGAAATTCTCGACTAAGCGCAGCACAACGTCAAGCAGCGAGTTCTTTTCCACAATTATTAAATAGCGTATTAAGTATTGATGAAATTACCACAAAACTTCAATCACTCGGTTTTAAAGTCGATTATATTGTGGAAAAATGGCAACGTCGTTTAGGAGCTGTTTGGATAGATGATGTTCGTTTAATCGATAACGTTAAAATAACAGGATAGTTTTATGTTAATTACAGTTCTTAAATCAAAAATTGCTTATGCGACCATTACCAACAAAGATCTTTTTTATGTTGGCTCAATTACGATTGATGAAAAGATCATGAAACAAGCGAATATTCGTGAAAATGAAAAAGTACAAGTCGTCAATTTAAATAATGGTGAGCGACTTGAAACTTATGCCATTAAAGGCAAAGCGGGAAGTAAAATATTTAGTTTAAACGGTGCTGCGGCACGTAAAGCTGAAATTGGTGATAAGATTTTTATTATTTGCTATGCAACAATTGATGAATCTCAAACCTTGGAACCTATCGTAATTGATTTGGAACATTAAGATTTTGACTGTCATCCTGAGCCCTCACCAGGGTAAACTCCGCGAAGGCTAGGCCTTATAATAATTTGCCGAG
>CAYRUP010000124.1:0-5111 GCA_964427485.1 uncultured Coxiellaceae bacterium | reverse complement strand
CATAATGATCGGCAACGCCGGAAATTCGACAATGCACATCTGCGCCGCCCAATGCTTCTGCAGTCACAACTTCACCTGTCGCCGCTTTAACTAAAGGAGGACCGGCAAGAAATATCGTCGCCTGGTTTCTCACCATAATTGATTCATCCGCCATGGCAGGAACGTATGCGCCTCCTGCTGTGCAAGATCCCATGACCGCCGCAATTTGCGGAATTCCTAATGCTGACATGTTCGCTTGATTAAAGAAGATTCGGCCAAAGTGATCCATGTCAGGAAAAACTTCATCTTGTTTTGGTAAATACGCACCACCTGAATCCACCAGATAAATGCAGGGCAATCGATTTTCTTGCGCGATTTTTTGCGCGCGTAAATGTTTTTTAATGGTGATGGGGTAATAAGTTCCACCTTTCACAGTCGCATCATTCACGATCAACATACATTCGATATCATGAATTTTTCCAACGCCAGTAATAATACCGCCTGCTGGAATTTCATCATCATATAATTCATATCCAGCAAGCGCTCCGAGTTCTAAAAAATCAGAACCGGAATCGAGTAGTAATTGAATACGATCTCGTGGCAATAATTTTCCGTGTTCGCGATGACGTTCTCGCGCCATCTCATTGCCACCTTGATAAATGTGGGCAAGTTTTTGTTTTAAATCTTGAACCTGTTGCAGCATAGTTTCAGCATTCCGCTGAAAATTGCTGTTCGCTGGATCAAGTTGCGTTTGTATCGTTGTCACAAGTAATCCTTCCATTTTGTCTTTCCATTATTCTGTAAATAATTCACGACCAATTAAAATTCGGCGTATCTCTGAGGTGCCTGCGCCAATTTCATATAATTTTGCATCACGTAAAATTCGCCCAGTGGGAAATTCGTTAATATAACCATTACCGCCTAAGCATTGAATGGCTTGTAATGCCATCCAAGTGCCTTTTTCTGATGTATGTAAAATAACACCCGCAGAATCTTTCCGGGTAATTTCACCACGATCGGCTGCGGCAGCCACTGCATATAAATAGGATCGGGATGACATCAAGCCTACATACATATCCGCCAATTTTGCTTGAATGAGTTGAAATTCTCCGATTGCTTTACCGAATTGTTTTCGCTCATGCACATAAGGCAATACCACATCGAGACACGCTTGCATAAGACCAACAGGACCTGCAGCCAGTATTAAACGTTCAATGTCCAAGCCTTTCATTAAAACTTTGGTACCTTGATTGACATCGCCTAAAAGATTTTCTTCTGGCACAAGACAATTTTCAAAAATGAGCTCAGAAGTGTTTGAACCTCGCATCCCCAGTTTATCGAGTTTTTGTGCGGTAGAATAACCTGGCATGTCTTTTTCAATGATAAAAGCTGTAATGCCATTTTTTCCGGAATCTTTTTTGGTGCGCGCATAAACGACTAACACATCCGCATCAGGACCATTCGTGATCCACATTTTGGTACCATTCAATACATAGTCATGCGCTTTTTTTTCTGCACGTAATTGCAAACTCATGACATCAGATCCGGAGTTTGCCTCACTCATCGCCAGAGCACCCACATATTCACCGCTGCATAATTTAGGTAAATATTTTTTCTTTTGGGTATCTGTGCCATTTAAACGAATTTGATTAACGCATAGGTTAGAGTGAGCGCCATAACTTAGTCCAATCGATCCCGATGCACGGCTGATTTCTTCCATGGCAATGACATGTTCTAGATAACCTAATCCAGAACCACCATACTCTTCTTCGACTGTAATTCCTAACAAACCCATTTCACCGAGTTTTTTCCATAAACCAGATGGAAATTTATTTTCGTGATCAATTTTCGGAGCATGCGGCGCAATTTCGCTGGATGCAAAATCAGAGACTGATTTTCGTAACAGATCAGCCGTTTCACCAAGATGAAAATTGAGGGAGTTAATCATAAGCCTTCCTTGTCTTATTCTTGCTATTATTTACTTTCCAAATAGTTAATGATGGCCCCTAAAAACCGCGTAGCTTCTCCGCCAGTGACTGCGCGATGATCAAAAGTGAGTGATAAGGGCGCAATACGACGAATGACCATTTGACCTTCTAAGACGCGTACTTCATCACGTAATTTTCCGCAGCCTAAAATAGCCACCATCGGCGGCACTATAATTGGACTCGCATAACGTCCTGCAATCGTACCAAAATTTGAAAGTGTGATCGTGGCGCCTTGCAAATCACTGGGCGAAATAGTTCGTGCACGTACGGATTTTTTAAATCCATCAATCGTTTCACGTAATTCTGACACGGTTTTTTTTGCGACGTCTTTTAAAACGGGCACAAACAAACCTTCTTCCGTATCCATTGCCAGTCCAATATTCACTTCACTGTGAAGACAACGCTCCATGTTTTTACCATCATACCAGGCATTTAATGAAGGTTCTGCCTTTGCTGCAACGACGATAGCTTGTAATAAACGGGTAGAAAAATCGGCATTAATATCGGTGACATCGGCATCTTCGATAATTGTAACGGGCACAATTTCTTGATGCGATTGAGTCATAGCCATCGCCATAGAACGCCGCACACCCTGCAAAGGTTCCACATTACCGGGTAATTTTGATTTTTGACCTGCGGCTTTTTTTACATCATCCACTGTAATTTGTCCTTGGGGACCACTGGCAGTGATGGTATTCAAATCAACATTTAATTGCTTCGCCAAAGCCCGCACCGCGGGCATCGCTTTAACCGTGCTTGCGGTTTTTTTCGCAGCACCAATGATCATGTCACCTTCATCCAACAATGTCGAACTTTCTTCAAGACTTCCGACCACCGTGCCTTTGTCTTTTGCTTTGACGGTATCACTCTCGCCTTCAAATTCCACCAAGGGGGCATGAGTTTGAATAATATCGCCTTTTTTCCCGTATAATTTAACAATTTTTCCAGCTTGTGGTGCGGGTACATCAACAACTGCTTTGGCCGTTTCCATACTCACCATGGGTTGATCGACTTTTACAACATCGCCTTCCTTGACATACCATTCATGAATTTCAGCTTCCGCCAATCCTTCGCCCAAATCAGGTAAATGAAATATTTTCATGCGAACTCCATTACACGTTGTACTGCTTCAATAATTTGATTTTCACTGGGTAAATAATATTTTTCAAGACGCGCATACGGCACAATCGTATCGTAACCTGTTACGCGTACGACGGGAGATTTGAGAAACATTAATCCTTGTTCCGCCAATTGCGCGGAAATTTCCGCTCCCACACCACAGGTCAGCGCAGCTTCATGGACAATCACACAGCGTCCCGTTTTTTCCACAGAAGCTAAAATCGTCTCCATATCGATGGGCTTAATGGTGGCAAGATCAATCACTTCTGCACTGATGCCTTCTGCCGCTAATTTTTCTGCTGCAGCTAAGGTTTCTTTGACTAATGAACCCCAAGTGACAAGCGTCACATCCTCGCCGACACGCAAAGTAAAACAAACATCCAAGGGTAAAGCTTTGCCATTGTCTGGTACTTCTTGTTTCGCCCAGCGATACAATCGGGAAGGCTCTAAAAAAATCACTGGATCGGGATCACGAATTGAGGCAAGTAATAAACCATAGGCGCGTGCGGGTGAAGATGGCATCACAACGCGCAATCCTGGAATATGTGCAAATAAAGCTTCCGTACTTTCTGAGTGATGTTCGGGTGCACGAATTCCACAGCCATAAGGTGTACGAAACACGACGGGACAATGCATTTTACCACGCGTGCGATTACGAATCCGTGCAGCATGATTAATGATTTGGTCTAACGCGGGATAAATGAAACCCATAAATTGAAATTCCGCGACAGGTTTTAATCCTTCAATTGCCATGCCGATTGCAAGACCGGCAATCATCGATTCGGCGAGTGGTGTATCACGCACCCGTTCCGGACCAAATTTATCGAGTAAGCCAACTGTCGCACGAAACACACCGCCATTTTTAGCAATATCTTCGCCTAATACCACGACATCAGAATCCGCTTGCATTTCGTAAGCTAGCGCTTGGTTAATTGCTTCAACAAGAGTAATTTCTGCCATGTTACACTCCCTGATTCATTAGGTTTTCTCGCTGTTTTGCATATGCATCAGGTAATTTCGCATATAAATGATCGAACATCGAAACAGGAAGAGGAAGTTCGATCGCTAAATAGTCTGCAACGATTTTTTCAACTGCCGCACTGCACTCTGTTAACAATGCATCTTCTTTATCTTGTGACCACACCTCGATACTTTCCAAATAGCGGCGCAAACGCGCGATGGGTTCTTTTTTCCATTCATTCGCACGTAGATTATCTGGTTCATAACGGCTGGCATCATCCGCCGTGGTATGATCATGTTGACGATAACAAACCATTTCTAGCAAAGTCGGTTCATTTTTTTCACGCGCTTTTTTAGTTGCTTCTGCTACGCGCGCACGTACCGCAATAATGTCATTACCATCGATTTGCTCTCCGGAAAAACCGGCTGCAATCGCTTTTTGTGCGATCGTCTTCGCTGCCGTTTGCGCGCTGCGCGGCACGGATATCGCCCATTGATTATTACTGACGACAAATACAACGGGTAAATTCCAAATCCCAGCCACGTTCATCGCTTCATAAAAATCACCTTCCGATGTGCCGCCATCGCCGCACACACAAACCACAGCACGCTTTTCTTTGCGAATTTTCAATGCAGTCGCAGCACCGACAGCATGTAAAATTTGCGTACCAATAGGAACCGCATAAGGGAAATTCATTTGCGGATTTGCAAAAAGATTACCGCGTTCATCACCGCCCCAATATAATAAAATATCCACCGCGTTAACACCGCGTGAAGTTAAAGTAGCAAGATCACGATAATAAGGCACAAAAATATCATCTTGCGGAATTGCATCACCCATCCCAACAAATACAGCTTCTTGTCCGCGTGTGGATGGATAGGTACCCATTTTTCCAGTACGCTGTAATGCGATCGCTTTTGTATCAAAGGTTCGACTTAAAACCATTTCGCGATAAAGACGCAGAAGATGCTCCGCATCCTTAGCAAATTCGGGCGCGTCACTTGCAAGCTGACCTTGTTCATCTAAAAATTGGTAATAAGGAATCTCAAACTGCGCAACAATCT
>CAYRUP010000123.1:0-5269 GCA_964427485.1 uncultured Coxiellaceae bacterium | reverse complement strand
CCCGGCCCTTCTCCCAACGCAGTTGGGAGAAGGGAGCTTTCTATTTAACTCCCTTCTCCCAGCTTGCTGGGAGAAGGGTTGGGGATGAGGGTTCAGACTTATTAACGAATAAGCGATAAAACTTGCGCCGTCATTTTGCTTTTTTCTTCGTTTTTACTTTCTTTTTTCTTATTTTCATCACACGCATAAGCCGCCAATGTTAAATGTGCAATAGGCACTGAAAATAATCGCGGCAATTGATAACCGGTTTGCTTCTTTTTAATAACCACCTCCTGCTTGATTTCGGGCGATGGAAAGTAAGAACCTACGTAACTGGTGATTTTTGTTGTCAAAGAAGGTGGTGTTTTTTTAGGATCTGAAAACCGAATAAAATGCGGTGGCTCAGAGAAAAGTTCACGAAACTGATCTGAAAGATCCCCCTGTTTTGGAACCAACATCTCAGCATCCATTGCATAAAACGGCAAAATCACTTTCAATAATTTCAAAAAAGTCTCATCATGTGTAACCCGATCACCACCTGTTCTACAGCACCATTCGTATATTTCCATTAATTTAGTAAATTCATTCATAAATTGCGTTCTGCACACGCTTCGGTCCAGTTTTTTTCGACCAAAATAAAGTCCTGTGCAAATCACTAAACATCCCAACAAAGAAAGCGAACCCGTAGCCAAAAGAAATGCCGCGCCCACGGCGGGGATACCCGTTAAGGCATCCACCGTGACTAAATTGCTATAAGTAGAATTGAAATTGACGATTTTATTTAAAATAAAAGCACTGTGAATAGTTGGATCGTATTTGACACGCTGAAAATCAATTTCTGAAATCATGATCAACTCCATTTAGATCGATAACAAAAATTGATTATTTCTTATAGACTGGTGCGGGCTCCGGATAACCACCGCCAAACAAGAAGGTAATGCCAGCAGTCAACATCACATCATTTTTACCGCCAGACAATGTGTATACATCTCTTATGTCGGCAGCCAACGCGATGGATTTATCAATAAAGAATTGTGAACCAAGGCCGATATTAACATTTGTTTGATCGGTTGGATCATTCGTATTGTGAACCTTTAAACTGGTGATACCTACGCCACCCTGAGCATATGGCACAAAATGTCCATAGTTACCGATATGATAGACACCATCCAACAGGTAATAAAAACCATGTGCACCTGAATTGGGTCCACCACCATCTACATCCGTATTCACAACGCTGGCACCCGCTTGTATAGCCCATTTTTCATCGAATTCATAACCTAATTCAATGGTTGGAATAGAAGAATTTTCCAAATGTCTTCTATCTGCAAAGAAAGCATAGCCATCTGCCAATCGAAGCGTGACAGCACCTGGACGATTCCCTGCAATTACTAAACTGCTGCTTGTCAAAGCAATGATGCTTACGCACGCTAATACCTTTGTTTTCATGTCACGTCCTTAATGAATAAAAAATTTGTCCCATTTTAACAAAATTATAACAACTGACAACAATTATGAAATAATTCTATTAACTGAGCACTGCCAACCTTCATATAAATTTTCACGCAATGTTTGAGGCATCTCGGGCTTCCATTGTGAGTCAGACTGCCATAAACGGCTAATTTCATCCAGTGATTGAAAGATTCCTGTTTGTAATCCTGCTAAATAAGCTACACCTAATGCACTGGTCTCTATGCATTTTGCCCGCTGCACTGTTAAATTTAACATGTCTGCAAGAAATTGCATTAGCCAATTATTCGCAACCATTCCACCATCCACACGTAAGGTTTTTAATTGCGTTACACCATCTTTCAGCATCGCATCCAATAAATCACGCGTTTGATAACAGACGGCTTCCAATGCGGCACGGGCAATATGACGCGCATCACTATTTCGTGTCAATCCAATCAATGCACCACGCGCAAGAGGATTCCAATAAGGCGCGCCTAATCCTGTGAACGCAGGAATTAAATAAACGCCACCCGTGTCTTTGATCGATTTGGCCAACGTTTCAGTTTCTGCTGCGCTGGTAATTAATTTAAGCGTATCACGCAACCATTTAATCGTTGCGCCTGCGCAAAAAATACTGCCTTCCAATCCATAAGTCACTTTATTATCGAGTCGATAAGCGATCGTAGTGAGTAATTGATTTTTTGATGTAACAACAAGAGAACCGGTATTAAGCAGCATAAAACAGCCCGTACCATAGGTACTTTTTATCATGCCAGGACTAAAACAAGCTTGACCAAACGTAGCGGCTTGTTGATCACCCGCAATTCCAGCAATCGGTATTTTTTCGCCAAATAATTCTTTTTCTGTCATACCGAAATCAGCACTACTGTCTAAAACAGTGGGCAACAATATTTCAGGGATATTAAATGCAGAGAGAATTTCTTTATCCCATTTTTGTGTCTGAATATTAAATAACAAGGTACGCGATGCATTCGTTGCATCCGTTGCATGTGATTTACCACCCGTCAAATGCCACAATAAAAATGTATCCACTGTGCCAAATAGTAATTCACCACGCTCTGCTTTTTCACGCGCGTCGGGTACGTTTTCTAACAACCACATAATTTTAGTCGCAGAAAAATAAGGGTCGAGTAATAATCCCGTTTTTTTGGACAATGTTGCATTAATTTTATGTTGTGACAATGTCTGACAGAGTTGGCTGGTTCGACGATCTTGCCAAACAATAGCAGGATAGATAGTCTCGCCCGTTTTTTTGTCCCAGATCAGTGTCGTTTCTCGTTGATTCGAAATGCCTATGGCAGCAATATCTTTTGCTGTTAAATTGATTTTTTTGAGTGCTTCAAGACAGCATTTGTAAGTATTTGTCCAAATTTCTTTGGGATCCTGTTCAACCCACGCTGCATGAGGGTAAAATTGTTGTAAGTCAATCTGATGTTGACTCATCGCTTGGCCTGTTTCAGAAAAAACAATGGCACGGCTACTGGTTGTACCCTGATCGATAGAAAGTATGTAATGTGTCATTTCGATCTCCTTATCAGAGAAGGAATGGTATACTAGCTAGGGCGCCCGACGCAAAGAGAGACTCATGCAAAATACGGATATTTTTATTATAGGTGGCGGCATCAATGGCGCTGCCATTGCCGCAGATGCTTCCGGCCGTGGTTTATCCGTTATTTTATGTGAGAAAAATGACCTTGCTGCCGCGACTTCTTCCGCCAGCACCAAATTAATTCACGGTGGCTTGCGTTATCTGGAATATTACGAATTTAAACTCGTCAGAATTGCATTACGCGAACGCGAAATTTTGATGCGTAAAGCGCCTCACCTGATTTCTCCACTGGAATTCATATTACCGCAGGAAAAACATTCACGCCCAGCCTGGTTAATTCGCCTTGGTTTATTTTTTTATGATCATTTGTCACGAAGAAATTTTTTACCTGGTTCAAAATATCTTAATTTAAAAAAAAATGTTCGTGGTGATGCATTGCTTGCTAAAATCACGAGAGGTTTTTCTTATTATGATTGTTTTACTGATGACGCGAGACTCACACTACTGAATGCTTTAGCGGCAAAAGAACAAGGTGCCACGATTTTAACACAACATAAATTTATTTCGGCCCAGTGTGAAAGTGATCACTGGAAAATTAAAATAAAAAATCTTATGACAAAAAAAATATTTTATGTCAATGCTAAAGCGCTTGTAAATGCAAGCGGACCGTGGATTGAGCATGTACAAAAAAATATTACGCATACCAAATCCATTCGCAGTAAATTAGTGAAAGGCAGTCACATTATTGTACCGAAATTATATGAAGGCGAATTTGCTTATATATTGCAAAATACCGACAATCGCATTATTTTTACGATTCCTTACCAACAACAATTTACTTTGATTGGCACAACTGACCTGCCGTTTAATCAAGATCTCGATAAAATTAAAATAACACGTGGCGAAGAAAATTATTTATGTTCAATCGTGAATAAATATTTTAAAAAATCCATTTCTACAAAAGATATTTGCTGGTCCTACGCGGGAACACGTTGTTTGCAAGCAGAAAAAACCTACAATTTAGCTAGCATAACACGCGATTATAAACTCGTACTCGAATCCGAACAGGATTTACCTTTATTAACTGTAGTGGGTGGAAAAATCACAACACATCGCAGTTTGGCGGAGGAAGCGTTAGATAGACTAAAAGTTTATTTTCCGTTGATGAAACCTGCATGGACGGCAACGGCTAAACTTCCGGGCGGTGATTTTAAAGATAATGATTTCCAAAAATTTTATCTGCAATTGCAACAGGAATTTTCCTGGTTACCCGAAGATATGGCGTATCGATATGCTAAAAATTATGGTACGCGAGTGCATTTTATTTTAGCGGGAACAAATGGGCTTGACGATTTAGGTGAAAAAATTGCTGAAGGTCTTTATCAAAAAGAATTGGAATATTTGATTCAACATGAATGGGCAACAACCGCTGAAGATATTTTATGGCGTAGAACAAAATTAGGATTATTTTTATCGCCGCTTGAACAAAAAAAATTATCTGCTTGGCTTAAAAAATATAAATAATTTTTTTTGGTAAATGACAACCGGCTCTTAGATTGTTATAGTATCTTTCTTTTTATGAAAACAATCTTGGAGATGATTATGTTACAAAAAAAACGCGCGCTTATTGGATGTGCGCTTGGATTATTAGCTTTACCTGTTATCGCTAGCGCAAATTTAGAAACCTACAATTGGACCAGTCAACCTTCGATAGTAAGAATTGTATTAAACCCCGGAACACCCAGTGAAAGATATGGCAATTGCTCTGGAACTTTTGGAAAGATTACTCCAGCATATAATCCGAGTACAAAACAGCCTGGCCATTTAAGCACAACTCTACTTGAAGCGAAGACTGTTTGCGGACAACTCATTGGCGGCACCTGTGTCGCTGATATTTTTGCATCGGCAAATTGTGGCGATACAAAACCCATCGCAAGAATGTCGATTAATCTTTCAACCCTGGTGGCAACATTAAACTATATTAAAGACCCAAGCTATACAATTAGCATTGCCGGTACGAAAGTAGATATTAGACACGTTTAAAAAAATCATTTCATCTCACGCGTGCTTCCCGTCATATTTTTTTATGCGGGAAGCATGCATCTACCTTCTCACTAAGAAAAACATAACTGTTCACGGTATAGCTGCATAGAATGCCTTCACCTGTCGGGTGCATAGGCATCAAGCTAAGAATTTTTTTGCTTTTTTCCTAAGCATTTCAAGAGCTTTGATGTCATCCTGAGCGCAGCGAAGGATCACTAAATTATA
>CAYRUP010000122.1:0-5384 GCA_964427485.1 uncultured Coxiellaceae bacterium | reverse complement strand
TGCACGATCTGAAATGGGAACCCCCGCCAATATGCAACCCTGCGCCCCGCGAAGTATCGCAAAATTATAACGGCCACCCTGCGCGGCGCTCAGGATGACAAACTTCTGCACGACGTGTCGCGCCCTTCTTCCTACCCCACCATATAAGTAGCCGTTCCCGCCGCAATCAGCACATTTTCCTGATTACGCAATTCCATGCGGGTGAAAGTAATTTTGTTGCCGCTATGCTGAACCCAAGCTTTGGCAACAAAATGTTTTCCTTTCCCTGGTTTAATATAATCGACATGCATGCTGATCGTGCTCGCCTTGTTAAGAACACTCGCTAATTCATTTAAATTTTTGCCCGCGCGTTTTTGAACGGCAGAATAAATCGCAGCCGCACCACCGGTCATATCTAGCACGGCAGAAATAACACCGCCATGCAAAATGCCATGCATGAAATTGCCAATGAGTTCGTTTGTCATATCGAAACGCATGGTGAGACAATCCTTTTCAACCGCATTAATTTTTAAACCGAGAATGCGGTTGAAGGGAATATCATTGATGACTTGGGTGAATTGTTGTATTGCGTCCATGTTTTTTTATTTAAATGGGTTCGGTGTTATGTTGAATGGGGATGGGGATTTGCGATCTTTCTGTTGTTCCGCCTCATCCAAAGCATCGAAGACTCCAGCGATCAATCCATATTCATTATTTGCTCCACGCGCCATCATCGATTCTATGGTATCGACCGATTTAGAGGCAGTGGCGAGTCTGTTTTCAGTCATTACGGCAGTGCCGGCTTCAGCAACAATAACTGCTCGTAGATCGTCTTCTACTTTGCCGCTGCCCGGCTTGGGTGTAGGCGCCGATGGTCTTTTTATTTCATTGCTGGTGATTTCTTCGATCAGTGCATCCCTACCTTCAGACGGCATATTCGCCTTGTTGAAAACTTGATTTAATTCTTCTGTCATTGCTTTCTGACAATTTTTTCTATTTTCTGGATGTAATTTATAAAGCCCCTCATTTTTTGGATCGTATTCTTGAGCGACTGCCGCATTGACCATAATGATTACCAGTTTTAATACATTTGCACGGTTTTTCAAATCATCAGGTGTTAACGCAACTCCGCCATTTTCTAAATTTGTCATGGTTCTTTTGAGGACACCTTCTTTAAAAGCTTGTTGTTCTTCAGGACTGTTGCCACCTAATTCTTGTAACAACCCCTGCTCTTTAAGCTTGTCAAAAACTATATCTAATGCTTTTTTAAGTTCATCGCTCGCCATAAAAAACCCCATAACTCGTTTAGAATATTAAAATTATACCATAGAAGAAAATTTTACATTACAGTACTCCGCTATGACGCACAAAAATAGAAAGATAGTACAGATCGCCGCCGCTGTGCCGCTACGGCGCTGTTTTGATTACCTCATGCCAGAGGGTGTGGATTTATCAGAATTGCGTCCTGGTATGCGCATCCGAATTCCCTTTCAAAAGAGAGAGTTAGTCGGCATTTGCATGGGATTTGCGGCTGAATCAACTATTCCCATCGATAAACTCAAACCCATTATTGAGGTTCTAGATACTGAGCCCGTGATTCCAGCCGATATTTTACAATTAGCGACTTGGGCCGCAGATTATTATCATTATCCTATTGGCGAAGTGTTGCTGGGGGTGATACCGGCCTGGTTACGGCAAGGAAAGCCAGCCACTCTGCCGCGAGCCAAAAAACCAGTTTTTGATAAAAATGGAGGTACAGGCATACCGCTCAGATTGAATGCCGATCAACAAACTGCTTTAGCGGCAATTGAAGCTACTCTACATGAATTTAAAGTTTTTTTGCTAGACGGCGTTACGGGCAGTGGGAAAACGGAAGTTTATCTTCAGGCGATTGCCCATGTTTTGCAGCAACAAAAACAAGTCTTAGTGCTTGTGCCAGAAATTGGTTTAACGCCGCAAACTATTCAGCGTTTTCGTGAGCGTTTCAGCGAGCCGGTGATTGCGTTGCACTCAGCGATGACAGAAAAACAACGCTTTCAAGCTTGGTTGCATGCGAAATCAGGTGAAGCGCGTATTGTCATCGGCACGCGTTCAGCGCTTTTCACTCCATTTCTGAATTTAGGTTTGATCATTGTCGATGAAGAACATGATTTGTCATTTAAGCAGCAAGATAATTTTCGTTATCACGCGCGCGATGTGGCAATTATGCGCGCGCACTTAAATCACATTCCCATTGTGTTAGGCTCCGCCACACCTTCTTTAGAAACATTGCATAACGCACAACATAATCGTTATCAACATTTAAAATTAATTGAACGCGCGGGTGCTGCGGAATTACCGCAATTTCAAATGATCGATATTCGTAATATGCAACTCGAACAAGGCTTATCGATTCCTTTGCTTAATGAAATGAAACACCATTTAGAAAACGGCGATCAAGTTATGTTGTTTTTAAATCGACGTGGATTTTCGCCCATGCTGATTTGTGATGCGTGCGGTTGGATGGTGAAATGTAAACGTTGTGATATGCGCATGACTTATCATTACAAAGCAGCGCGTTTGCATTGTCATCACTGTGATTCACAAAAAAATTTACTGACGAAATGCGAAGGCTGCGGTGCAACCGATTTGCATGCGGTGGGTCAGGGAACAGAGCGGATTGAAAAAATCTTAACAACTTTTTTTTCCAATTATTCTATTGCGCGTATTGATCGTGATAGCACACGTCGCAAAGGTGCAATGGAAGATGTGCTGGCTCGCATTCAAAATGGTGATCATCAAATTTTGATTGGCACTCAAATGTTGGCGAAAGGCCATCATTTTCCGAATGTGACGTTGGTTGCCATCGTCAATGCAGACAGTGGATTTTTTAGTGCCGATTTTCGGGCGTTAGAACGTATGGGGCAATTATTGCTGCAAGTGTCAGGACGCGCAGGCCGCGATGAAAAAGCGGGCAAAGTCCTAATTCAAACACGTCATCCGGATCATCCTTTGTTGTATCAATTGTTGCATCAAGGATATCAAGCCTTTTCTACTACCTTATTAAAAGAGCGTATTCAGGCTGCCTTACCGCCCTATGCTTTTTTCGCTTTATTTCGTGCGGAAGCGCACAAATTTGAATATGCCAATGATTTTCTTCAGCAAGTTAAAACAGAAATCGATTCTGAAAATAAAGACATCCAAATTATGGGACCTTTATCGGCTCCCATGCCGCGTCGTGCGGGTCGTCATCGCGTGCAATTGATGTTGCAAGCAAAACACCGTTCAGAACTGCAGAAAATACTAAAAAAAATAATGCCATTGATTGAAAAAATTCTTATTAAACATCGCGTGCGTTGGTCTTTAGATGTAGATCCGCTCGAGATATTTTAAGTATGCGCCTCAGGTTTAAACTACTACAAAAAGGCATGATAAATGTTTAGTACATTGCAAAAACCCATGGAATTAACAGATTTTCGTTCGCAAAAAGTGTTAGAACTTCCTCCGCCTGAAATTAAAATGGCTGAAATTATGCGTGATCCACGCGATTATATTTTAATTGATACACCTCCATCTGCCGAAGAAAAAGATTCTGATGAAGTATGTTTTTATGTACTGGGTTGCGGTGGTAATGCGAGCGAAGAACAAAAAGCAGTGGCTCAATTGATGGAGCAAATTGCGACGGGGAAAAAGCCCAAATTTATTGTTATTTTGGGCGATAATTTTTATGACAATGGAATTGATTCTGAAAATCATCCTGCATTCCAAACGAATTTTTATAAAATGTATGGCGAGCATGGTATTCCTTGTTTTGTCATTGGTGGCAATCATGACCGTAATTTTCATCGCGGTTATTATGGGTTTAAAAAAGGTAATACGAAAAGCGATGAATTGTTAGGTGCGCAAGTCAAACATACTTTTTTAGAAAACGGTATTTTATCAGCAGAAAAAATTGCAAAATATGCAGAGCAAAAACTCGAGTTATCGAAATTACAAAAATGGAATATGCCAAGACCTTATTACTCTTGTACATTGCCGGGTGATCCTACCAAGTCAGAAAAAAATATTGAAATGTTTTTTATCGATTCTTCCACGTATGTCCGAGATTTTTTGAATTCACTTCCGGGCGGTTCTGATTATGGCAAAAAAAATAATCAAGCGAATTGGTTAGCAGAAATGGCAACAAAAAATCCGGCTGCGATCAAATTTTTATTTTTACATCATCCTCTGCATACAGCGGATAAACGTGTTGGACAAGAAGATGCAGATATTTATTTGAATGATGCTGAAATTAAAAAATTAAATGCGCCTCCGTTTAATTTCAGAGGAAATTATAATGATTTGCTACGCGCGATTTTGAAAAAACAAGGCTTGCAATTTGATACCATTTTTTCTGCGCACACGCATGCGATGTCTTATTATAATAATCCAGAAAAAGGCAGTGAATTACGTCAAGTCATAGCCGGAGGCGGCGGCGGTAAATTACAATCTCGGCATGACTACAATAACCGTCAATATTTGCCTTGTTTTATGAAAAACCATGGTTTCGTGCGTGTCACTGTTAAAAAAAATGATCCTGAAAAAAAAATAATTTATGATTATTACGCCACAAGTAATAAAAAATTTCCGGCCATGGAAAATCTGCATTTGCAATTTACTAATCAGGGTGTAGAACCGGTGCAATTGCCCAACGCAACAGAAGAGGCGGAAAAGGTTGAGATTTTGAAAAAAAGGGTGAATGAAGCATGTGAACTTTATTATGAAAGTTTAAAAGCGCCGTCTAAGTCTTGGTTTAGCAAAAATGTTTTTCATAGTCGTAAAGGTTCGCATCGAGCGGATGATTTGGTTAATTTTTTCAATCGTTATGAACCGATTACTTTCAAGGAAGCGGTGGATTATGTGAAATTTCGAATGCAGCGTACGACGCCAGTTCGCAGTCATTCGTTGGAGACTTATTTCACGCAGTGTTTGAAAATGCCTTATGCGGATTTCGCCGCGAATCCGAATTTAATTTTTTCTGGCAACAATTCGCTGGTGATTATGTTGAGAAATGTGACTCAACCCATCGCAATAAAACCGAAACGTAGTTTATCAAAATCTGAGGATGGTCCAAGTTCGCAAAAATTTTCAAGTTCGTGGGTTGATGTGAGTGCGAGATCTTCTTTTCGTTGACGTCAAAAAAATCTTTGGTATACTCACCGCTCTTCCAAAGGTTGCCGGGGTGGCGGAACTGGTAGACGCGCCGGACTCAAAATCCGGTGGTGGCGACACCGTGTCGGTTCGATTCCGACCCTCGGTACCATGTGACTTTTGGCTCTTCTTATTTATTTCTTTTTGTGTTCATTGGCTATTTCAAGTATCTTTTTATGAGAGTCCCGGTGGCACAGATGGATAGCGCAGCCCCCTCCTAAGGGGCAGGTCGGCGG
>CAYRUP010000121.1:0-5552 GCA_964427485.1 uncultured Coxiellaceae bacterium | reverse complement strand
TCAGATAATCCGCGCGATCAATGTATTCATGATACGCTTCATCCACCACAATCAAAATGTGAGGAGGCACTGACTCTAACAACAAACGCATGTCATCCGCTGTTGTATAGGTTCCCGTCGGATTATTTGGATTGACGATAAAAATGATGCTTGTTTTTTCCGTGATGGCTGCAAGCATTTTTCTGATATCGTGACCAAAGTGAGTCGCTGGAACCGTAATCATTTCTGCATTGTAACTGCTAATTAACAATTGAATCGTTAAAAATGCATATTGCGATACAACTGCTGCACTGTCTTGCCGCAAATAGGCTTTGGTAATAATTTCTAATACATTTTCCGAACCATTTCCCACAGTCAGTTGGCTAGGCTGTACTTGCAAAAATTTCGCTAGCGCTTGTTTTAACTCGTAACATCCGCCATCAGGATATAAATGTGTTTTCAACAATGCTTTTTCTGCCGCTGCCAGCGCAAGTGGACTGGGGCCGAGTGGATTTTCATTGCTCGCTAATTTGGTGACAGAAGGAATACCCAATTCACGTTCGACTTCTTCGATCGGTTTACCGGGTTGATAAGGTGTGATATTACGAATATGGTGATTTGCCAATGAACGAAAATCAATTTCACTCATGTTGTGGTTTCCTCTTGTGGCCATGCGTCTTGAAAAGCAGACTGTGTTTGGCAATGCGCATCAATTCGGACTAAGGTGGGATAAGCGCTTAAATCGCAGGCGAAACGGCGCGCATTATACAGTTGCGGAATTAAAAAAATATCTGCCAAGGTCGGTGTATCACCAAAACAATATTTTCCAACTTGGTTTGATTGTGTGAGTGTTTTTTCTAACGCAGACAAACCCGTTGCGATCCAATGTTGATACCATTGTTTTTTTTGATTTTCGGTAATTTTTAATTCTTCGTTAAGATATTTCAACACTCGTAAATTATTTAAAGGATGAAGATCCGCTGCAATCGCAAGCGCAAAAGAACGCACGAATGCTTTTTGATACGGATCACTGGGGAGTAACTTCGGCAAGGGATGTAACTCATCTAAATATTCGATAATAGCAAGCGACTGAGTAATGATTTTATCGTCATCGACCAGCGTTGGAACCAACGATTGCGGATTCAACGTGTGATATTCTTTTGCATATTGCTCACCGCCATTTTTGAGCAAATGAATAGGAATTTCAGTATATTTTAATTGCTTTAAATTCAAAGCAATTCTGACGCGGAAACTCGCTGATGAACGGAAATAATTGTATAGCTTTAGCATTTAACACTCCATGTGTTTGCCGCATTCCTAAAGAGATTAACTCCCTTCTCCCAGCTTAGCTGGGAGAAGGGCCGGGGATGAGGGTAAAAAATTTCCGCCTTCACGCACGATTTGCCGTATCGCCCCAAAAATACTTTTCTGTTCACGATCAAACATTTCAATTCGCACTTCATCACCCAATTGCATAAAAGGTGTGATAGGTTTACCCTGTTGCAAAATTTCCAACATGCGTTTTTCAGCAATACAAGATGAGCCTTTACTACGATCCAAATTCGAAACAGTACCAGAACCGATGATTGTCCCTGCAATTAATGGCCGTGTTTTCGCAGCATGCGCAATCAATGTTGGAAAATCAAACGTCATATCCACACCCGCATTAGGACAACCAAATAAATTGTTATTCAAATGCGTGATCAATGGTAAATGAACTTTTTTACCATCCCAGGCATCACTTAATTCATCCGGCGTTACTGCGACTGGCGAAAATGCGCTAGAAGGTTTACTTTGAAAAAATCCGAACCCTTTATTCATTTCACCCGGAATTAAATTTCTTAGAGATACATCGTTGACTAACATCAGAAGACAAATGGATTGCATTGCGATCGATTGTGTCGCACCCATCGGCACATCGGTTGTAATCACCGCAATTTCCGCTTCAAAATCGACACCCCAATCGACATTTTCAATTGGAATATCATCATAAGGTCCTAGAAAATTATCTGAGCCGCCTTGATACATTAATGGATTCGTCCAAAAATCCGCGGGCATTTCCGCACCACGCGCTTTTCGCACCAACTCCACATGATTGACATACGCACTGCCATCCGCCCATTGGTAGGCACGTGGTAAAGGTGACGCAATGCATTGTTCTTGAAACACGAATGTATCCGTTAATTTTTCTGCATTCAGTAATTCATAATAATGTTCTAAACGTTTGTGACATTCATGCCAATTATCTAATGCTTGCTGCAACGTATGTGCCACATGCGGCACTAACACCGCGCGAGATAAATCTCTGCTGACAACCACCAAGCGACCATCGCGTGAATTATCTTTTAATGTTGCAAGTTTCATGAGTGCTCTTCTTTTAAAACGCCACGGTTAATTTGATCCAGCTCGATTGATTCAAACAATGCTTTGAAATTACCTTCCCCAAAACCTTCATCGCCTTTACGTTGAATAATTTCAAAAAAAACTGGACCCAACATATTTTTGGTAAAAATCTGCAGAAGCAAACGTTTTTCTGGTTGAACAGATCCATCAATCAAAATACGATTTTTTTGCAAGCGTTGAATATCTTCACCATGATTCGGTAACCGTTTCTCAATTAAACTGTAATAAGTATCCGGTGTGTCTAAAAATAACAGACCCTGTTGCTGCAATATATCCACTGAGTTGTAAATTTCATTGGTACCGAGTGCAATATGTTGAATACCTTCGCCATTAAAATCTTTTAAAAATTCTTCGATTTGAGATTTATCATCAGATGATTCATTTAAGGGAATACGAATTTTTCCACACGGACTTGTCATCGCCTGACTTTTTAATCCAGTCAATTTACCTTCGATATCGAAATAACGAATTTCTCGGAAATTAAAAATGGTTTTATAAAAATTGGCCCATTTCGCCATATTGCCGCGATACAAATTATGTGTCACGTGATCAATATACGTTAAACCCGCTGTTTTGACCGTACTCGCTTCCGCAAGCGGTGAAAACTGTGCTGCATAATTCGCTTGACCTTTTTTAGAATCCACAAAATAAATTAAGCTGCCACCGACCCCTTGAATAGTGGGAATGCCATAAATACCTTGATTAGAGGCGCGTGCGCCTTTGGAAATCGCATGTTTGTAGGCCCTTGCAGCATCTTTTACTCGAAATCCCATTGCGAATGTGGATGGACCATGGATTTTTGCAAATTGTTCTGCCGCGCTATTTTTGCTGGCATTTAAGATAAATCGAATATCATTTTGTTGATAAATGGTGATATCGAGTGAATTATGTTTTAAAACAAGCATAAAACCCAGACTTAAAAACTGTTTTTCAAGCATCTGGGGTTCCAATGTTGTAAACTCAAGAAAATCAAATCCATCTGTACCAGCTGGGTTGTGTATATCCATATTGAACCTCTCTGTTTTTTGGATAGAATATAATAAAGGTTTTTTTTAAGCAAAAGAGATTATTAGCCAGTTGATTAAACTTGGAGATTACAATGAACCAAACCTGCGATCTTTCATCCAAACGCTGTGTTCCTTGCGAAGGTGGCGTCCCGCCTTTGAGCAAAGAAACCATTGCGGAATTATTAAAAAAACTGACAGATTGGCACGTCAATACGGAAGGGACTCAACTGACACGGCGTTTTGTTTTTAAAGGTTTTTATAAAACGATGGCGTTTGTCAATGCGGTTGCGTGGATCGCGAATCAAGAAAATCATCATCCAGATATGGAAATCGGTTATAACTATTGCGTTGTCCATTACACGACGCATGCGATTAATGGTTTATCAGAAAATGACTTTATTTGCGCTGCGAAAGTGGATGAACTAGGATATACGAACCCATAGTTACATAAGGAAATCACATGCAACAGATCGGTTTTATCGGTTTAGGCATCATGGGAAAACCCATGGCTATGAATTTAATTCGTGCGGGCTATCCTGTTTCGGTTTATACCCGACGTGATGAAGTTGCAGCAACTTTCAAAAAAGCCGGTGCGAAAGCGTATGATTCTCCGAAAGAACTCGCAGCTGCAGTGGATGTTATTATCACCATAGTACCCGCAACTGTTGATGTGGAAGAAGTTTTGGTGGGAAAAAAAGGGATTATTCAGAGTGCTAAACCCGGTTGTATCGTCATTGATATGAGCACCATTTCAGCTAGCGCAACCCAACGCATTGCGGCACAACTGGAGAAAAAAGAAATTGAAATGTTAGATGCTCCCGTTTCAGGTGGTGAAAAAGGCGCAATCGATGGTTCTTTAGCCATCATGGTTGGCGGTAAAGCGAACATCTTAAAAAAAGTTAAACCGATTTTAGAAGTATTGGGTAAAGAAATCATTCATATTGGCGAGCATGGCGCGGGCCAAATTGCCAAAGCGTGCAACCAAATCATTATTGCTGAAACGATTATTGCTGTCAGTGAAGCGTTAACCCTGGCAGAAGCATCCGGTGTGGATGCGACCAAAGTGCGTGATGCATTACTGAGTGGTTTTGCCCATAGCCGCGTATTGGAAATACATGGTAAACGCATGTTAGACGATGACTATAAACCCGGTTTCAAATCCGTATTGCATCGTAAAGACATGCATCTCGCCTTAGAGCAAGCGCATCAAGTCGGAATTGACTTACCTGGTGCAACCGAGGCTATGCATGCGTTGGATCGTTTAGTCATGAAAGGTCATGGTGAATTGGATTCCTCAGCAATACATTTGCTTGTCGAGGAATAAAATGTCGAAATCGAAAGTCACTTATTCCTGTCAGGCCTGCGGTGCGCAATTTCCGAAATGGTCAGGTCAATGTCTGGGATGTGAGGCTTGGAATTGTTTAGTCGAAGAAATCAAACCAACAAAAACACATCCGCGTTATCAAGGTTATGCAATTGGCGAACCTGCCATTACGCAAATGACTGAGATTACTTTGCAGGAAGAAGAAGCGCGCCTGGCCACTGGATTAAAAGAATTAGATCGTGTGCTCGGTGGTGGTTTGGTGTTGGGTTCGGTGGTTTTGATTGGCGGCGATCCGGGCATTGGCAAATCCACTTTATTGTTGCAAACACTTTGCCATCTCAGTCAGGAATTGAAGGTGCTTTATGTAACCGGTGAAGAATCTTTGCAGCAAGTTACTTTGCGTGCACGCCGTTTGGGATTACCGGAAGATAAATTACTTTTGCTTGCCGACACTCACATTGAACGTATTTTACAACTTGCGCAAAAAGAACAACCGCGTGTTTTAGTCGTTGACTCTATCCAAACGATGCATACGGATTTATTGCAATCGGCTCCCGGTGCAGTCGGTCAAGTACGAGAAAGCGCTGCGCAGCTGGTAAAATTTGCGAAGCAAACTGAATCCGCTCTTTTTTTGGTAGGTCATGTGACCAAAGAAGGCACGCTTGCCGGTCCGCGTGTACTGGAACATATGGTGGATACGGTTCTTTATTTTGAAGGTGAGCAAGATAGTCGTTATCGTTTGATTCGCGGTGTAAAAAATCGTTTTGGTGCTGTGAATGAATTAGGAATTTTTGCGATGACGGATAAAGGTTTGCGTGAAGTGAGTAATCCTTCCGCGA
>CAYRUP010000120.1:0-5669 GCA_964427485.1 uncultured Coxiellaceae bacterium | reverse complement strand
TTTTGACTCGATTCCCCACTTTTTAAAACCTCCAAACCAATTGTCAACAGACCCTATTGTTTGATATTTTTTATTCTGAGCAAATAACGTCATCCTGAGCGCAGCGAAGGATCACCTTATTATAATTTAGTGATCCTTCGCTGCGCTCAGGATGACATCAAAGCTCTTATAATGCATAGAAAAAAACAAAACAACGTAGTCAACATCCCTCAATAACTACCCTAATTTCACTATTACCTTGTGAGCTTTTTCAATTTTGCAAAAAAGCGCAAAATCAATATCACTGCTGTACTGCTCAATCCAAGTGTTAAACCATACCAAATACCACGCGCACCTAGGTCAGTATGCATCGCTAAATAATAAGCACCGCCTACGCCCAATACCCAATAACAACCAATGCTAAATACCATGGGAATGAATGTGTCTTTTAACCCTCTTAATGCACCATTGGCAACGGATTGCAAACCATCAAAACATAAAAATAATGCAGCAATATGTAAAAATGCAATCGCCAAAGAATCCACGGCCGAAAATGGATTTTCACCGCGCTCCAAAAATAAATTCACAATAGGATGAGCGAGCGCAATGAAAATAATTGCCACCACAGCGGAAGTCAGCACAACCAGTGTCAAACAAAGCAACGTGGTTTGTTTCGCTTGCAAGAAATTTTTTGCCCCTGCGGCGTGACCGACTTGCAATGCAGTTGCCATCGATAAAGCAACAGGCAATGTATACGCCACATTCACACACTGCAAAGCAATCTGATGCGCCGCTAACGCTTTAACGCCAAAATATCCCATGAGAATTGTTGTTGCTAAAAACATGCCTGCTTCTAATAAAAATAGTGCGCCGCTTGGCATACCGATATGGAGCAAATCACTCATTTTTTTTCGGTCAAAATAAAATGATTTAAAAATCAGATATTTTTTTAAAAGCGCATGATTTTTACCGTATATCAACAAACTGAAACACATAAACCACATGACAATAGCACCACCATATCCAATGCCCGCAATACCCAAGGCAGGAAAAAAAGCTTTGCCATAAATCAAAATATAATTAGCCGCAAAAGTAAGAGGAATCGCAAATAACGATATGATCATCACGACCAACGTTAATGAAAAAGCGGAAATAAATTCACGTAATACTAAAAAGAATAGAAAACCGGGAAAACCCCACACCAATCCATGCAATAATAAAGCGGTATCTGCCACCAACGTGGGTTCCTCACCAATTTTTAATAAAAACAGAGGAACAAACCAGATAATGAGCATGCAGGGCAATGCCAAAATAAGCGCCAAATAAAATCCATGCTGCATAATGGCGGGAATATCAGACATGTGATCCGAACCTTTGGTGCGGACAATAAATACCCCAATCGCACTCAATACACCCATACAAAATATCAAAGCGGTTGAAAAAAGCGCCGTGCCCAATGCACCTGCCGCAAGCGCTGTAGGCCCAATCCATCCCATCATCACCGTATCAATAAACTGCATCCCTCTTTGCGCCAAAAACGCGGCCATTAAGGGTAAGGCAATTATTATGATGGATTTGACTTCGTGAGTTTTAAGCATTGATTTG
Organism: uncultured Coxiellaceae bacterium; assembly: GCA_964427485.1. GTDB lineage: Bacteria > Pseudomonadota > Gammaproteobacteria > DSM-16500 > DSM-16500 > CAYRUP01. Next base: position 4,085 of record CAYRUP010000120.1, on the reverse strand, counting down.
ACCCTTATTTTCTGAGAATATTCTAAATTCTTTGGAGGAAAGCGCAAATGAAAAATCTAGTCACTTTATTAGAAGAATTAGCGGAACATGCAGAACCTCATGTACACAACATGAAGTTAATAAATTCATTACCTAATGATCTTCAACCTATTTTTTTAGCAAATGATGCTGAAGCCTTAAAAAAGCAGCTTTCCAGCACGGAACGCTTTGCTAATGAATCACATGTTTTTCAAATTTGATTGAGTTCATGAAAGCATCGCTTGTCGTTGTAGGTTCTGGCATTAAATTTATTTCACATTTGACCCACGAAGCTAAAATTAATATTGCACAAGCGGATAACGTTCTCTATCTCGTCAATGAACCTGCCATGCAAGAATGGATTCATAAAACGAATCAAAACGCTGAATCGTTAGATGAAATTTATTTTCAATATGCTTTACGGAGTGAATCTTATCAAGCGATTACGCAATACATTTTAGAAATACTGCGCAAAGGAAAACAGGTTTGTGTGGTAATTTATGGTCATCCCACAGTATTTGCACTACCCGCATTAAATGCCGTGAAGCAAGCGAGAGAAGAAGGTTATTATGCAACCATTTTGCCTGGAATTTCTGCCGAAGCTTGTTTATTTGCAGATTTATTAATTGATCCAGGTTCGCATGGCTGTCTTTCTTTTGAAACGACTGATTTATTGGTACGTTCCCGCACCATTGATCCCACTTGTCATGTCATTTTATGGCAAGTCAGTATTATCGGCGCACTCAACCATCCAACTAATTGGGATAATTCAAAAGGTGCAAAATTATTGCTAAATTATTTACTTCAATATTATTCTGCAGATTATCTCGTGACATTATATAGCGCAGCGCAATATCCAGGTTTTGCATCCGTCATACAACAATTTAAATTATCCGCTTTACCCCATGCAGATTTTTCCCGAATTTCAACTCTCTATATCCCACCCGTTTCGCGAGCTGAATGTGATTTAGCTATGTTAAAAGAATTTGAGATAAACAATAATGCAATATAATTTATTACGTTTAGCAAACACTTACGCAAAAAATTACTCGGGATTAACTGCATCAGCTTGGTATGGCTGCATATTAAATTTAATTGAATCGATGATGATTGGCGTATTTTATTTTCTCGCCATTTATTTTGTGACTGAATTACATTTTACGATTTCGACTGCGGGCATCATCATTGCTTGTTATGGAATAGGCGCTATTCCTGGAGGATTGTTAGGAGGGAAATTATCAGACACATTTTCTCCGCGATTGGTTTTAGCAATCTGTCTTTTTATTCAAGCCTGTGGCTATCTGGCTCTGATCGAATTAAAACATTTGCATTTTTTGATGCTTGATATGTTTATTTTGGGAATGGCTTCTTATGGCTTTATCACCGCAAATTCGCTTTTTGTTTTACAACAATGCGAAGCAAATGAATCGCAACGTTTAAAAACCATCAATTTATTATCGACAAGCGCGAATCTGGGCTTAGGAATAGCGGCGCTCATTATTGGACAAGTGAGTTATTTTGGGTTTCATTATATTTTTTTAACCTCAGGATGCGTATTATTTCTGCTTGCCTGGCAGGCTTTTTCATATCATCCACCGCTTTCTGTTGAAAAAAAACTTTCTGTTGGAAAATCGGATAGTCACAAACCGCATTCTCTCGTTCCATTCGTTTTAATCTGTGTGTTTTTTGTCGGAATGATTATTTCTCAGCAAAGTACAACGTACCCTATTTATATTAAACATACCTTTTCAGCGTTAGGAATGAATGCGATTAGCATTTTATTTTTTTTAAATACACTGCTGGTCATTCTTTTCGAAGTTCCTATTGGGAATTTTCTAGGTGGCTACAATAAAATTATGTTACTGGGAATTGGAAGCTTTTTAGTTGGAGCGGGTTTATTTTTGTTAAGCATTTCATCGTTATTTATCTTAGCCTTGCTTTCTTGTTTTATTTACACAATCGGTGAAATCGTATTTTTCAGCGTAGCACAATTGGTTTGCTATCAAAAATCCAGCGAAAAAAACAAAGGTCATGGTCTGGGATTATTTCGCATGATTTTTGCGAGTAGCCGCGTGATGGGGCCATTGCTGGGTGGATCTATTTATTATCATTTTGGCGGCAAAATGCTTTGGTATGTGAGTGGGGTTATTGGAGTTTTTTGTTTTGTGGGCTGTTTTTGTTTTAAGCGAGTCTCTATTTCGACTGCAAACTAATACACCCCCGCACAAACGTCGAATCACCCGCAAAAGTCGCATCCGGCGTTTTTTTATTTTTCAGCAAAAATCGTTTATCTAACTTTTCTATTTCAGAAGAGGATCTCACTACGCCATGGCGGTCTAATTTATTATGAAAATAGTTAAAATCAATGCCTGCCGCAACTTGACCCATAATAGTATCGGAACATAAGCCACCCCGACCCGCCAACCCTTGCGAAAATATGCGAGTAATGTGTTCTAATTCGCGCATTTCGGCTAACGTACTCGATACTTTACGCGATTTAGGGGAAAACATATGGGTAGAAGGATGTTGTAGAGAATAATAAATAGGAAACTTATCTTCCTCAAAATTAAAATGCGTCGGCTGCATAATGGTTGCGAAATATTTTTTTAATCCATAAGATTCAACAAATACTTTTTGCAACACATCCACGGGTAACGCTTGAGTGTCAGTCGCGGGTATAAACCCTGGGGCCGCACCGAGTGCAATCGCAAATAAATGTCTTGCTGTATCCACTAAATAAGGATTGGGTTTCAAGTTACGTTTTTTCTGTAGAATAGAGAAAGCCACATCATAATAAAAATGATTTCTAGGGTATTCATAATATTGCCAAGCTAATTCATGCAAATATAACCTTAAACTCAACCAAGCTTTATCAGAGAAAAGTTTATCTAACCATTTTTGTGAAAAATAAATTAAACAGGAACGCCAATCGCAATCACTTTTGTTGATAATTTCTTTAAAGAGAAACCAATGCGTATACAATGTTTTTGCAGGTGACGATTGAATATTATAATCACTCTGCAAATTGGCATGATGCGTTGCACAACCAATATTCGGCAACATAAAGACAGAGCGTGCGCCAGAAGTTAAAGTCAATACGCCATTTGGTGCATAGGTTCGCGCGCTTTTTCGACTTAAAATTTTTGCAAAAGGGAAAAATGAACCTGGCGTATATAAAACACGGGGAATGGTGATACCTTCCTCTTTTAAATCGATAAATAATTCCAGATTTTTATCGAGCAACATGGCGAGTGGAGCGCCATTTTTGCTATAACCCAAATGTTTAATAATATCTTTGGGAACATCGGCATCAGTCAATCGATAACAACTACCATTCATATGTGGAAGAAAAGTACTTTGTGTATCCCCCTTCAAAGCACCATAAGGATAATAGGCAAGATACAAGGGGAACGATTTATCGATGTCTAATGCATCAACTAGCTCGGCAAAAACAGGTTCTACTTTTAAAATTCGCTTGCGAACATCACTCCAATACGCTTTAACTAAACCTCGACCTTCATCTATTTCTGTCACCACAAACACATCCTGTTTATTTAGGTATCAATTTTGGGTGTCATCTTACCCAAGATTTTTAGGAAATCAACTTATACTTTTAGGCAACAGTCTGATATTCAAAGGTGATTTTTTTTATAATTGCATTATATAACGTAGGCCGTACGCTTCGGTGCAATTCAATGACTCTCTGCAATAAATTAGCGGAAGGCGTGATGTTGCGACCTTCGATAATTTCATAAAAAATATCTTCAGGTAAATTAGTATATTGAGCCATTCCTTCGACTGTATACTCTTGACTCAATAATACATCTTTTATAATTAACGCTACAAAATTCTCATCAAGCATGGTTAACTCCGTATGTTTATTTAATTTCATTAATCTTAGGTAATCTTTTTGATGTTCTCTGAAATGCTCTTTTAATTCTGCACAAACACGAGAAAAAAGATCGGCTTCTAACAGTAAAATTTCTTCTTTACAAAGATAATTTTGTTTCATTTCTAATAATTTAGTTAATCAGCATAATGCTGACATACACCACTCTCATATACCG
>CAYRUP010000119.1:0-5680 GCA_964427485.1 uncultured Coxiellaceae bacterium | reverse complement strand
ATGCCCAAAAAAGGCACTGGATCCCGCTTGAAAAGCGTCGCGGGACGACGTTCTAGCCTATGCCCGTTGGGCACCTTTCCCTGCTGGGAAGGATTTTTAAGCGGCATGATGAGGGTGATGACGACGATTCAACTTGAAAAACAGGGAAAAAACTGATTAAGTTTATAAATTAATACAATCATGAAGGCAGCTATGGATTCATTCGAGCTAACTATTTTGATGCCTTGTTTGAATGAGGCAGAAACTTTAGCGATTTGCATACAAAAAGCCAAGGCTTTTTTAAACGCTGAAAATATCCACGGCGAAATCCTCATTGCTGATAATGGTAGCACAGATGGATCGCAAGAAATCGCACATCGTTCTGGAGCGCGTGTGGTTCTGGTGCCAACACGTGGTTATGGTGCGGCATTGAAATGCGGCATACAAGCAGCGCAAGGGCAGTATATTATCATGGGTGATGCAGATGATAGTTATGATTTCCAACACCTTATGCCATTTATTCAAAAACTACGTGAAGGTTATGATTTAGTCATGGGTAATCGTTTCAAAGGCGGTATTGTGCATGGCGCTATGCCATTTTTGAATCGTTATCTCGGCAATCCCGTATTATCTTTCATCGGCAGACAATTTTTTAAAAGTAATATTGGCGATTTTCATTGTGGCTTGCGCGGATTTCGCCGCGATCGTTTGCAACAACTCGATTTGCATGGCGACGGTATGGAATTTGCAAGTGAAATGGTAGCCAAAGCAACTTTAACCAATCTTAAATTGACTGAGGTGCCAACACAATTATTTCCCGATGGCCGCAGTCGCCGTCCGCACTTAAGACCCTGGCGTGATGGTTGGCGCCATTTGCGTTTATTATTATTGTTAAGCCCGCGTTGGCTTTTTTTATATCCCGGTTTGTTGCTCATGTCATTAGGCATGTTATTCATGACCCTACTCACACTGGGGCCTATTGTCATCGGTGGTATTAGTCTCGATATTCATACGATGTTATTTAGTAGTTTGTTTATGATCGTTGGTTTACAAGCGATTAGTTTTGCGGTCTTCGCAAAATTCATTGCGACACATCATTTACCCATGCATACACCGCGTCATTTATCATTTTTAAAATATTTTAATTTAGAACGCGGTCTTATTTTAGGATCGCTCTTAATTTTATTCGGTGGAACAGGTGCTTGTTATTCTTTTTTGTATTGGCTTCATCATGCATTTGGATCACTGATTCCCACACAAATGATGCGTATTCTCATCCCATCCACCACCTCCATCATACTTGGTATACAACTCGTTTTTGCTAGTTTTTTTATGAGTTTGTTGGAGATGCATTATGGTGAAACCTAATCGTCTAAATGAATTCTTTTTAAACGCAGGCATTTTACTTTTCGGAATGCTATTGTGTGGAATGATTTCGATTGGGTTAGGCAAAGAATTAAACTGGGATTTAGCGAATTATCATTATTACAATCCATTTTCATTTCTTCACGAGCGTTGGAAAATAGATGATTGGCCAATGTCATTTATCCATGTTCATTTCACGCCAACCCTTGATTTTCTCACTTATTTTCTCATTAATCGTTTTCCTGTCAAACTAACTGTGTTTGTAATGGGAGCGCTGCACGGCATCAATTTATGGTTATTATTTTGTATTGCTCGTTCTATGCTAAATCGTATGCATGTGAGTTATCCCTGTGTATTAGCCTTGATTTTGGCAATGTTAGGGTTATATGGTCCTACGGTATTACCTGGCATTGGATCTTTCCAGCATGATGAGTTGATTAGTCTTTTTATACTTGCATTTATTTATCTGCAATTACGCTATTGGATGTCCGCTACGCGCGCATGGTTTTTATTCATCACAAGCAGTATTCTTTTAGGCATCGCTGTAGGGTGTAAACTCACGGCGGGTCTTTTTGTTGGAGGCGCTGGCTTGACTTATTTATTCATGCCAGTCAGTCGATCCAGCCGCTTAAAAATCCTATTATTATTTGCGATAGGTGTTGCAATAGGTCTCTTATGTTCATCAGGTTATTGGATGTTAGAACTATGGGAAAAATATCGTAATCCTTTTTTTCCTTTTTTTAATGGTATTTTTCATTCGCCTGATTTTCCACCGACCAACTGGACCGACCTGCGCTTTTTACCAAAAAATGGGTTAGAAACATTTTTTTTTCCTTTTTATTTTTCAGAAGATGGAAGAACGAATGATATGCCATTTTGTGATTATCGTTTTGCAATGGTTTATTTATTATTTATTTTGTATGGATTTCTTCTTTTTGTGCGTCATTTTTTTTATAAAAAGAAAATGAATTTATCAATCAGCCATGATATTACATTGCGTTGGTTATTTTTATTTTTTATTTTTTCTTATGTGTTATGGCAATGGTATTTTTCCATCATGCGTTACATTGCTGTTTTAGAAATGCTAGCACCGTTGATCATTTATCTCTTGGTGTTTCAATTATTTGAAGATGCAGTCATCCGATTTTCTATGGCGGTATTTCTTTTGATATTACTAGGAGCAACCATGCAACCCAGTGAACACATACGAGAGCGTTGGTATGCGACGGATTATTTCAATGTAAAATTGCCGGCTTTTGTTAATCACTTACCAGCGGCGACTGTATTAATGGCATTTCCAGCTTATGCTTCTAATGTAACCCCGAGACCACAAATGTATTTGATTCCATTTTTCCCCGCACATTGGCAATTTATTGGTATTCCTTTTTTAAAAGAACAATATCAAATGCCAGAAAAAATAATTGCGTGGATGCAGCCTCGGCAAAATACGATTTATCTATTATCATCGTCTGAATATATGCCGAAAATGTATAGTGTCGCAGCTCACCTCAATTATAAAACCAAATTGCCTTGCGGTATCATTACAAGCGATCGTCAACTTATTACAAACGAAGATGTCTTGCTATGTCCTGTAAAAAAACAAGGATGATTATGAAACTACATCCCTTTTATTCTCTCATCGTTGCTGGAGTGCTTCCAATGACATTAACACTGCAAAGTACGGCCTTTCATAGTGGAACATCAATTCCTGCGAAATATACATGTGATGGCGAAAGTATTTCACCTCCTTTGAGTTGGCAGGGTGAACCCAATAATACAAAGTCTTACGTTTTAATTGTAGATGATCCGGACGCACCGAATGGCACGTGGGATCACTGGATTGTTTTTAATATACCTCGGGCCACACATGAATTTTCTGAAAATATTAATTCACTCCCAAAGGGCGCTCAATCTGGAAAAAATAGTTGGGGAAAATCGGTTTATGGCGCTCCTTGTCCACCAAACGGTGAGCATCGTTATTATTTTAAACTTTATGCACTGGATATTTTTTTGAATCTTCCTGTCAATTCGACTAAAGAACAAATTGAATCTGCTATGCAAGGGCATATCGTTGCTGATGCTAAATTAATGGGAAAATATAAAAAATAAAAATTTATATAGTCCTTCAGATAATTATCTGAAGGACTATATCATGTCTATCCTGCGGGGACTATACTCGGATGATTGATCTGCAGCGGGAAACGAATTTGAAACTAGCTGCAAATGATTATCCTGTTTAAACATTGTTTGAGTTGCTGTAATTAAGTGTTTATTACTTCGTTTGAATTCAATCTGCGTGCTGATAATATTTAATTGATCTTTAATAAAATCAGCCTTAATAATATTTTTGATTGCATCGACTAAACAATTATTAAGAGCCTCTTTGTCATGCTGCGCAATTTTATTCGCTGTAACAATGCGATGAAATTCTTCAGGAGAAGGAAGTCGAGAAAATATCGCTTCTTTAAGCTGGTCGCCTATCAATTTAAGTTCATTATCAGTTAAATCTTCACTTACAATGACACCGAAATTAAAACGATTAAGTACATCTATTACAGAAATTCGAATTTGTCTGTAAACAGTTCGATTGGTAGGATCGAGTAACGCAGTTTGTTTAAATAAATCGGCGGCATCCCATTGCAAAGTTTTCAAGGCGACAAGTTTTGGATGCGATTGTGGGAAATGTAGCGTAATTTTATTCGCAATCACATCTGATTTATCTGCCAAGTCGTCGTCTACGCACGGAATTGTTGCTAACTTTACTGCTCTTTGACAATGACAAATGAGCAAGCAACATAAAGCGCTGATACAGGTACACGGTAAACATAATAATGAAGAAATGGTATGTGCTGTTCTATGTGTAATGACTTTTTCGATTAATGGCATAAAGAAAATCCTTTTCTTAATTCATATAATGAGCTGAATTCTATAGTGCTTAATTATTAATGTAAACTTTAATTGACGATATGCCTAACCAAAACAGTTGATATACAATATAAAAAAAGGTAGGGGCGATTCTGTTGTTTCAGGAGATGAAGTTGAAAAAGTTAACCGAAACCGATATACCCGAAATGCTTGTAATTGAAGGAATGACTCAGATGGCGCCGTGGTCTGAGGATATTTTTAAACGTTGTTTGACAGTCGGTTATGATTGCTGGGGGATGGAAGAAAATAACAAGCTGATTGCTTTTATTATGATGTCTTCGATGCTAACGGGAGAAAGTCATATCCTCAATTTATGTGTAGCTCCTGACTATCAACGTAAAGGTTATGGCAGCGAGTTGTTGAATTATGCGTTATCCCAAGCAAAACAAAAAGGCATGAGTATCATTTATCTGGAAGTTCGCCGTTCAAATCGTAACGCCATTAAGTTGTATGATAAAATGGGATTTATTCAAATAGGCGAACGTAAAAATTATTATCCAGCAGCAAAAAACAAGGAAGATGCATTAATTTTTGCTAAAGATTTGAATGTGTGAGGGATGAATAGAACCCGCCATTTTTATAAATTATTAATCAAATCTTTGAACCATTAGCGAATTTGCAATATACTCCATTAGGACTCTTGAATCGAGGTTATGAAGATGAGTGGCTGGTCAGGATTGGATTTTTTAATCTTTTTAATTTTTTTGCTTAACGTGCTTCTCGGTATGTCGCGAGGTGGCTTGAAAGAAATTATATCCGCTCTTTCTTTATGTGCGGCCTTAGTGATTACCATTAAATTTACCATACCTCTCACTAAATTTGTAAATAGTTCTCCTTTGATTACAGATGTTATTACCTCTGATTTTTTTCAAAATTTCATGAAAGCAATTGATATGCCGCCGCTGACTGAGCCGATACTGCTACAAATGGGTTATTGTATCAGTTTACTCATTTGCTTTGTGGGAACGTTCAGTCTTTGCGAAGGTGTTCTTGCGTATTCAAGTTTGATAGACGCTTTCGGTCTTCCTGCGACTCTAGCGAATCGTAAACTGGGTGGTGCGTTAGGTTCGGTACGCGGTTTTGTCTTGGTTCTCATATTTATTATTGTGCTTGAACATCTTTTTTCTGGAAATGTGCCTGCTTCTAAATTTATTAATTTATTAGAAAGTTCAGCACAAAAAATGGATACCTTAATTAACTCTCAGGCGCCAGAACGCTATTTGGAAATTTTGCAAGATAAGAATTTATATAATCAAAACAATGTCTTAAAAGATTTGTTACAGCCGCAGTAATGCTATCTCAGGGTAGGGTGGATTAGATGCGTTTTTTGCATCGTAATCCTGTGTGCATCTCAGTAACAAAACCGTCGTCCCGGCGTGCTTCTGGCCGGGATCCAGCGCCTTTAAAGACA
>CAYRUP010000118.1:0-5741 GCA_964427485.1 uncultured Coxiellaceae bacterium | reverse complement strand
TACCAATTCCACCACCTCGGCAATAAGAAACGCACTTTACTGATTTAGTTTTTTTTTGTCAATGAAGAAAAATCGTTTAAAGATAAAACTACATTCTTTAATCTGCTTAGATATCAAATAAACTTTACGCAGAGAGTTAAGCTTCTCTTAAGCATGTCTCAGTTACACTTCCATCCTGCACTTCACGGAGGATATATATGTTAAGATGGCTCAGCAGTTTTTTTTCATCCCTTCCCACAGAACCCATCGGCTATGAAGAGATACCATCATCAAGTGCAACAATTACTTCCGCTTTAAGTTCTTCACCTCCCGCCAATGATGAAATTAAATCTTCACCCACATCCGAAACAGAAATGGATGAATTAAAAAAACAGCAACATAAATTGCTAACAATTATTACAGCATTTCGTGACCGTTCAAAAGAGTTGCAAGAAAAAATGTCCGCCACTCTGTCGATTTCTGAATTAAAAAATCTAGCGGATGAAAAATCCGATAATGCAGAATCCACACATACGAGTATCTTCAGAAATGTAAATTCACGCATTGATGCAGAATTGCATGACACAGTGGAACATTTAACGAATGAATATGAAGATTTACTTAAATTAAGAGAATCCGTTAATACCGAACAAAGTCATTTAGAATTATGCGATCGTGCAGCGAAAATAGGCATGAAATTAAATTCATTTATCACGCGTGTCATCGGATTAGTTGCGAACGAGCAAAATCGAAAAGAATTTCTCGCGGAAGGATTCCAGGAAGGCCCCATCAAAATATTGGAATTGATTGTGCAAGAAAATATTACATTACGTATTGCATCATTGGCGCGCTTTATTCTTGCCTTATTGCAAAAACAATCTGTAAACACCGAAAAATTAACGGATCAAGAATTGCAAGCGCACATAAATCCTGAGATTTTTAAACTAAATACGTTTATCAGTAAAATGGTCGTGACGCTGGAAATTTTTTACAAAGCAGTGCAAAACCTGCCGTATGATCGACCGGCAACTTCGCCACGAAAGATCAGTTTCCTTAACCCCCCTCAAACGGAAAGAGTTGCTGACGCAGCCCTCTCGACAGCCGCAATGGCTGCGCATCAAGAAAATGACCCTCCACGCTTAGGTCATTAATCCTCATTGAAAACGCTGTTTGTCAGGATAGAGCAAATGCTCTATCCTGCATATCTTTAACATAAGATGATGGGAAAATCTTGAAAACAGAAACGAAAATAGTCGATCTAAGTTTATTGCCTTGCCAGCATTTGACTGGTGTTGGCAAACGTATTGCGGAGCGTTTGTCTCATCTTGGTATTCATAACGTTCAAGATTTATTATTTCATCTCCCTTTGCGCTATCAAGACCGTACCCGCGTATATGCTATCCGCGATTTACATCCTGGAGATCATGTTGTGGTCGAAGGTCAAGTTGAAACAATAATGAATCCCAAAGCCGGTCGTACTCGTCTTTTTATTGGTCTCAAAGATCCAACAGGACGTTTGCATTTACGATTTTTTTATGTGAATGCCGCGCAACGTCAAACATTGCAAGTAGGTACACATCTACGTTGTTATGGCGAAGTACGCCTAGGCACGCATGGTTTGGAAATGATTCATCCCGAATATCGCATTATGACGCCCGATGTCATTTTGCCGGTTGAGGAAAATCTCACGCCGATTTATCCCGCGACAGAAGGCTTGAGTCAATTGATGTTACGCAAATTGACAAATCAGGCGCTGCAATTAATGAATAATGGCGGTATTCTACAGGAAATTTTACCTGCCTCGATTCTACAAACACTTACGTTGCCCTCACTGCAAAACGCATTACACTTTGTGCATCGTCCGCCGACCGATGCGCCTGTTGATTTATTGGTGGAAGGGCAGCATGTCACACAAAAACGTTTAGTGTTTGAGGAATTACTTGCGCATCGTTTGAGTTTGTTACATTTGAAAAAATCATTTCAACTGCAGCAGGCAATTCAATTTAAGACACCGGGAAAATTATCCCAACAACTTCTGGCCGCATTGCCATTTAAATTAACGTCGGCGCAAAAAAAAGTCGCTGAAGAAATTGCCGCAGATCTGCGTGAGCCGCACCCCATGTTACGTTTGGTGCAAGGTGATGTCGGTTCAGGAAAAACAATTGTAGCGGCGCTTGGAATTTTGCAAGCAGTTGAGAGCGGTTACCAAACAGCCATTTTAGCGCCGACAGAATTATTGGCGGAACAACATTTTCGCACCTTTCAAAATTGGCTTTCACCGCTCGGTATTCACGTCGTTATGTTGTCGGGACAAATGAAAGCAGCGCCACGCCGTGAAGCAGTTGCAGCAATTGCTGAACATAAAGCACATGTAGTAATTGGTACGCACGCCATTTTTCAAAAAGAAATCGAATTTGCATCGCTCGCATTCGTGGTCGTGGATGAACAACATCGCTTTGGCGTGCAACAGAGGGCTTTGTTACGGGAAAAAGGCGTGCAGAAAAATTATTATCCGCATCAATTAATCATGACTGCGACACCGATTCCGCGTACGTTAGCGATGAGTGTATATGCGGATCTTGATTATTCCGTGATTGATGAATTACCGCCGGGACGTACGCCGGTCACAACGAGTGTGCTTTCAAACTCTCGACGCGATGAAATTTTAGAACGCATTCGTGATGCGTGTGCTTCCGGTCGTCAAGCCTATTGGGTTTGCACGTTGATTGAAGAATCGGAAGTGTTGCAATGCAAAGCTGCTGAAAATACCTCAGAAGAATTACGTAACGCGTTACCGGAATTAAAAATTGGCTTGTTGCATGGACGCATGCCGTCGCAAGAAAAAGAAAAAATGATGCAAGCATTTAAATCGGGTGAGTTGCATTTGTTAGTGGCAACAACCGTGATTGAAGTGGGTGTTGATGTACCTAACGCGAGTTTGATGGTGATTGATAATGCAGAGCGTTTGGGTCTTGCACAATTGCATCAACTGCGTGGGCGTGTTGGGCGAGGCGCGATTGCGAGTCACTGTTTATTGATGTATCAAGCGCCTTTATCTAATTTAGCAAAAGCGCGCCTAGGTGTTATGCGAGAAACAACCGATGGCTTCAAGATCGCACAACGTGATTTAGAAATCCGTGGACCGGGCGAAGTATTGGGTACTCGTCAAACAGGTGATGTTTCATTGCGAATTGCTGATCTCGTGCGTGATAGTGATTTATTGCCTGCAGTGCAGCAAGCCGCTACGCTTTTGCAGCGTGAGCATCCCGACTTAGTGGATCCTCTGATCAAGCGTTGGTTGGGAAATCGTGAGCGTTTCGGTCACGTTTAAGCGTAGTAAACACCACCCAGGATGCTTCCCTTTTTTGCGCCAGTCACAGCCGTTAAGTTCCCAGGATTTCTCGCGAGAGTTTGTTTAGCGAGCCAAGCAAAAGCCATCGCTTCTACCCAATCGGGATGAATGCCAAATTTCAAAGTAGAATCGATTTGATATTGTGATCCTGCTTCACGCAATCGCTGCATTAAATAATCATTATGCACACCGCCGCCGCATATTAGAATTTCACCGGTGTCAAAATAAGTTTTGATCGCTTGCATAATACTTTGCGCAGTCAATTCTGTGAGAGTCGCTTGTATATCAGCAGGTTCCGCGTGATCTTTTAGAAAAGGCGCTAACCATTTTAAATTAAAATATTCGCGCCCCGTGCTTTTGGGCGGAAGTAATTTAAAAAAATTGTCATTTAAAAGTTGGTTTAACAAAGGCAGTTGTAGCGTACCTTTTTGTGCAAATGCACCGCTTTCATCACGCGGTTGACGCAAATGTTTTTCAGCCCAAGCATCAAGCAAAATATTTCCGGGTCCTGTATCAAAACCCATTACCGGTTGATTTTTATCGGCAGGAAGCAGTGTGATATTGGCAATACCGCCAATATTTACAATCACGCGATCTGTCGCGGGGGTGGAAAAAACGGCATGATGAAACGCAGGCACTAATGGCGCACCTTGTCCACCAAAAGCGATATCACGACGACGAAAATCGGCGACGGTAGTAATACCTGTTTCTGCAGCAATTACATTAGGATCACCAATCTGCAGGGTAAAACCTTTTTGCGGATGATGCCGAATACTTTGGCCATGACTGCCAATCGCGCAAATATCCGCTGGATTAATTTTACTGTTACGAAGTAAAACGTGAGTGGCTTCGGCAAAGCTTTTTCCCAGTAATTTATCCAATTCACCTAAACGATTCACTTCATCATCACCAGGCTGGCAAAGTTCCAAAATGCATTGGCGTAGCTCTGCGGTATAGGGCGTATAATGTTGCGCGATAAGTTTAGGTTCTGGTTGTCCGAAATCAACAACGACTGCATCGATCCCATCCACACTTGTCCCAGACATTAAACCAACGTAAAGGTTACTCATAAAAGTACTTTCCTGTTCCTAATTGTGTGCCATAATTTCATCTTTTGTTTAGAGAGTAAAGCTCAGGAGTAAAATATGAATTCGCTAGATCAAGCCATTGAAATTGTCCGCCGTGGTACAGAAGAAATTTTATTGGAAGATGATTTGATTGAACGCCTGAAGCTAGGAAAACCCTTGCGCGTGAAAGCGGGCTTTGATCCAACAGCACCCGATTTGCATCTTGGGCATACCGTTTTATTGAATAAAATGCGTCAATTTCAAGAGCTTGGGCACGAAGTTTTATTTTTGATTGGTGATTTTACCGGCATGATTGGCGATCCATCAGGTAAAAATGAAACACGGCCGCCGCTCACGCGAGAACAAGTTGATTTGAATGCCGCAACTTACCGGAAACAAGTTTTTAAAGTGCTCGATCCACATAAAACTAAAATCATGTTTAACTCGGAATGGATGGATAAGCTTTCACCCGTGGACTTAATCAAGCTTGCTTCAACCCATACGGTAGCGCGGATGTTAGAGCGAGATGATTTCCATAAACGTTACACAAGCGGGCAAGCGATTGCTATTCATGAATTTTTGTATCCTTTGTTACAAGGTTATGATTCGGTGGCAATGCGAGCCGATATTGAATTGGGTGGTACGGATCAAAAGTTTAACCTGCTGATGGGGCGTGAATTACAAAAGCATTTTGGCCAAAAACCTCAAACGGTCATCACACTGCCGTTGCTGCCGGGGTTGGATGGTCTCAAAAAGATGTCGAAATCATTGGGAAATTACATCGGTATTGATGAGGCGCCGAATGAAATATTTGGCAAAGTGATGTCGCTCTCGGATGAAACCATGTGGCTTTATTTTGAATTAATTAGTTTTAAAAGTTTGACTGAGATAAAAAAATATCGTGAAGAAGTCAATGCAGGGTTGAATCCACGCGATGTTAAATTCAGATTGGCCGAAGAAATTGTGGAACGTTTCTATGATCGTGCCACAGCCAAACAAGCACAAGAAAACTTTGTCGCGCAATTTCAACAAGGTGGAATTCCGGATGAATTGCCAGAAGTGTCTTTAACAGCAAATCAAGATGGCTTGGCGATTGCAAATATTATCAAAATGGCTGGGCTTACTGAGAGTACATCAGAGGCGCTGCGCATGTTACAACAAGGTGCTGTTCGTATCGATGGCGAGCGCGTAAATGATCGCAATCTCGTGCTGCAAGCGGGCCGCGAGTTCATTTTGCAAGTCGGCAAAAGACGATTTGCGAAAGTGAGCTTGTGCACGAATTAGTCTCTGAAAAATAATTTAAAATTATTTTAAAAATGTAGTTGACATGAGATCTGAAGGCT
>CAYRUP010000117.1:0-5743 GCA_964427485.1 uncultured Coxiellaceae bacterium | reverse complement strand
CCCCCCCCCCCCCCCCCCCCCCCCCCCCCCCCCCCCCCCCCCCCCCCCGGGCACGACGGTTTTGTTTTTTGTCGTGTACTGAGATATTTTTTATAAGTATAAAGGCAGATCGAAGGATAATAAAACCTTAATTTAATGAATAAGTTAGCTTAAATCAAATACATTTTTATTTAAATGAATCAAAATTTAACCTTTATAACCACCCTATTTGTTTGATACCCTGTGCACATGAAACGCTTCCTAACCCTCATCATTCTATTTATTTGTTTGTTACAAAGCAGTTTGGCTTTCAGCAATCAAAGCATAAACTTCAATATTTCTGGAGTATCCGAGCCTCTCCGCAAAAATATTTTAGACCGACTCACTGCATTGCAACAATCCTATGGCACTGAACTTAACGTCACTGATATTCAAGCGTTATATAAAAATGCGCCTGCCAACATCCGAAGTGCGCTTGAACCTTTTGGCTATTTCAAAGCTGAAATTAAGAAACAACAATTGGTATATCGTGACAATCAATGGCATTTGAATTTTAGCATTTTACCCGGGCCTATTTTATTTATCACCGCAGTGGAAACCACTCTATCCGGTCCTGGACAAGATGATCCGGAATTACAAAAATTACTTGCCCATTTTCCATTGCAATCAGGACAACCTTTTCAGACTGAAGCTTATGAGAAAGCCAAAGATATTTTATTTATGACCGCCAACAATCAAGGTTATTTGCAAGCGGTTCTTACTAAAAAAGAAGTGCGTATTGACTTATCCTCCTATACCGCGAGCATTATTTTGCATATGAACACAGGTCCGCGTTTTTATTTTGGTCCAATCTTATTTAGCAGCAATCCTTTTTCAACCGAATTTTTACAACGCTTTGTGGCCTTTAAACCAGGCGAACCCTTTTCCAGCAAAACTCTGTTAAAATTACAGGAAGACTTAAGTAAAAGTCATTACTTCGAACAGGTGATTGTTACACCCGATATCAAAACAGCAGAAAATTATCGTGTACCGATTCATGTTTTTTTAACTGTACCCAAAGCAAAACAATACAATGTGGGAGTGGGTTATGGCACATTTACCGGACCGCGTTTGACATTAGGTGCAGATTATCGTCGTGTCGGCAGCAATGGACAACATTTTACGGTACAAATGAAAGCCTCTTCGGTTTTGAGTGGACTTGCAGCGAAATATTTTATTCCAGGAAAAAATCCGCTGACGGATCAATATACTCTTGGCGCTGATGCACAAAAATTTTCGCCGAAGAATGGCCAAAGTTTTTCTGAAACATTTTCCGCAAGCTATATCAAAAATCTCAATGATTGGCAGCATAATTTTACTTTGAATTATTTGATCGAACGTTTTCAAGTGAATAACGATCCTTCCGAAGTCAGTCGTTTACTTTATCCAAGTTATGCCTTGTCGCGCATCAAAATGGACAATTTAATTTATCCTCGTTTTGGTAGTGCAATTAATTTTACTTTGCAAGGTGCAAGCCGAAATGTATTGGCATCAACCTCTTTTATTCAATCTGAAATCAAAGGTAAATATATTTTTAGTCCGACTTCCGCGAGCCGCGTCATTTTGCGTGGCGATTTAGGATACACGGTAGTTAATGATTTATCTCGCTTACCATTGACTCTGCGCTATTTTGCGGGTGGTCTCGGTAGTGTGCGTGGTTATGGCTATAGCAGCATTGGACCCGGACGTTATTTGAAAACAGCGAGCATAGAATATCAGCATCAAATTTATGGTAATTTCAGCGGCGCTGTTTTTTATGATGTAGGCACTGCAACAAATCATTTTAATGATGTATTGCAACGGGGTGAAGGTGTGGGCGTTGTTTACAATTCCATTTTGGGCCCCGTGCAAGTTTATCTCGCACGCGCGATGAATAAACGCGGCAAACCATTTGCGCTTGAATTAAGTATAGGACCCGATCTTTGATTAGAATTCTTATCCAACATTTTCTCCTCATTTGCGTGCTGTTACTGGCAGGGATATTTTATTTTCTCACTATGACAACCGCGGGTTTAAAAACAGATATTGAACTCGCCATGCATTATTTACCCGGAAAATTACACATTGGTGAAGCCAATGGAACGTTATTTTCCGAATTTAATTTGCAAAATATTTCTTACCAAAATGCTTCCGAACAAATTGCGATTCAATCGTTTGCACTTAAATGGAAACCCATTGGTTTATTAGTCAATCGATGGGTAGTGGAATCCATTTCGGTGGCTCAGGCGGATGTGATTATCAAAAATTTACCCGTGCGCTCAACAAAAACGACTACCGCAAATGCAGATTTCAGCAAATTTTTGCGTCGCATTGTCATTCAGCAAATTAATTTAAATCACGTCACGCTTCAATTAAATGACACGCGCATTGATTTAAATGGCAGTCTAGTCAAAAATTGGGATGTTAATTGGCGCATTGATGTTCCTCATTTGGCTGTGTTTATACCGAAAAGTACAGGATCCTTACTTACATCGGGAAGCATCGTTGGACCTCTTTGGATGCCCACGATCAAAGCCGTTGTGCAAGGCAAAAATTTATTTTTTCTGAATCAACAAATCGCTCGGTTGAAAGGCGAAACCACTATTGTGGTACAACCTAAAATCAATTCAACTTTACACATTTCTGCAACGGGTTTAAATATTTATGATCATCCATTAAAAACGTTTGATTTGAGCGCTTCTGGTAATATCACGCGGGAAAAAAATAAATTGAGTGCAAATTTAAACGCGCTATTTGACAAACAATATCCTGTTGCTGCCATACTCATACTACCTAAATTCTCTCGCTTGAATGACTTAGAGCAACCCATTGCGGGTAAAATAGATTCGTCTATTCGCAATCTTGAATTTTTAACTGCTTGGATTCCACAAATAAAAAATCCGCGCGGTATACTGAACTCTAATATATTGGTGAGTGGTACACTTGAGCATCCAAAACTCGCGGGTAATTTGTCGCTCACGAATGGACAAGTCAGAATTCCTGAGCTCGGGATCACGTTACAAGAAATTTATTTGCAAGGTCAAACTTCTCTGAATAACGAACTTCATTTCAACGGTAATTTCCGTTCTGGTAAAGGTAGTGCTGCGTTACAAGGTGTTTTTGATTTTAATCAGCCGAATTATCCGGTGACTCTCACCATCAAAGGTAAAGAATTACAAGCCATCAATTTAGCGGAATATCATGTCGTGATTTCTCCTGATCTCACGTTAAAATACACGCAGCAAAATTTACAACTCCAAGGAAATATAGGAATTCCTTATGCGGAAATTTCGCCTAAGAATTTTAATTCTACTGTTACGCTGCCAAGTGATGTGGTTTTTGTCGGCTCGAAACAAACTGTAAACTCACTTCCTTTTACGACCCAGTTACAACTCAATTTGTTATTGGGCGATAAAATTCATGTTGCGTATAATAATTTACAAGCGAATTTAGCTGGCAGTGTCATACTCACTCAAGAGCCTGGTGCACTGATCAATGCCGCTGGTGAGTTATATACTAAAAGCGGTACTTACACCGCATACGGACAAACATTGACGATTCAAACAGGACGTTTAATTTATACGGGTGGTTCGCTTATGAATCCTGGATTAAATATTTCCGCCGTAAAACAAATCAAAACGGTTAGCATAGGTGGCAATATTTCAAATTTCACAGGCACGACTAATTTACAGCCGGTTTATACTGGCGCAGAAAATATTACCGTAGGTGTGCATGTGATGGGTACACTGGAAACACCGGCGTTAACATTATTTTCCAACCCCACTTTAAGTCAAGGTGATATTTTGTCTTATTTGGTTTTTGGCTTTCCTCAATCGGAAGCTTCTGGTCATGAATATGGCGCGTTGCTGAGTGCTTTATCTTCATTAAATCCCAACACGTCTCGCATCGGTGATATTACCAAAAAAATGCAGCAAAAATTTGGATTTAATGAATTGAATGTAGAGTCTACGCAAGTTTTTGATCCCAACACGAATTCGACTGTGTCAACGACAACCGTTGGGGTGGGAAAGCAATTGTCAGAGAATTTATCTATGCATTACAGCATTGGACTTTTCTATCCTGTTTCCATTTTGAATTTGCGGTATAAAATCAGTAAAAGCTGGGCAATTCAATCGGAAACCAGTACGATTGATAATGGTGCTGATTTGTTATATAGCATTGAACGGGATTAACTTAAAGAGGAATTGATTATGCAATTTAAAAGGATATCACTGGGGTTAGTTTTAAGTTTTTTTTGTTTATCTTCTTTCGCTGCTGACCAGCTTATAAAAGAGGAAACGACTCCATCTGCTCCAGAAGGTGCGATTTCAGCCGATCAAATTCCACCTCTGTTGACCAAATCTGTTGCTGCAGAACCGCCACAGCAGACTACGACTACAACGACTGTGAAAACAATGACGAATACGAATCAAGCGGCACCGGCAGCTCCTGGGATGGCAACTCCTCCGCCAGCGCCGTTGCAATAATCACCACCCTCATCCCCAACCCTTCTCCCAGCAAGCTGGGAGAAGGGAGACAAAAAAAATCTCACTTCTCCCGCTCGCAGGAGAAGGGCTGGGGATGAGGGTTTTAACAAATACTGCGCCCATGAACGCCAAAAAAATTCACGAAATCTTCCTACGATTTCAACATGCTAATCCTAAACCAACCACTGAATTGGTTTACCATACCCCATTTGAATTATTAATTGCGGTTATTCTTTCCGCGCAAGCAACTGATGTCTCCGTCAATAAGGCGACAGGCCCACTTTTTAAAATAGCAAACACCCCCGCTAAAATAGTGCAGTTGGGTGAACCTGGTTTGAAAAAATATATAAAAACGATTGGCTTATTCAATAGCAAAGCAAAAAATATTTTAAAAACTTGTCAATTGTTGCTTGAACAACATCATTCGAAAGTTCCCAATGAGAGAGCGGCATTGGAAGCACTGCCTGGTGTAGGACGCAAAACGGCAAATGTTATTTTAAATACGTGCTTTGGACAGCCGACCATTGCGGTCGATACCCATATTTTTCGAGTGGCCCAGCGTATTGGTTTAGCTAAAGGAAAAACGCCACTTGAAGTAGAAAAACAATTATTAAAAATAATCCCCGCTGAATTTTTGCATGATGCACATCATTGGGTAATATTGCATGGCCGCTATATTTGTACCGCACGCAAACCGCATTGCCCTGAATGTCCTATCAATGAGTTATGTGAATATCCGGATAAAACACCATGACGGAGCGCGATGAATTACGCCAAGTATTTTTTGAAGCATGGCGAAAACACCAAGCACACTTGCCTATCGAGCCACTCGAGGCACACATTATTGAAATTATTTTGTTGCATCCTGAATATCACGAATTGTTAGCGCACCCCGAAAAATATCAAACTGAAAATTTTAGCGAAACCAATCCATTTCTCCATCTCAGTTTGCATCTTGCATTGCGGGAGCAAATCAACACCAATCGTCCGATTGGCATTACAGCGATTTATAACACACTTTGCCAAAAATACCCGGACCCTCATCACGCTGAACATAAAATGCTGGAATGTTTAGGACAAATTTTATGGGATGCACAACAGAGAGGGAAAATGCCAGATGAACAATATTATTTGGAAACGTTGAAAAAATTGTAGGGGCCCCTTCGAGACGGCGCTGTGCGCCTCCTCAGGGTCTAACGCTACCGCTACATACGAATAGCAAACCTCAGAAAACAACTAACACCACAATATGTCGGAAT
>CAYRUP010000116.1:0-5951 GCA_964427485.1 uncultured Coxiellaceae bacterium | reverse complement strand
GTTTGGATAATAATAAACTACACAGTGCAACAAGTCTGAGTTCACCACCGGATAATTTAGTGACATCTGCATCCCAAGACGGCAAGCGTAATGCATCTGCGGCAATTTCTAATTTACGTTCAACTTCCCAACCATTGCTCGCATCAATTTTAGTTTGTAAATCGCCCTGCTCTTCTAGCAATTTATTCATTTCAACATCGCTCATCGGTTCAGCAAATTTCATACTGACTTCGTTGAAACGATTGAGCAATTGAATTGCTTCGCCAATACCTTCTTCAATATTACCGCGAACATTTTTATTCGGATCCAATTGGGGTTCTTGCGACAGATAGCCAATTTTGATATCCGATTGAGGACGGGCTTCACCATTAAAGTCTTTATCAACGCCCGCCATGATTTTTAATAAAGAAGATTTTCCTGAGCCATTCAAACCCAACACACCGATTTTGGCGCCAGGATAAAAAGATAACCAAATATTTTTTAATATCTCTCGTTTGGGCGGTACGACTTTGCCAACGCCTTGCATTGTATAAATAAATTGTGCCATGCGAACTCTTAATAGTAGTTAAGTTAAGGCTTTGTACTATAACAAGATATAAATAGGGAATAAATCAAAGCTTGAAATTTTTGAGCTTAAAAAGGTATATCGATTGAAAATGAAGTGAATTTAAGCTAAAATCGCTCAAAATATGTTCAATTAAACTACTAGGGATTAATTTAAGCTCGGATGCTAACGGTAATAATAATAAATTTTATAGGGTACTGAATAGCATGAAAAATAAAATGTTTCTTTTGATTTTGATGAGTATTGTGCTTGGAATAATAAGCGGTATTTTTTTCCCTGAACAAATGCTTGCAACCCGCTGGATAGGCACCCTGTTCATCAACCTACTTAAATTAATTGTCCTCCCTTTAATATTTTGCGCGTTGGTCAGTGCCATCACGTCGATGGGCGGTGTTAAACGTCTAGGTTCCATCGGATTTTACACGATTGGTTATGTGTTATTGAGTGTGTCGCTTGCGGTATTCATTGGCCTTGTGTTACTGAATGTATTTAAACCGGGTGTGGGTTTACCTGCGAGTTTTATTCTTGCGAATGCATCTCCTTCCGAATTAAAGTCAGTGGAATTTTCTTCATTTTTACTCATGCTCTTTCCTCCCAATATCATTGATGCTGCCGCAAAATTTGAAATCATGCCGATTGTTTTTTTTAGCATTGTATTTGCAATTGCCTGTCTTTCCGTGGGCGAAACAGCAAAACCAGTGATGGCATTTTTTAATGGCTTACGCAATGTGTTTGTGAAAATGATTATCTGGTTAATGTATTTAACACCAATTGGATTATTTTCTTTGTTAGGTTCAGCAATCGCAGAAGCCGCTTTACAAAATAAACTGTTGGAAAGTGTCAAAGGAATGTTTTTATTTATTGTCATATTTTTATTTGGTTTGTTTTTACAATTTTTATGGCAGCTTGCTATTATTAAATTTGTTACGCGAAAAAATCCGAAAGAATTTGTCGGCTCTGCATCGAATGCAATGCTGACCGCATTCGCGACATCAAGCTCGATGGCGACTTTACCAGTGACGCTTATTGTCGCAAAAGAACAGAATATCAATGAGGATGTTGCACGTTTTGTGCTGCCGCTCGCGACAACAATTAATCTTGCTGGAACTGCCATGTATGAAGCGGTATCAACACTTTTTTTCTGTCAGATTTTAGGAATGCATCTTTCGATTTTTTCCCAAATTGGCGTATTTCTAGCTGCGATATTAGCCGGCATGGGAGCAACAGGAATTCCTGAGGGTGGTTTGGTGACGATGATTATGGTGTTGCGTTGCGTGAATGTTCCCACTTCAGCCATTGCTTTATTGTTACCTTTCGATCGCATTCTTGATCGTTTCCGCACGATGGCAAATGTCTGGGGTGATTTAGTTTGCGCTGCGACGGTGGATTATTTTTCTCAAATCAAAAAAAATAAAGTGGATAAACAGGCGCCGGTGGGGGTGTTGGTGTCGCCGGGTGTTTGATGGTCTCTACCCTCATCCCCTGCCCTTCTCCCAGTAAACTGGGAGAAGGGAGTTTTCCCTTTCAACCCGACATTAAATCCACACGCTCCCACGTTTGTGAACGACCAAATAACGGAAAGCCAATATAGCCATGCACATTTAATTTTTCACCATTTTCAGTGAGCCTTACGGTGCAATTGTATAATTTGCCATTTTCAGGATCCAAAATACGGCCATTGCCCCACTGCGTCTCGCCTGATTTTAAGCCGGATATAATAACCATTCCGACGATAGGTTGATTGTGTTGTTCGCCTTTGCAGGCGGAACATAATTTTTTTTGATCCGCTGTGTCCGGAAATATTTTAACAATTTTACCCATCAAATTCTGATCCTGATTTTTCCAGACTTGTATAATGCTTTTAGGTTTGCCTGTTATATCATCCATGGTTTTCCAATATCCGATAGGAGAAAGTTTTATATGAGTGAATGCAGCCTGATCTGTTGCAAAACTCGCTGTGGCTGAACTCACGAAAAGAATTGCCAGTGTTCTCTGTAACATCGTTTTTACATGCATCGATTTTTCTCCTTAAAAATCTATTTTGATAGGGCAGCGAATATCCTTTTCTTTACCTCTTCAACGGTTCCTATCCCATTAATCCGAATATGAATGGGTGAGTGATCAGGTTCATTGATCGCTTGATTGATATAGTAATTTACGAGCGGCTCTGTTTGTTGATGATATACAGATAAACGATGCCGGATCGTTTCTTCGTGATCATCAGGACGTTGTATTAAGGGTTCGCCTGTGATGTCATCTTTGTTGTCTTCCTTCGGCGGATTATGTTCCAGATGATATACACGTCCGGAACCTGGATGTACCCGTCGTCCACTCAAACGTTTAATCAGTTCTGCATCGGGTACGCGAATTTCTACAACATAATCAAGATGCACATGATTTTGATGCAAAGCTTCTGCTTGGGGAATTGTGCGGGGAAAACCATCCAATAAAAAACCGTTCGCGCAATCGGGCTCCGCGACTCTGGCTTTAACAAGTGCAATCATAATGTCATCGGAAACGAGCTGACCCTCATCCATAATTTGTTTAACTTGTTGACCTAATGCGGTGCCTTTGCTGACTGCAGCACGCAACATGTCGCCTGTTGAGATTTGTACAATGTCATATCTTTCTTTTATAAACTTTGCCTGAGTACCTTTTCCAACCCCAGGGCATCCAAGTAACACTAAGCGCATTTATCACCTGCTCCAATACATTTGTGGCTATTTTAGTAAACGGCTTGGGGTTACGCTAGGACTTTTTTTCTAAGGAGGATGGGAGTTTAGCATCAAACAACACCGGTATGGATTGGGTGCTGGTATATTGCTGCAAAATGGTGAGCGCGCGACGGCTTCCTGTATCATTCCATAATTCATAGGCTTGGATTGGCAGTAAGTCGGGATAGTGAGTATATTGGCGAATCGATTGCAGGATATCCATCAAACAAACAAATTGTTTGCCGAGTGATTCATACAAATCATTACTTTTTCTGGATATTTGTACGTAAGCGGATTGACCCATATTAACAAAATAACTGATTTTTACTAAACGTTTATCCGCAAGATTAGGATAGAGGCCTGCAAATAAAAGGCATTTGTCGCCAACATCTTGTAACGTTGTAAACTGTTTTGCATGCGTCAAACTCAAGCCTTCTAAAAATTCGAGAGCGACAATCTGCTTCATCAGTTCTGGCTTATTGGTGTAACGCATCAACAGAAAAACGAGATAAGATTCGAGTTCTTCTTTTAACGCAACTGCACAGGTTTCTTCTGCTTCAAGTACCACTTTATGCCATAATGCAGTGGGCGTTGAATTCGTTAAAATGTTCATAACATTTTTCCTCAAATTCATTTCCTGTACTTTTAGTATAGAATACTCATAAAATTAAGTTTTTAATTATTACTATTGACAATTCGAGTTATACATGATCAAGGCATTTATTTCTGATTTACATTTAGAGGAAAAAAGACCCGAAATTGCTGATTTATTTATGCAATTTTTGACAGAGTATACGGCTCCTGCAAATTCCCTTTATATTCTGGGCGATTTTTTTGAAGTTTGGCTGGGTGATGATGATCTCACTCCTTTTAATCAAATGATTATCAATGCGTTAAAGAAAGCGACTCAAAATGGCTTAGCTATTTACTTTATGCATGGTAATCGTGATTTTTTAATTGGAAAAAATTTTTTACGCATGACGGGTTGTCAACTTTTGTCAGACGAATATGTCACAGATATTTTTGGTGTGCCTACTTTGTTAATGCATGGCGATACGCTTTGTGTGGATGATGTAAAATATTTAAAGTTTCGCAAAAAATCTCGAAGCTGGTTATTTAAAACTATCATCTCGTTTTATTCCTTAAAAAGACGCCAAAAAATTGCAGAAAATTACCGTAAAGCCAGTAAAGCACATACGAGTACGACGCCTGATCACATTATGGATGTAACGCAAGCTGAAGTTTTGCGTGTGATGCAAAAACATCAAGTCCAGCATATGATTCATGGTCATACCCATCGTCCCTTCGTGCATCATTTTGAATTGAATGAAGCGCCTGCAACCCGCACTGTCTTGGCTGCGTGGCACGAGCAGGGTAGTGCGTTGATTTGCAAAAAAGATGGGGCGCGGGAGATGGTGGTTATTAAATAAATGATTTATTGATTGGGTGGCTCAGCCCCGAAAAGATAATTTATAACCATTTGTTTTTATTGGAAAATTGATTTATTTGATCAGTTAATCTATACTTATCTTAGTATGTAAAATAACTCGTCTGGACCTGGCGCATTTCATGTTATTCAGAATAGAAGGAGTGTGTTATGCCAACCCCTCATGGTGCCTTACAGCGTGATGTTGAGTCACACCTTAAATCTTATCAAGACCACAAAGAGAGGATTGCGAGAGGAGAATATAACGTTGATGATTCAAGTGAGGGGAGAAAACGATTGGCAAAGGATCTAATAGAACTTATCAAGCAACGTGAGAAATTATTGGACCTCTCAATAAAACTGAATGAACTAATCAAAGAGCATCCGCAAAGCCGAGAGCAAGTGGGTCACGTGGTTAAACTATTAAATGACGTTGGAGAAGAATTGAAAAAACAACCCGTCGAAGACGGTCGGCTTGAATATAACAAAAAGGTGAGTACAGCGGGTGGTGTAGACACGACCAGCGGCGATGCCTTTAGCACTTCCAGGACATATGAGTCCTCCGACTCCCTAGTTTCGGAATCAATTACTAAAAAATATACTCACCATCACAATGATGGTCTGGTTAAAGAAGGCAAGGCTTTTCTCATAGACATTCAGAAGAATACTGAGCGAGAAGCTTTGGCTAAGGTTGCAAGCACGATTGCAAGCACAGAAAAGTTTTTGAATACGCTAAATCTTTCCGATAAATACCAAGCAGAGAATTTCAAACCCCCATCTCGAGGCTTTATAAGCGGCATAGGCAGCATAAGTGGAAAGAAATCGACGGCGCAGCCGGTTGATATAACCATCCCAGATGAAACAGAAAAATATATCACAAGAATAAATGGCGATTTGGCAAAAATAAAAGAAGAAAAAGGGGGGGATCGTATCAGTCTTATACGAGGATGTTTATTGCACCATCGAGATGAAGTAACAGACCCTAAACTTAAAAATGCATTAGCCAGTTTGCTTACCAACGATGCCATAAAAAAACAAGCAAGCAAGGAACAAGACAAGGAAGATATTGCAACTTTTAAAACGACTATTAATCCTACGCCTGCTACTCCGCGGATGGGAATGGGCCGTTCGAATTCCCGATAACCAACGCTCGCGGACTAGTCAGTTTCCGGTGGATTACGGCAAAAAACGCCTAATCCACCCTACGGAAAACTTGGACAATACTGTAAAATTTGCGGATTGTCAG
>CAYRUP010000115.1:0-6011 GCA_964427485.1 uncultured Coxiellaceae bacterium | reverse complement strand
ATGTGGAAAACATGCGCGGGATGACGCAAAGATTAAGGTCAATTTAAAAACAAAGTTGTGTGTGCAGGGTAGCCCTGCTGGGAAGGCTTTCTAAGCACCCCAATCTCGAGCGCATTTTTGTTAAAATTCACGAGGATTCCTCAGCAAGCCGTGCCTGTCATTATGCGTCGATCCCTCAGGGTCGCGGATGAAGGTCCTAACTCACCCTCTAGGCTCCACCATCGTCTCCGGCCGCGCTAAATCTTTAAACTCTTCTTCAGTTAAATATCCCAAAGCAAGACTCGCCTCTAATAAACTACTTCCTTCATGCCAAGCCTTGTGAGCGATTTGCGCGGATTTATCATAACCCAGCTTAGGTGCCAATGCGGTGACTAACATCAGTGAATTTTCGACAAACTGGCGAATTCGTCTTTCATCTGCCTCCAATCCTTTCACCATAAATGATGTAAACATATGCGCCGCATCCGATAACAATGTAACTGAATGGAGGAAGTTATAAATCATGACAGGCTTGAATACGTTCAATTCAAAATTACCTTGTGATCCCGCAAACGTTATTGCAGCATCATTTCCCATCACTTGCACACACACCATCGTCATCGCTTCGCATTGTGTGGGATTCACTTTACCTGGCATGATCGAAGAACCGGGTTCATTTTCAGGTAAAATCAATTCACCCAAACCACAACGTGGACCCGAACCTAACCAGCGAAGATCATTTGCAATTTTCATTAAGGCACACGCCAACGTTTTTAACGCACCGCTTGCAAAAACAATCGCATCATGTGCTGCCAGCGCGGCAAATTTATTCGGTGCAGACACAAAGGGTAATTCTGTTAAGCGAGCAATTTTTTCTGCCGCTTTTTCACCAAATTTAGGATGCGAATTGATGCCCGTTCCGACGGCTGTACCACCTAGTGCCAATTCATATAAGCCTGGCAATGTCGCTTCAATATTTTTTAATGCGGCATCCAATTGCGCAATATAACCCGAAAATTCTTGTCCTAAGGTTAACGGCACAGCATCTTGCAAATGGGTACGCCCTACTTTCACAATTTTTGCAAATTTATGCTGTTTTTCAAGGAGCGCAGCGCGCAATTCTTTAATCGCTGGAATTAAACGGTTAATGACACTCTCAGTTGCAGCAATATGCATCGCAGTGGGAAAAGTATCATTAGAAGATTGCGAACGATTGACATCATCATTCGGATGAATCGGTTTTTTGCTGCCCAAAGTGCCGCCGGCCATTTCAATCGCACGGTTTGAAATCACTTCGTTGATATTCATATTGGTTTGCGTACCACTGCCGGTTTGCCAAACGCGTAAGGGAAATTGATCCGCTAATTTTCCAGCAATCACTTCATCTGCAGCAGAAACAATGAGCTGCGTTTTTTCTTCCGACAACAAACCCAATTCATGATTCGTTAATGCAGCGGCTTTTTTTAAAATGCCAAATGCGCGAATCAATTCTTTTGGCATTAAATCATTGCCGATCGCAAAATGATGGATAGAACGCTGTGTTTGTGCACCCCAATAAACATCAAGAGGCACATCAATTGTGCCCATACTATCCGATTCAACACGCGTTTTTTTGTGGTGAGTTGACATTTTATTTTCTCCTAAAAACTCTAAAGACTTTTTGTCACTAATTCAAATACATCCGGCGAAAGCAGTGGATTTTTTGATAATAATTCCAATTGCTCACGCATTAATTTTTGTCGCTTCACATCATAGCGTTTCCATTCCGTCAAAGGCTTTAACATACGCGCCGCCACCTGGGGATTGAGCGCATTTAATTTTAAAACAACTTCTGCTAAAAATTGATAGCCTTCACCACTCGCAGCATGAAAATGCACGAGATTACTACCAAAAGCACCCAGCAACGAATAAACTTTGTTTGGATTTTTTATATCAAACGCTTTATGGTGCAGCAAGTTTTTCACATGATGTAACGTACCTGGTAATTTGGCGGTCGCCTGCAAAGCAAACCATTTATCCACTACTAATGCATCATGCTGCCATTTTTTATAAAAATCTTCCAAGGCTCTTGTTCTTTGCGAACTATTGGAATTGACTAAGCTCTTGAGTGCCGCCATGGTATCCGTCATATTGGATGCTAATGCAGAATCAAACTGTGACACAGCAATTTCATGCATCGTTGGATCAGATAATACCATTAAATAAGTCAAACAGAGATTTTTTAAATAGCGCTCACCGACGGCTTGCATAGTAAATTCATACGGTCGATGACCATTTAATTGCTGGTAAATCTCACTGAATAAATCTTTTAATTTCACAGCCAATTCATGCAGCACAAATTCACGCGCAGCATGAATCGCATCCACATCAATCACCGTCATTTGTTCGGCGAGATATTTTTCGGATGGCAATGTTAACATTTCTGATAATAACCATTTATCATCTTGCATCGTTCGTAAAACATATTCGTAGGCTGAAACAAATTCATCCGCTAATTTGAGCGGTTTATTGTGCTGATAATCATGAATCAATTTTAAAATCGTATTAATTGCATATTTTTGCCCTGCCTCCCAGCGATTAAATAAATCTTTATCATGCTGAAATAACAACACAAGATCTTCGTCAGAATAATTATAATGAATCTTCACAGGTGCCGAAAAATTTCTCAGTAAAGAGGGAATGGGCTTGGTTTTTATATTATTAAATATATATTGAAACTGATTCTCATGACTGACTACATGCAATAAATCATGACTTATTTCATTGCCTGATTGATCCAACAAACCGATACTCACGGGTATATGCATCGGTTTTTTATCCGATTGTTCGGGTGTTGGCGGACAAGTTTGTTTTATCGTTATAGTATATGTGCCTGTCATTGCATCGTAATTATCTTCTACCCGCAGTACGGGCGTTCCAGCTTGGCTATACCATAAACGAAATTGTTTTAAATCAATATCGGATGCATCTTCGTGCGCTTTCACAAACTCTTCAACTGTGACAGCCTGACCATCATAGCGTTCGAAATATAAATCCATTCCACGCCGAAATGCTTCTTCGCCGACAATGGTTTTAATCATGCCAATGACTTCGGAACCTTTATTATAAATTGTCGACGTATAAAAATTATTTATTTCAATATAAGAATCAGGACGAACAGAATGCGCAAGGGGTCCAGCATCTTCAGGAAATTGCACAACGCGCAATGCATTCACATTTTGAATACGCGCCACTGTTTTAGAGGTGGTATCTGCAGTGAAACCTTGATCGCGAAAAATTGTTAAGCCTTCTTTCAAACTCAATTGGAACCAATCACGACAGGTAATACGATTACCCGTCCAATTGTGAAAATATTCATGCGCAATCACCGCTTCAACATGAATAAAATCCATATCGGTTGCAGTGTCAGGTTTTGCTAAAATATATTTCGTGTTAAAAATATTTAAGCCTTTATTTTCCATCGCGCCCATATTGAAATCACTGACAGCGACAATCATGTAAATATCTAAATCGTATTCACGACCGTATTTTTCTTCATCCCAACGCATGGCTTTTTTCACGGCTTGCATCGCATGCTTGCATTTGTCGCGGTTACCTTTTTCAACATAAATCCGCAAAGTCACACGCCGACCAGATTGCGTCACAAAAAAATCTTCAATATATTCGAGATTACCCGCGACTAAGGCAAACAGATAACTCGGTTTTTTAAATGGATCTTCCCAAGTTACCCAATGTTTACCCCCTTCTGATTTACCCGATTGGATTGGATTTCCATTCGATAATAAAATAGGATAACGCACTTCATCCGCTATCATTTTCGTGGTGTAACGCGCCATCACGTCTGGACGATCTAAAAAATAAGTGATGCGACGAAAACCTTGCGCTTCACATTGCGTACAAAAATTTCCGCTGGATTTATACAAGCCACTGAGTGATGTGTTTTCTTCTGGCTTGATGCGGGTTTGAATTTCAAGCGTAAATTGCTCGGGCACTGAAAAAAGAGTTAAATCATGCTGTGTTATAGCATACTCATTTGGATGCAAAGATTTACCATTGATTGAAGCAGACAAAAGTTCAAGCCCTTCGCCCACCAGCACTAAATTTTTATTGGGATGCGGACTCGCTGGATTTAAATGTAAAGTCAGCTTCGATTTCACTACTGTCGAATCTTCTTCCAAATGAAATTCTAAATTGACAGTATCAATGAGATAGTCTGGAACTTGATAATCACGAAGATAAACGGGCTTAAGATTTTTGTTTGTCATCTGTATTCTCTACATATAAAAAACCCTGCTAAAGAGCAGGGTTTTCAGGGCAATCAATAAAATTTATTGTGTTGCTTGTGTCGTTTGTGTCATGTCAGTGCTAGCACTTGTGCTCGTGGTTGCAGAGGTATCTGGAGCTGTCGTTCCACTCATCGCAGTTGGGGCCGTTGTTGACATTGTAGCATCGTCAGCAAATGCCATTGAAGAAGCTAAAACTGCACTTAACACAACGCCCATCGCCAAAAACTTTGTCTTCATATGAAAATTCCCTTTGATAAAATAAAAATAGGTTAGTACGATTCAGTATGATAAACAGAAGTCTTCCAGACAACAAGAGCCAATGATGAGAAATTCAAGTTATAACATCGATCCTAGCGAAATAGCCAAATTTAGCCAATCCGCTGCTCATTGGTGGGATACAGAAGGCGAGCTTAAAACCTTACATGAAATTAATCCTATCCGACTGAATTATATTAAACAAAAAGTCACTTTAGCAGGTAAATCCGTGCTTGATATAGGTTGTGGCGGCGGTATTTTATCGGAAAGCATGGCGAAATTGGGCGCCAATGTCACTGGAATTGACATGAGTGAAGCTGCCTTGAATGTCGCTAAATTGCATCAACATGAAAGTGGTACAGCAATTAATTATCAACTCCTTACAGCGGAAGAACTGGCGGAACAAAACCCAGGTCAATATGATGTAGTGACCTGCCTTGAAATGTTAGAACATGTCCCTGATCCTTTATCCATTGTGGCAGCCGCTGCAAAACTCATTAAACCCGATGGGCATATTTTTTTCTCCACCTTAAATCGGAATGCAAAATCCTATTTGTTCGCTATCTTGGGTGCCGAATATATTTTGAAGCTGCTTCCAAAAAACACGCATGATTATGCCAAGTTTATTCGTCCGAGCGAATTAAGCGCCTGGGCTAGAAAAGTCAATTTGCACATCGTTGATATGGCGGGCTTAGGTTACAATCCATTCACGAAAAAATATTTTCTTAATGAGGATGTTTCAGTTAATTATTTGGTACATATAAAAAATGACAACAATTAAAGCGGTTTTATTCGATTTAGATGGCACATTGCTTGATACAGCACATGACCTTGGTCTGGCGCTGAATTTGTTATTGCAGGAACATCAATTACCGATTCTGCCCTTAGCGAGCATTCGTCCCGCCGCAGGCAGTGGTTGCAAAGGCCTGTTAAAATTAGGCATGAACATCGATACCCCAGATGAACGCTATCCTAAACTATCTGAAAAATTATTGAATTTTTATCAACTTAATCTCATTAATACAACCCAACTTTTTCCCGGTATGGCAGAAACACTGGCTTTTATCGAGAAAAATAATTTGCCTTGGGGAATTGTAACCAACAAGCCTGCACGTTACACCGATCCTCTAGTGGCACATTTACAGCTGGATAAACGTGCCGGTTGCGTTATTAGCGGCGATTCTTTACCGAACCAAAAACCCCATCCAGAGCCTATTATCCATGCATGTCGCATGTTACAGCTTGACCCCAAAAATTGTCTTTACATCGGTGATTCAGCCATCGATGTGCAAGCAAGTAAAGCAGCGGGCAATCCATCACTTGCTGCGCTTTATGGCTATATTCCCGCTGAAGAAAATCCTTTAAGCTGGGGCGCAGATGGCTACGTGCAACATCCGCTGGAAATTATTGATTGGATTAAGTTGCGGTAACAGACCGCTTTGATGTCATCCTGAGCGCAGCGAAGGATCGCCTTATTATAATTTAGTGATC
>CAYRUP010000114.1:0-6113 GCA_964427485.1 uncultured Coxiellaceae bacterium | reverse complement strand
AGCGAAGTATCACTAAATTATAATAAGGCGATCCTTCGCTGCGCTCAGGATGACAAAGCCAGGGTCAACCCATAAACAAAAATTGTCCCTCACCCCCACCTATGTTACCCTAACCCAAAATTAAAAAAGGTCCTTCGCATATGGAAAATCCCGTATTAAATCAAGCACAGTTACCCATTTTCAAAGCCATTACGCCTGAAGAAATTCAGCCTGCTTTGAAACATGTTATAAAACAAAATCAGGCTGAATTGCAGGCATTGTTGGCGAATCCAGAAAACGCCAGTTGGAATAGTTTGATGATTCCATTAGAACAAATGGATAATCGTCTTAACAAAATGTGGTCTCCCGTATCTCATTTGCATGCCGTCATGGAATCCGAAGCATTACGAACCGTTTATAACGCGTGTTTACCGCTATTAACCGAATACCAAACCGATATGATGCAAAATGAAAAGTTATATCAAGCCATCCATTCCATCGCACAAAGCCCAGAGTTTAAGGATTTCAACGCCACGCAAAAAAAAGCCATTGAAAATGATTTGCGTGATTTTCGCCTCGCTGGCGTCAGTTTGTCAGCCGAATCCAAAGCACGCTTCACCGAAATGCAAATGCAACTCAGTAAACTATCCACACAATTCGGCGAAAACATATTGGATGCCACGCAAGGTTGGTCACTGCATGTGACTGATGTGAACCTTTTAAAAGGCTTGCCCACCCAAACTCTGCAAATGGCAGAAGATACTGCCAAACAGCAACAAAAAACCGGCTGGGTGCTCACTCTCGATTATCCTTGTTACTCCAGTGTAATAAAATATTTGGCTAATCGAGAACTACGCAAATCCATTTATGAAGCCTATACGACACGCGCGTCCGATCTAGGTCCACAAAAAAATCGCTGGGACAATACCGCCATTATGGAAAATATTGTAAAAACCCGGCATGCCATGGCGAATTTATTAGGATTTGCTAATTTTGCTGAATATTCTTTAGCGACTAAAATGGCTAAACAACCTGAGCGGGTTTTAGCTTTTTTAAATGACCTCGTGGAAAAATCAAAACCTTTTGCCTTGCTGGAAATCAAAGAATTAAATGAGTTTGCGAAATCCCTGGATGGTATTGAGAGTTTGGAAGCCTGGGACTTAGCGTATTATACGGAAAAATTACGCTTGGAAAAATATGCCATCTCGCAAGAAGAATTACGCGTGTATTTTCCTGCCGATAAAGTATTAGCCGGCATGTTTACTGTAATGGGCCGCTTGTTTGGCATTAAAATCAAAGAACGCAGCGAGGTTGACACCTGGCATCCACAAGTTAAATTTTTTGAAGTCTATGATGCAGAAAATAATTTACGCGGATATTTTTATACTGATTTATTTGCCCGCCCGCATAAACGCGATGGCGCATGGATGGATGAATGCCGTATTCGCCAACGTTTGCCCGATAATACGTTGCAATATCCTGTCGCATTCCTAACATGTAATTTTTCGCGTCCAATCGGTGATAAGCCTGCGTTGTTAACGCATGATGAAGTGCAAACGGTATTTCATGAATTTGGCCACTGTTTACATCATTTATTAACGCAAGTTGAATATTCCTCAGTGTCGGGAATTAATGGCGTACCTTGGGATGCCGTTGAATTTCCGAGTCAATTTTTCGAATTTTGGTGCTGGGATGAAGAAGCATTAGCGCTTATTTCATCGCATGTCACAACAGGCGAACCTTTGCCGCACGCTCTTTTCCAAAAATTACTTGCAGCAAAAAATTTCCAGTCAGGAATGCATATGCTGCGTCAGCTTGAGTTTTCGTTATTTGATTTTCGTTTGCACTTGGAATTTGATCCGAATAAAGGTTCACAAATACAAGACGTATTAAATGATGTGCGCAAGCAAGTTTCTGTGGTGTCCATGCCTTCCTTTAATCGCTTTCAGCATAGTTTTTCGCATATTTTTGCTGGAGGATATGCGGCGGGATATTATAGCTACAAATGGGCAGAAGTTTTATCCAGCGATGCATTTTCACGTTTTGAAGAACATGGAATTTTTGATCACGCTTCCGGCCATGCTTTTCTAAAAAATATTTTGGAACAAGGCGGCGTGCGCGATCCTATGGATTTATTTATTGCATTTCGTGGCCGCGAACCGAGCATTGATGCTTTGCTGCGGCATAGTGGGTTGGTATGAATAGACTAGATTCCCTCATCCCCTGCCCTTCTCCCGCAAGCGGGAGAAGGGAGTAAAAAAAGTAGCTCCCTCCCATTTACGGGAAAAGGGAGACACAACACAGCTCCCTTCGCCCGCTTGCGGGAGAAGGGCAGGGGATGAGGGTAATTAACTTAAAGAGGCACCTATGACACAAAAAACAAAACGCCACCCCAAAGCACTTCCCTTCTTATTTTTAACAGAAATGTGGGAACGTTTTGGTTTTTACATGGTGCAAGGCATGCTCGTTTTATACATGACAAAAGCCTATGGATTCACCGATGATCAAAGCTATACCATCGCAGGATTATTTACTTCTCTCGCTTATATTGCACCCATGGTCGGTGGTTTCATAGCAGATCGGCTGTTAGGATTTAGACTCTCAATCGTGTTAGGCGGAATTTTTCTCTCCGCCGGTTATGCG
Organism: uncultured Coxiellaceae bacterium; assembly: GCA_964427485.1. GTDB lineage: Bacteria > Pseudomonadota > Gammaproteobacteria > DSM-16500 > DSM-16500 > CAYRUP01. Next base: position 3,491 of record CAYRUP010000114.1, on the reverse strand, counting down.
ACACTCGCAACACTGGTGCCGGCCGCATTTTATTTAGGACTCGCAACCGTCGTTGTCGGCAATGGTTTATTTAAACCGAATATTTCCAGCTTGCTCGGCGCACTCTATACACCAGGTGATAACACGCGTGATAGCGGTTTCACGATTTTTTATATTGGAATTAATATTGGTGTTTTACTTTCCGGCGCATCAGGAACGATTCAACAATACTTTGGTTGGCATGCGGTTTTTGCACTAGCGAGTATTGGTTTGTTAATCGGTCTTTTGATTTTCGCAATCGGCATCAAATGGGGCGATATGCATTATTCAACCGACCATTTGTTGAAAAATAAAGGCTGGTTTTTACGGCAACCTTGGATCGTTTTATATTGTTTCATCACCATTGGATTACTCAGTGTTTTATTGCATAGCAGCATTTTAGGCAAATGGCTGCTGCCTGGCATCGGTATTATTTTATTGTTTTTCATGTTTTCCCTCGCTTTTCGTCAAGATGCGGACAACCGCCAACGATTAATCACCTTAAATATTTTAATCATGAGTTCTGTTGTTTTCTGGATGATGTTTTGGCAAATCTTTTTTTCAGCGAATTTATTTATTGATCGAGTGATTGATAAACATATTTTTGGAATCGATGTACCAACCACTTGGTTTTATACATTAGAAAGTATTTTTATTATTTTTTTAGGACCTTTTTTTGCATGGTCTTGGCAAACGCTCAATCGCAATGAAAAAAATCCAACCCCATTTTCAAAATTCATTTTAGCCATTTTTTGTGTGGGACTCGGATTTTTAACGTTGATGATCAGCACGTATTTTCCCGGCGAAAATCATTTGGTGAGTCCATTATGGATTGTATTGTCCTATCTTTTGATTACGATTGGAGAATTGTTATTATCGCCTATTGGTTTGTCTGCAGTCACTTTGTTGTCACCACCGCGCTTGACTGGAATGATGATGGGAATCTGGTTTGCGGCCCTTGGCTTTGGCGGACAATTCGGCGGCTTACTCGCAAAAATATCCAGTATTCCAGAGTCCGCAAAAGACACACTCACGCAACTCCCCATTTACCGCACCGCATTTTTTATTTATGCCGCCATTGCCTTCGTGGTTGCCATCGTCTTGTTTTTATTGCAGTGGAGCTTGAAAAAACGCGGTTGATTACATTTTAGACACGTAAAAACTGGTATACTATTTTTAGTGGTTCAAAGGAGCCAGCTATCGTGTTTGACGCAGACCGTCCCATTCAGAAAAGCGAACAGGATCGTTTAGGTCGATCCGTTTTCGCGAAATATTTGGCTCGTTGCATTCTGGATCATACTAATCCGGATAGCTTTGTCATTGGCTTATATGGCGGGTGGGGTACCGGAAAAACATCTCTCATCAATCTCACTTTAGAAGAACTGAATTTTGCTGCAAGCAACATGTTTGATGACGAAAAACCTATTATTTTAAATTTCAGCCCCTGGAGTTACTCAGGACAACAACAATTGATATACAGTTTTTTCCGTCGTCTTTCTTCAGAAATTCGCCGCTCGCCCTATGTGCAAAACTCAGAAAAAATAATTAATCTGCTTGAACTCTATATTTCGTTTTTCACGCATCTGCCAATCCCTCGTGCATTGCGCGCCAAACAGAATATGATGACGAAATTAACCAAACCGCGCATCACGAAAGATGAAGCTTATGGCTGGGAATCGGGACGCGACCTTACCCAAGTGAAGGCAGAATTGAATGAATTACTGCGTAAACAAAAACACAAAATGATTATTTTTATCGATAATATCGCGCGCATGGAAGACAGTGAAATCAAACAAATTTTTCAAATAGCGAAATCCATGGGCGATTTTGTGAATACCGTTTATGTACTCGCTATCGATAAAGAACAAGTGATTCGTGCAATGGATTATTTACACGGTGGCGGCGGTGCTGATTATCTTGAAAAAGTAGTGCAACTACCTTTTGATGTGCCGGAAATTTGTCAAGAAAATCTGGAAAACATTTTGCTTGATCGACTTTACCAAATTGTAAAAACAGCGCCGGAAAATATGTGGGATAGCGCTTATTGGGCTGATCTTTATTATTCGACCTTAAAGTATTTTTTTAATAACTGTCGTGACATCACTCATTATGTGAACACGTTAAGTTTTAGTTACTCCCGCGTGCAAGAATTGGTTAATCCCGTTGATTTTTTTGCGATTGTCGCCATCGCCGTTTTTGAGCCGCATGTTTTCGATGGCATCCGCGACAATAAAGATTTATTTACCGATTTTGTGAGTAATGTTTTTGAGGAAGATGAGGAAAAACGAATTGAAGATAAATTACGTTGCGATGAAATTTTAAATCGCGCTGAGCATATTTCAGAAGACATGTTGCAGCAATTATTAATTCGCTTATTTCCCGATTTGCGTCGTCTTTACGAAGCTAACATCCCATTTTATCATTCCATCGATCTGGCGCGGCGCAACAAACGCATTTGCAGCGCGGACGTTTTTGATATTTATTTTCGTTTATCGTTACCTTCAGGTCATATGTCTCTACCTGAAATGTATGCTATTTTATCGCTTACGCAGGATGAAGCGGCATTCACTCAAGCGATATTACGTTTAAATAAAGATGAACGCATTATTCAATTTTTGGATCTTTTAGACAGTGCACTGGTTAATAAAATCAACCAGCACGATATTGGTAATGTGGTGAATGCACTTCTAGGCAGTGCAGATTTATTTCCTGAAGGAAAAAATAATCCATTGAGTTTTAACGCTCCGATGCGTGTGCATCGTATTCTGCATCAATTACTGCGCCGCTTTGCAACATCAGATGAACGCTTTGAAATTTTTCGTGAAGCCATAAAAAAAACCACGATGAGTTTATATGTTTTAGTACATGAGCTCATCGAGCAGAGTAAAGAACATATTGAATCCGAAGATACTTTCATTCCTCTTTCAGAACGTGATTTCACACCTTTGCACTTGGATGAGTTAAAAAAATTAACGCTAGCAAAAATTTTATATTGGGCTGAAATCGGCAGACTGGCTGAACATCCGCATTTACTGGATATTCTCTACGCCTGGAAAGCCTGGGGAAATGAAGATGATGTGCGAAATTTTGTGGGTATGTTGGCGCAAGAAGATGCGGGATTGCTTACATTCCTGTGCGTTACGTTAAAAGATCCGATTGATCAAGCCATGACAAAATTAGCAAAAACGCCTGAATGGCTGAACTCTCTGCAAAATATAGAAGATTTTATTTCAATAAATATTTTAGCACCGCATGCAAAAATGATTTTTGAAGATGCTAATTTTGAAAAATTACGTGAACGTGAACAGCTCGCTATTTTGATTTTCCTCGATTTAATTCATGCAGATACATTGAAAATTATTCCGAATACGACTGGGAAATGATATTTTTGAATCATTCAAAAACCGCTATGTATGTCATCCTGAGCATCAGCGAAGGATCGCTAAATTATAATAAGGCGATCCTTCGCTGAC
>CAYRUP010000113.1:0-6130 GCA_964427485.1 uncultured Coxiellaceae bacterium | reverse complement strand
ATATTCATGTGTGCCACGCCCATTTTCCCCCATAAAACCCACAGCATGTGAATCATCGACCATCACCATCGCATTATATTTTTCAGCAAGATCACAAATCGCTGACAAGTTTGCAATAATGCCATCCATCGAAAAAACACCATCGGTTGCAATGAGACGATAACGACAATCCATAGTTTCTTTTAATTTTTGCTCCAAATCTTCCATATCATTATTGTTGTAACGAAAACGCTGTGCCTTGCAGAGACGAATTCCATCAATGATACTCGCGTGATTGAGTGCATCACTGATAATCGCATCTTCTGGGCCTAATAATGTTTCAAACAAACCACCGTTCGCATCAAAACAAGAAGAATACAAAATAGTATCTTCCATTCCTAAAAATTGACTGATGCGTTTTTCTAAATCTTTATGAATGGATTGAGTACCGCAAATAAAACGTACCGATGACATGCCAAAACCATATTGATCCACAGCTTCTTTCGCAGATTTAATCAGGTCAGGATGATTGGATAAACCTAAATAATTATTGGCACAAAGATTGATAACTTCAGAACCATCTGAAATGGTAATTTCAGCTTCTTGTTGTGAGATGATGATACGCTCGCCTTTATATAATCCAGTCTGTTTCAGATTTTCAATTTCATTCGTAAGATAATTTAAAAACTGCTGTGTCATTTGCGATAATCCTTTCCAAAGAATTTGGGGAAGAATTATGGAGGAGAATAATTAAATAGTCTCTAATTATTTTTTGAAGGATTGAGTCTTCTTGATTTCTTCGAGTAATTTCATCTGCTGAAAGCAGCGAATGCAGAGATTTTTCAAAGCTTCATCATTGGGATTATTTTCCAAAAGCCCAGGCATGTATTGTACAAGTCGGAGAACAAACTCGATCACATTTAGATAGTCACGGGGAGGAATTTCGACAAGAGGATTATTAAATTTATCATCTTTATTAAGATCATCAATGATAATCTTAAGCTTGGCTGCATAAGGCGATTTTTCGCATAGAGATTCAAGCGAGGAAATTAAATCTTGTTTTAAATCATCATCAGCCATAATGCCTACTCTCTATCTTTGTTTGCACCATCCTTGGTAGGCTAACATTCGATAATTTTAGGATACTGTACATAACAATTCTTATCAATATAATACCTCAATATTATTATCAAAATCTTAAAAGAGGCATAACCCTTGAATACATTGACATTATCTCGCTTGCGTTGGGCATGTCGCCGCGGTATGTTAGAACTTGATGTTTTACTTGGAAATTTTCTAGCAGAAGCCTATATAACCCTTTCACCGCAGGATCAGCTAACCTTTGTCGCTTTATTGGAATGCAATGATCAAGAATTATTTATGTGGTTGACAGGTAAGGAAAATCCAACTGAGCCGAAATTCATATTAATGGTGGAAAAGATTCGTCAGCATGCAAAAACTCGAAAGCAAATTTCAAATATCTAAATTATTTATTTTAATTCAGGTTGTTTTAGCGCTGGGTAGTATCGCAATCGTTTGTTATTTGACGATGGCATTGGCGATAAAAATCGCCTTAATCAGTGGGATTTTGCTTTATAGCCGGATTATTTTTAAAGACCAGCTTCAGTGGGAAGCTATTCGGCACGATACAAATGGCTGGTCGCTGCGTCGTCTTGGCGAAGATATTCCTATCGAAATAGCCGGTGAGAGTACCGTTACCCACTACGTATCCATTTTACGGTTTATTCTACCAGGGAAACGCCTGAAATCAGCTTGTGTTATTTTTCGGGATAATTTAGAGCAAGATCACTATCGACAACTCATTGTACGCCTGAGGTATATGAGGATAGCATCCCACAGTAAAATACGTTAATATTCCCCGCTTTAAGCCAATCTGGAAATATAATGCAACATATTCGCAACTTTTCTATTATTGCCCATATTGACCATGGGAAATCGACTTTGGCTGATCGACTCATTCAATTGTGCGGTGGCTTAAGTTCACGAGAAATGTCCGAGCAAGTACTTGATTCAATGGATCTTGAGCGCGAACGCGGTATCACCATTAAAGCACACAGTGTCACTTTAAATTACCAGGCCAAAGACGGCCAAACTTACATGCTTAATTTTATTGATACGCCTGGACACGTCGATTTTTCTTATGAAGTATCACGTTCATTAGCTGCCTGTGAAGGTGCGCTATTGGTTGTCGATGCGGCGCAAGGTGTTGAAGCGCAGACTTTAGCAGTGTGTTATACGGCCATTGAGCAAGGACTGGAAGTGGTTCCGGTATTAAATAAAATTGATTTACCGCAAGCTGATGCAGGACGCGTGATACAAGAAATAGAAGAAATCATTGGTATAGGCGCCAAAGATGCATTGGGTGTCAGTGCCAAAATGGGCATAGGGATTACTGAATTATTAGAAAAAATAATCACTGCTATTCCGCCACCCGAAGGTGATCCAAACGCACCTCTGCAAGCTTTAATTATTGATTCTTGGTTCGATAGTTATTTAGGTGTGGTTTCATTGGTGCGCGTCAAAAATGGCGTGTTGAAAGTGGGCGAAAAAATGCAAGTCATGTCCACTGGCAAAAATCATGAAGTGGGTGGAATTGGCATATTTACGCCGAAACGCGAAGCGACAGGCATTTTACGCGCTGGCGAAGTGGGTTATGTCGTTGCCGGTATCAAAGATATTAACGGCGCACCGGTCGGCGATACCTTAACCCACGCGCATAAATCCGCAAGCGAACCCTTACCAGGTTTCAAAAAAATTAAACCACAAGTATATGCAGGTTTATTTCCTGTGAGTTCAGATGATTTTCCTGCCTTTCGTGATGCACTTTCAAAATTATGTTTGAATGATGCGGCGCTTTTTTTTGAACCCGAATCATCTGAAGCCTTGGGATTTGGATTTCGTTGCGGCTTTTTAGGCATGCTGCATATGGAAATCGTGCAAGAACGTCTTGAGCGTGAATATGATTTAGATTTAATTACCACAGCACCGACCGTTATCTATGAAATAGCAACGACACGCGGTGAAGTTCTGCATATTGACAATCCATCCAAATTACCCGCAATCAATTATATTGAAGAAATTCGTGAGCCGATTGCAAAAGTCAATATTTTGGTACCCCAACAATATTTGGGTAGTGTGATTACATTGTGCGTAGAACGACGTGGCGTGCAAAAAAACATGCAATATCTGGGTAATCAAATTTCACTTCTGTATGAAATTCCAATGGCTGAAATTGTTTTGGATTTTTTTGATCGCTTAAAATCGGTGAGTCGTGGTTATGCTTCATTGGATTATAGTTTTTCCTATTTTCAGGCAGCTGATTTAGTGAAGCTTGATTTATTGATTAACGGTGACAAGTTAGATGCGCTTGCATTAATTATTCATCGTGATCAATCCCATTATAGAGGACGTCAATTAACCGAGAAAATGCAAGAATTGATTCCGCGTCAAATGTTTGATGTTGCAATTCAAGCTGCGATTGGTGCGCATATTATCGCACGCACAACTGTCAAAGCCTTACGTAAAAACGTATTAGCCAAATGTTATGGCGGCGACATTACACGTAAACGTAAATTACTTGAAAAGCAAAAAGAAGGCAAAAAACGCATGAAACAAGTGGGTAATGTTGAAATACCCCAAGAAGCATTCTTAGCCGTATTGAAAGTGGATAAAAAATAAATGAATTTTAATTTCGAACTTATTTTGTTTTATGCAACTATTATTAGTGGTGTGATTGCACTCATTGACGTGCTTTTTTTTGCAAAAAAACGGCGAGCAGCCGAGCAAGAAAAAATGCCACTCATTTTTGATTATGCACGTTCATTTTTCCCTGTCTTGCTGATCGTATTTTTATTACGTTCATTTTTGTATGAGCCATTCCGCATTCCATCCGGTTCGCTTGAACCTACTTTGTTAGTGGGTGATTTTATTTTAGTAAATAAATTTGATTATGGGATACGCTTACCGGTTTTACACAAAAAAATTTACGCCACGGGCGATATCAAGCGCGGCGATATTATTGTGTTTCGTTATCCACCTGATCCATCGATCGATTATATTAAGCGCGTGATTGGATTGCCGGGGGATCACATCAGTTATATCGATAAAGTTTTATATGTGAACGGCCAAAAAATTCCACAAAATTTTTTAAAAAATACCGTTGATCAAAATGAAGAGGGAACCACTTGGGATGTAGTGCAAAAGCAGGAAGATCTGTTTGGTGTTAAACATTCGATATTTCAAATTCCCCAAAAATCGGACGATGATTTTAAAGATATTGTTGTTCCACCTGGTATGTATTTTGCAATGGGTGACAATCGTGATGATAGCGCTGATAGTCGTTTCTGGGGATTTATTCCAGATCAAAACATTATTGGTAAAGCAAGTGTGGTATGGATGAGTTGGGATGGAAATGCTGATCTGTTGCATAAAATTCGCTGGAACAGAATAGGAACGATTATTCACTAAAAGGTGTCTATGAGCGAAGAATTGTGTCGAAAATTGGGATATACATTTGCTAATCCACATTTATTAAAAGTTGCATTAACACATCGAAGTAGTGGCGATGACAATAATGAGCGGCTGGAGTTTTTTGGTGATTCCATTGTGAATTTTGTTATTGCAGAAGCGTTATTTAACCAATTTCCGCGTGCGCAGGAAGGCGATCTGAGTCGTTGGCGTGCGACATTAATTAATCGTGAAACACTCGGAGTGATGGGTCGTCAGTTTGAATTGGGACGTTATCTGCATCTTGGTTTGGGTGAATTAAAAAGCGGCGGCAATAATCGGACTTCTATTTTGTCCTGTGCAATGGAAGCCATTATTGGTGCAATTTATTTAGATAGTGATTTTGCAATGACACGCGAATGTATTTTGCGTTGGTATCAACCCCTTTTAGATTCATTGACCGCCGCGGCAAGTCACAAAGATCCTAAAACGCAATTGCAGGAATATTTACAAAGTCGTCATGTAGCACTGCCCATTTATACGGTCGAATCCATTGAAGGTGAAGCGCATCAACAATTATTTGTCGTAAGTTGTATTGTGCTGGATAAAAAAGTTATCGGCAAAGGCTCGAGCCGTCGGCGCGCAGAACAAGAAGCAGCAATTAACATGTTAGAGGTTATTAAAAAATGAATCCAGTTTCGAAATGTGGTTATGTTGCTATCGTCGGGCGTCCGAACGTTGGAAAATCAACTTTATTAAATGCGCTGATCGGCAAAAAAATCAGTATCATTACTGCTAAACCACAAACCACACGCAATCAAATTCTCGGTATAAAAACAGAAGGCGTGACACAAGCTGTTTTCATTGACACACCCGGTTTACATCAAGCTGAAAAACGCGCCATGAATCGTTATATGAATCGTCTAGCTAATTCGGTGATTGCGGATGCCGATGTTGTTCTTTTCATGATAGATGCCACTCGCTGGACAGAAGAAGATGACATGGTGTTACAAAAAGTAACGGCTGCGCATGCGCCGGTTATTTTAGTGATTAATAAATTGGATAAATTAAAAGATAAAAAATTAGTTTTACCACTGATTGAAAAATTTAAAGAAAAATTTACCTTTGCTCATATCATCCCTATCTCGGCAAAAAAAATGGAAAATGTTGCAGCTTTAGAAAAAACAATTATGGAAATGCTGCCAGAGGGACCGCATCTTTTTCCAGATGAACAAATCACCGATAAAAATGAGCGTTTTCAAATTGGGGAAATCATTCGAGAAAAATTAATTAGCGCAACCGAACAAGAATTGCCATACAGCACTACGGTTGTTGTGGAATCGATGAAAGACGAGGGCAAGTTACTCGATATCAGTGCAGTGATCTGGGTTGAACGAGAAGGCCAAAAGCCCATTGTGATTGGCAAAAATGGTCACCTGTTAAAACATATTGGTACTGCCGCGCGTAAAGATATTGTCAAACTGTTAGGCCGCAAAATTTTTCTGCGTCTGTGGGTCAAAGTCAAAAGTGATTGGACAGATGATGAAAAGGCATTGGGGGGGTTGGGGTTTGGGAATGAGTGATATTATATTCAGACCCTCATCCCCTGCCCTTCTCCCAACTGTGTTGGGAGAAGGGAGTATTAATTAAGCTCCCTTCTCCCGGTAACGGGAGAAGGGCAGGG
>CAYRUP010000112.1:0-6142 GCA_964427485.1 uncultured Coxiellaceae bacterium | reverse complement strand
TATCGACAATTTCTACACGGCCTCTTAGTATCGCTTGAGACAAAGATGTGCCCGATCTTTTTTCATTAATATCGAGTTCTTTGACGTCAACCATTGCATTGACGATATCATTACGCGCATTACGCACAGCTACTCCAAGCGGTCTTGAGAGAGAACTGTCGATCGTATTGATATTATTGCTTTTACACGCTGTTGCTAATGATACATGAACTATATCTTCCAATTTTTTTGTTAATAGCGCGGGCGGATTATCACTAAAAAGCTGAATAGTTAAATTAGGTATCGCATTTTGTGGCCCTTTTTTAAAAGTAGGATTTATATCTTTAATTAGCACTCCGTAAATATCTCTTAATTTTTGTATGACTTCATCAATTGTTTGACAGGAAATTGATTGTGAATGACTTGTGAATTGCCAGTTATTTTTATTCTTATCGTAAAAAAGATGCATGGTGTGATGCTGACAACCTATAGTTAAACCAACGGATTCCGAAGGATGTGTTACTAAGATCGCTGCTTCTTGTATTGCTTTCAAAAATAGCTTCAGATAAACATCTTCAAAACCAGGTTCACTACTTTTAAAAAGCGGATAGTTGATAGGTTTTGATAATGGAGATGTTTTAGCATCTTTAGACTCATTATCATAGATCAATTTTTCAATTTCATACGTATCATGTATTTGATCTAAAGTACTTCCAGGTAGTTCTAGAAATTTTTGAATATCGTCGGGTTTATAATGTGCCCAAACTTGCCAAAAAAAAGCTTTTATCGATAATAACTTTGCAACGAGTTCTGGTGTGAACGGAATTTTGGTTTCGTCAATTATACAATTAAATAACAATCCATCCTTAGCACTTGCTCTTATTGCTTTTTCTATTTCTTCGGCTCGTGTATCTAAACCCAATGTTTTGTCGACTCCTGCAGCAATGGTGCTGTAATATTCTTCAGCAGTTTTTATGAGTATGGAAAGTGCAGATATGTTTTCTTGATGGAAAAGGCTAAGAAATTTTATCCTTTCTACGAATTTATCAAATTCTCCGCAGCGACGCGCTCTTTCTGCCATTAAAGCAATGCCATAACAAACACCCGCGGCATTTGTTGGGTAACCTAAACTGGACATTAAATCCATGATAGAGGCAGATGGTATTGCTTCTTTTTTCGCTCGAAACATTGACTACCTCCTAAACTATTCATCTATTTCATCTATATTGTAGTCTATTTTTTTGCTTATAAAATATATCTAGAATTAGGATGTGATTCAGCTATCAAATTAGCTATGTTAAAGATTATATTAAGATATTTCTTAATATTTACAATATTCTCATCAGCCGGCTTAAAAAAACTAAATAAATCATTTTGTTCAGTCGTTTTTTTGGCGCGGGCTGTCAATTGTTGCATCGTTGTAATATTTGTTTGAAGCTTTGGAAAATTTATCGTTTGATACGTGCCGAGTGATAGCGTGAGGTCGGCTATCATTCTATCCATTTGATCTCCATAATTAGGATAAGATTTAAATTGCTGATTAAATTTTACAGAGACATTGCGTACATGCATTTTTATCGCAGTTAAAATTTTCATTGCAGTTGCTTTAAGATATTCAAGAAAATTTCCATATTTAAAAAAATCAGGATCACAGCAAGCCATTTCGATGAAATCACTGTCATATGGAGCAGTAGAAAAGAGTTGTTGTTTCATGACATGTTGATGGATAAGCTGACTGATTTTTTTTGAATTCGTGAGTTGTTCGCGAATAACAGAATCAACGGCATTTTGCAAATGACTCAATGTTTCTCTTTCCGCCCAATCTTTTCTGAGCCATGTTTTTAACTCGTCGCGAAATATTTTTGTGCCTATCATTTCTCTAAAAATGTAATGCGCAAATCCTTTCAACAATTGATCTCGCAAAACAGTGTGATTCTCTCCAAGTTTGAAAGTATTAATAATGACAGGATGTAGATTGCCATCGTTATCGAGTAGTTCACGACAAGCGATTTGGATAAGTTCGTCTGCAAAATGTCGCACGCTATTTTTACTTTTCGGGTCTAAAAATAAAACTTCCTTGTTTTCAAGATCCAACTCATACGGCAGAGTGAAAAGTTTTTTATATTTTACGACTAAGGAATTTAAATGAGGTATCAGAAGTCCAGTCTGCATTGTATGAAGCGCATTCGTGTAGCGATCTGGACTTTCTTTCATGTCTTTTAAAGCAGTTTCTACATAAAGAGTGGAAGCTTCTGACAGCAAAAATTTGACAAATGAACTCGGCATCGCGATGGTCCTTGTTGATTTCATCCATTTTTGTTATAAACTACAGTCCTTCAGATAATTATACTCTGAGTTGGATATAAAAAAATCAAAAAGGAAAAAAGGAAATGGATTATTTTATTGCGGGAGTGGATGAGGCTGGACGTGGTCCATTGGCTGGGCCGGTTGTTGCAGCGGCTGTTATTTTGCATCCAGAAAATAGTATTCAAGGATTAGCAGACTCAAAACAATTAACTGAAAAACAACGGGAAAAATTGTTTGCTATTATTTACCAAAATGCATTAGCAGTGAGTGTCGGTCGCGCGGAAGTTGAAGAAATTGATCGACTGAATATTTTACAAGCCTCGTTGTTGGCGATGCAACGTGCGGTGGAGGGATTAAAAATCATGCCGCAGTTGGTATTGGTGGATGGTAATTGCTGTCCTTTATTACAATGTGCAACGAAAGCGATTATTCGAGGTGATCAAACTGAGCCTGCGATCAGTGCAGCATCCATTATTGCGAAAGTTACGCGCGATCGCGAAATGGTGTTACTCGACAAAGAATTTCCGCACTATGGTTTTGCAGAACATAAAGGTTATTCGACTAAAGCACATTTTGCCGCATTGAAAGCACATGGCCCTTGTATTATTCATCGGCGGTCTTATGCGCCGGTGGCGGAGCTTTTATAGTCAAAACCCTCATCCCCAGCCCTTCTCCCGCTTGCGGGAGAAGGGAGACAACATAGCTCCCTTCTCCCGGCAACGGGAGAAGGGCAGGGGATGAGGCAACCTATTTCCGATGCCGCAAATTCTTCTCCATCTTTTTAAGCAACATCCGACGCTTCAGCGGTGATAAATAATCTATATAAAGTTTTCCATTCAAATGATCAATTTCATGCTGCAAACAATGGCCTAACAAGCCATCGCCAATAATTTCAAAAAACTCACCTTTTTCATTTTGTGCCCGGACTTTGACTTTGAGTGCTCTAGGCACTTTATCAAACGTGTACGGCACAGAAAGACAGCCTGCTTCCATGAGCTCAGAACCTTCCTGTTCAATAATCAGAGGATTAATAATGCAGAAAGGTTGGTTACGCTCTTCAGATATATCAATCACCGCAAGACGTTTTGAAATGGCGACCTGAGGCGCAGCCAATCCAACACCGTTTTCTTCATACATGGTTTCAATCATGTCTTGAACCAATTTTTTTAAATTCTCGTCAAACACCGTAACAGGTTCAGCCATTTTTGACAGAGCAGGATGTGGATGATAAACAACAGTTAAAAGTGCCATGGTATTTTATAGTCCTATTTTTTTAATAAATGACTTCTACACAATGTTCCGCAAATAAATCTCTTAAAATCTGTATTAACATATCCGTTGGTCTGACACGCCAAACTTCACCTAAATGTAAATTGGCTTTTGCATTTTCCCGCAAATAGTCAATCATAATGCGGCAATTGCCACCGCGATGTTTTTCCAGAATTTGCGCGAGCTTGGGAATTTCTTCTGATTTATCGGCAGGCAGCAGAATTTTTAAAAATTTAGCATAGCGTTCACGCGCTTGATCAATGGAAAAAATTTCACGACATAAAATTCGATTATTACCACTAAATTCATCCAAGCTGATTTCGCCTTCAACAATAATTAATTTATCCTTTGTTAAAAGTTCACGATACTTGTGATAATTTTCCGAAAAACACAACACATCAATTTGCGCAGTTGCATCATCGATGGTGACAACCGCCATACGATCACCCCGTTTGGTTTGAATCACTCGCACATTGGCAATAATGCCAGCGGCTGTGGCCATTTTATTTTGCGTTGGACGTAACTCCACAATGCGATTCGTTGTAAAATGCGCTAATTCATGCAAATAACGATGAATCGGATGACCTGTTAAGTAGAGTCCCAATGTTTCTTTTTCACCAAACAAGCGATCATGTTCGCTCCAAGGCGCGATCTTCACATAATTTACTGAAAGCGCGTTGGCAGTGATCGCACCCAATAAATCATGTTGACCTAACATTTGGTCACGTAACGATTGTTCCGCATGTTGTAATGCAGACTCAAGGCTTGCCAATAAACTTCTGCGATGCGGCCCAATTTTATCAAACGCACCTGCTTTAATCAGCGCTTCCAATACACGTCGATTTATTTTGCGTAAATCAACGCGCTGACAAAAATCGAATAAATCGATAAAAGGACCACTTTGTTTACGAGTTTCCACAATCGTTTCAATCGCAGCTTGTCCTGCGCCTTTAATTGCACCTAAACCGTAAATAATATTTTTGTCATCAATGACCTTGAACATGTATTCACTTTGATTGATATCGGGCGGTGTGATTGTCAATTTCAATGCATGACAATCTTCAATAAATAAAACCACTTTATCCGTGTTATCCATATCCGATGACAAGACGGCAGCCATATAAGCAGCAGGATAATGGGCTTTTAACCAAGCTGTTTGATAAGCAATTAATGCGTAAGAAGCCGAATGGGATTTGTTAAACCCATAACCCGCAAATTTTTCCATCAAGTCGAAAATATGCGTTGCAACTTCTAGATTCACGCCCGCATCGACTGCGCCTTTGCAAAAAATTTCGCGCTGCACCGCCATTTCTTCCGGTTTTTTCTTACCCATCGCGCGACGTAAAATATCCGCGGAACCTAGCGAATAACCTGCAAGCACCTGCGCGATTTGCATGACTTGTTCTTGATAGACAATGACACCATAAGTGGGACGTAAAATAGGTTCTAATTTCGGGTGCGGATAACTGACTTTTGCGCGTCCGTGTTTACGATTAATAAAATCATCCACCATGCCCGATTGCAATGGACCTGGACGAAAGAGCGCGACCAATGCCACGATGTCTTCAAAACAATCGGGTTGCAAACGTTTAATCAAATCTTTCATGCCGCGCGATTCTAACTGGAAAACGGCGGTGGTTTTGCAAGATTTTAATAATTGATAACTCGGTTCATCATTGACAGGAAGCAGCTGGATATCTAAACGTTCGAGAGGATGTAAAGCATTAATATTTTTAACCGCCCAATCAATGATGGTCAATGTGCGCAAACCAAGAAAATCGAATTTGACTAAGCCTGCCGCTTCAACATCATCTTTATCAAATTGCGTGACGAGATGTTCAGTTTCATTGGCTTCACAGTAAAGCGCCGTAAATTCAGTTAATTTAGCCGGTGCAATCACGACACCACCCGCGTGTTTTCCCACATTACGTGTCGTACCTTCTAATTTGCGGGCGAGATCAATCAGTGTGCGCACATCATCTTCTTTGTTGTAACGATCACGTAATAATTCTTCTTGTTGCAAGGCTTTATCCAGCGTCATGCCAATTTCAAATGGAATTAATTTTGCGAGTTTATCGACGTGACCATAACTCATTCCTAACACACGTCCCACATCACGCACTACAGCGCGTGCTGCCATTGTGCCGTAAGTGATAATTTGCGACACGCTTTCACGACCATGCGTTCGCATCACATAATCAATCACACGATCACGTCCTTCCATGCAAAAGTCGATATCAAAATCGGGCATGGAAACACGTTCCGGATTAAGAAAACGCTCAAAGAGTAAGTCATGTGCCAGTGGATCAAGATCTGTGATATTCAAGGCATAAGCAACCAACGATCCCGGACCTGAACCGCGACCGGGCCCAACTGGAACGCCATTATTTCTTGCCCAGCGCGTGAAATCCGCCACAATTAAAAAATAACCGGCGAATCCCATGTTGTTAATCACATCGAGTTCAATTTGCAGACGCGCATCATAAGCTTTACGTTTTTCAATAAATGTTTCTGCGGTTGCATCGAAAGAAATTTTTAAGCGTTGTTCCAAACCTTGTTTTGCTACATCGACTAAATAACTTTCTGT
>CAYRUP010000111.1:0-6205 GCA_964427485.1 uncultured Coxiellaceae bacterium | reverse complement strand
CCACATAACCTTGTCAGCCTTCGCCCCCCTATGTATCAATAAATTAAAATACGGCTAGCCTTCGCTGCGCTCAGGATGACAACTATACTTTATAGCATACGCAAAAACCCTAATAAGTCACCTCTTGTGTTTCCCCGCGTTATACAATACATTCTCATCCATTATCACTCACTCGCAAATACCGGAGCCCGCTCATGTCACTAATAAAAATGACTGATCTGAAGTTGAAAGGAAAACGCGTTCTTATTCGTGAAGACCTGAATGTGCCGATTAAAAATGGGCTCATCACGAGCGACAT
The DNA here is from genome assembly GCA_964427485.1 of uncultured Coxiellaceae bacterium. Taxonomy (GTDB): domain Bacteria; phylum Pseudomonadota; class Gammaproteobacteria; order DSM-16500; family DSM-16500; genus CAYRUP01. The sequence goes on along the minus strand of CAYRUP010000111.1, from coordinate 5,907 downwards.
TCGCATTCGCTCCGCTCTTGCCACCATTAAACTTGCGCTAAAAGCAGGTGCAAAAGTCATGATTATGTCGCACCTGGGCAGACCCGAAGAAAAAGGCCCCCACGATGATGAACATTTTTCCCTGGCTCCCATTGCAGCTCGTTTATCTCATTTATTAAAAAAAGACGTTCCTCTTATTAAACATTGGGTCAATGGTTTTTCCATGGGAGATCATTCTGTCGTCCTCTTGGAAAATGTCCGCTACAACCACGGCGAAACGAATAATAGTGTTGAACTTTCCCAAAAAATGGCGAGATTATGCGATGTTTTTGTGATGGATGCGTTTGCAACGGCGCATCGCGCCGAAGCCTCCACGTGCGGCATTATTCACTATGCACCTATTGCATGTGCAGGCCCATTACTCGTCGCTGAATTAGACGCTTTGACAAAAGTCATGGAAAAACCCAAAAAACCGATCGTTGCAATCGTGGGTGGTTCAAAAGTTTCAACCAAACTTGCACTGCTGGATTCTCTCTCGCAAAAAGTGGATTGCCTGATCATCGGCGGTGGTATTGCTAATACATTTATTGCTGCGGAAGGTTACACCGTTGGCAAATCACTTTATGAACCTGATTTGATAGATGAAGCAGAACGCATGGCGCTGGCTGCAAAAAGACGTGGCGCAGAAATTCCCGTTCCAACAGACGTCATTGTAGGCGAAAAACTTTCGGAGGATTCAGAAAGTTCTGTGCGTTTGGTATCGCAAGTGGATGACGTTGAAAAAATCTATGACATTGGACCTGACACCGTTAAAAAATTAACAGCCATCATTAAAAAAGCCAAAACCATTTTATGGAATGGTCCCGTGGGTGCATTTGAAATTGAACAATATTCAAAAGGAACGCGCGCGATTGCCAAAGCGATCGCAGAAAGTGCAGGCTATTCTGTCGCGGGTGGCGGTGACACATTGGCTGCTATTGAAGCTTATGGTGTTGCAGAAAATATTGATTATATATCGACAGGCGGCGGCGCTTTCCTGTCATTTCTCGAAGGCAAAGCATTACCCGCTATTGCCGCATTAGAAGAACGAGCTAAAAAAGATGAGAAGGTCACATGAAAGATTTACGTCGTACTAAAATTGTTGTGACCTTGGGCCCCGCACTAGATGACCCTGAAATAATGAAACGCGTTATCGCTGCCGGTGCGGATGTCTTTCGCGCGAATTTTTCGCATGGCTCGCGTGAAACACATGAACAACGCATCACCATGGTTCGGAATCTAGCTGCTGAAATTGGCAAATCAGTTGCGATTCTAGCTGATTTGCAAGGACCGAAAATTCGCATCGGTCGATTTAAAAATAAGAAAATCCAATTAAAAGAAGGACAATCTTTTGTTTTCAACACCCAACTAAACGATGACGAAGGCACAGAAGAATCGGTCAGTTTAGATTATAAAAATCTACCTAATGATGTACATGCCGGCGATACGCTGTTACTCGATGATGGCCGCATTGTGATGCAAGTTGAAAAAACGGAAACACATCGCATTTACTGCAAAGTGATTGTAGAAGGCGAATTATCCAACAATAAAGGCATTAATCGTCTCGGTGGTGGATTATCAGCAGAAGCACTCACCGACAAAGATCGTTCTGATTTGATTGAAGCCGTTCGCCTTGAAGCCGATTATATTGCGGTTTCTTTTCCACGCAATGCAGATGATATAAAAGAGGCACGTGTTCTTTTGAAAGCAGCGGGTGGTCATGCTGGGATTATTGCAAAAATTGAGCGTGCCGAAGCGGTTACCAACATTGAAGAAATCATTCGTGCTTCCGATGCAGTGATGGTTGCCCGCGGTGATTTAGGCGTTGAATTGGGTGACGCTGAATTACCTGGCGTGCAAAAACAAATTATTCGTACCGCGCGTGCTTTAAACAAACCGGTCATCACCGCGACACAAATGTTAGAAACCATGACTTACAACACGATTCCCACTCGCGCTGAAGTATCGGATGTGGCAAATGCTGTTTTAGATGGAACTGATGCCGTTATGCTTTCTCAAGAAACGGCAGTGGGTAAATACCCTGACAAAGCAGTAGCTGCGATGGATCGAATTTGTTTAAGTGCAGAAAAAAATCCGCGTGCAAAAACATCGCGTCACCGTTTGGAAGTTCATTTTAAATATGTGGATGAAGCGATTGCCATGGCAACCATGTACACAGCGAATCACTTAGACATTCAAGCGATTATCGCCTTAACTGAATCAGGTACAACTCCGCTTTGGATGTCACGCATTAAATCCAGCATTCCGATTTATGGTTTAAGCCGTCATGCGACGACACAACGCCGCATGGCGCTTTATCGCGGCGTTTATCCCATTCCGTTTGATGCAACACATATTGATCGTCGCGTCATTAATCAAGCGGCAGTCGATCAATTACAAAAACGTGGCATTATCAAAGACGGTGATTTGGTAATTATTACCAAAGGAGATTTGATTGGTGTGCACGGTAGAACAAATACGCTGAAAATTGTGACGGTGGGGAGTTTGCCGCGGTTTGAATTATAAGACAGGGCACAAACAAATGTCATCCTGAGCGCAGCGAAGGGATCAGTAAATTATAATAAGGCGATCCTTCGCTACGCCCAGGATGACATCAAAGCTCTTAAACATTAAATTTTATAGGCCACCCAAATGACCCAAATACCCTCTCTACCCAGCTATACAGAAATTGCCAATCTCCTTCTAAATGCACACACCTCCTTCACCCCCTCGCAAATACATGGATTATTTTGTGGGTATATTTGCGCTACCTCCGGTAAAATTGACAATCGGTGGGAAAAAATCGTGCTCGGAAAAAATAAAAATGATGAATGCCGCGAATTATTACAACAGCTTTATGAAACAAGTTATCATCAAATGAGCGAATTTTCTTTTGAATTTAGTTTGATACTGCCTAATGATGATGTTGATATCAATGCTCGAACAGAAGCACTTGGACTCTGGTGTCAAGGTTTTTTAAGTGGACTTGAACAATGTCAGATTCCTTTGCAAAATCGCGAAGAAAGTGATGTCACAGAAACTTTGAATGATATCATCGAAATTGCCCAAGTGAATTTCGGTGATATCGCCGATGATGATGAAGATGAAACGGCATATTTCGAGTTAGTGGAATATGTTAGACTGGGCGCGCTTATGATTTTCCAAGACTTAAAAGTCGCTGACCCCAAAAACATTTCCAACGAGAACAACCAGCTACATTAATGGAGAGAATACTACTATGCTCAAAATGACTGAATACGCCAAGCGACGCAAACAACTTATGCAACAAGTTGGCCAAAACGGCATTGTCATTTTAAAAGCAGCACCGTCTGTTGCACGCAATCATTATCATGAATATCCCTTCCGCCAAAATAGTGATTTTTATTATCTAACAGGTTTTAATGAACCCGAAGCCGTATTAGTTCTTGCGCCAAAACGCAAAAATGGCGAATTTATTTTATTTAATCGGGTGAGAGATCGCGAAAAAGAAATCTGGGATGGTTTTCGTGCTGGGCAAGAAGGTGCACGCAAAACCTATGGTGCAGATGAAGCATTTTCCATCGCTGAATTGGAAAAAAGACTTCCTGATTTACTCGAAGGTCGTGCAGAAGTGCATTGTGCACTCGGCGCCTGCGCTTCATTCGACAAAATTATTATCAACGCGGTCGAGACCGTGCGTAGCAAAGTACGTAGTGGTGTAGAAGCGCCTTCTGCGCTTCTCGATATTAGACCGACTATTCATGAAATGCGTCTCATAAAAAGTCCAGCCGAAATTGCTCTCATGCGAAAAGCAGCAGAAATTGCTGCCGACGGACATATTCGTGCGATGCAATTTTGCAAACCAGGCTTGAATGAATTTCAACTCGAAGCCGAATTGACGCATGAATTTCAACGTCAAGGCGCTCGCAATCATGCTTATACGCCTATTATCGGCAGTGGCGCGAATAGTTGTATTTTACATTACATCAATAATGATCAACCCATTAAATCGGGCGATCTTGTGTTAATTGATGCAGGCGCTGAATATCAATATTATGCTTCGGATGTCACACGCACATTTCCTGCGAATGGTCGTTTCACCGAAGAACAACGCGCGATTTATGAAATTGTATTAGACGCACAACTCGCCGGCATTAAAGCCGTGCGTCCAGGAACAGAGTGGCATAAGATTGAAGAGATTGTCGTCAAAGTGATCACGCAAGGTTTGATTAACGTCGGTTTACTCAAAGGAAAATTAAACGATCTCATCAAAAACCAAGCCTATTTTCCATTTTACATGCATCGTTCCGGACATTGGCTAGGCCTCGACACACACGATGCGGGTCGTTATAAAGTGGGTGACAAATGGCGCAAATTGGCACCTGGCATGATAAGAACAATTGAGCCAGGAATTTATATTTCTTCTGATACACCCGGTGTTGCCAAACGTTGGCATAATATCGGTATTCGTATTGAAGATGATGTATTAGTCACTGCAAATGGAAATGAAGTATTAAGTCAAAATGTACCGAAACAAATTCATGAAATTGAAGCATTAATGGCGAAATGAAACATTACGATATCATCATAGTCGGTGGCGGCATGGTGGGAGCAACCCTTGCCGCTGCGCTGAAAAATCCAGCGTTAAATATCGCTATGCTGGATGCAGTCGCAACGCATGCTGAAGACAAACGACTGATCGCTTTGAATCACAGTAGTTTTATGTTGTTTCACAATCTCGCCATTTGGCCCTCTCTTGAAAACAGCGCTGCAGCCATTCGCGAAGTGCATGTATCCAATCGCGGCCATTTTGGCACTACATGTTTGACTGCGGAAGAAATAGGTTTGTCCGAACTGGGCTTTGTGGTGCCCGCAAAAAATATTAATAGCGCACTTTATTCCAAACTGACTGAATTAAAAAATGTAACACTCTTACGTCCTGCGAAATTGACTGGGCTTGATTCAAATCCAACGCAAGTGACACTCACTATTGAGTTAGAATCAATTGTTCAAACCCTTACAGCAAGTGTTGTGATCGCTGCAGATGGCACATTTTCCACGGTGCGCGAATTATTGAATATTCCAACTGAAATAGTGGATTATCAACAAAAAGCGCTCGTCACCGTCACGGAATTACAACGTAGTCATCAGCATGTCGCCTATGAACGTTTTCTACCGAATGGCGCAATTGCAATGCTGCCACTCACTGGGCACCGCGCAGCGACCATTTGGTCTGCTAATACAAATGACATTGATAAATTATTGCAGCTTTCCGACAGTGATTTTTTAGCAGTGTTGCAAAAACAATTTGGTTATCGACTCGGAAAATTACTCAACATCGAACAACGTTTTGTTTATCCCTTGAAATTAGTTCGTGCAAAAAAACAAATTTCAGAGCGAATTATTTTAATTGGAAATGCGGCTCATACTGTGCATCCTATTGCCGCGCAAGGTTTAAATTTAGCGTTATATGAAATTGCTGTCCTTGCAGATCATTTGAATGCACAACACAGAGAAAATTTATCTCTCGAAAATATACCGAGTTATCTCGAGCAACAAAATGCCAGCATTAATGTCTCACATTATTTGACCCGATTATTTTCCTCGGATTTTTTTCTTGTGAATGCTCTGCGTCAAATTGGTATGGTGGGTTTAGATATTTGCCCAATGGTAAAAAAGCGTTTTATGCAGCGCGTTCTTGGGGAATCAAAAAGCCGCTTAGAAAGCCTTCCCAGCAGGGGAAGGTGCCCAACGGGCGGATGGGGGAATCAAAAATAATGATTCCGTATATCTTGCATATTTATTTGATTCCCCCATCCGCCCGTTGGGCCATAGGCATCAAGCTAAGAATTTTGTTGCTTTTTTCCTATGCATTTTAAGAGCTTTGATGTCATCCTGAGCGCAGCGAAG
>CAYRUP010000110.1:0-6304 GCA_964427485.1 uncultured Coxiellaceae bacterium | reverse complement strand
CTCTGGGAAGGCTTTCTAAGCGGCTTTTTGATTAAAATTCACGGGGATATCTCAGAGAGTAATGTTAAAATTATCTAAAACAATAAATGATCCACCCACAAACTGCTTAATCGTTCTTGTAATCTATTTTGCACCTGGCGCTCATCCACATTATCAAAATCAATCAACTCAAGGGGTTGATCCTGCCAGGAACAAGCAAATATGGCTTTCGTGCGTTGACCTGTTTCAGGATCAATTTGCCATTGCAAACATTGCGCACAAACTCCTTTCAACATGCATTGCATAGTGCTATAAACCGACCCGCGCACCACCGGGTCTTTGACAAAAATATCTTTCAACCTTGTTTTACGCGCTTCCTGAAAACGTCGCAAAAAGGCTGTGTCACCAATTAAAAAAATTCGATCCACGTCGGCTAATGGAATTTCCGGATGGAATTTTCCTTTATCTAATGTGCCTGCCGCATACCGCAGCAGAGCCTCTAGATAATCGCCCGTGACACTATAATCTTGCGGACGTCTTTGAGTAACAGGTTGACCATCGCGTGTAGTCCAAATCACAAGACTGGCGGCTTCTTCAATCGTATCTTGAGAATAAACTTCGCTTTTATCTGCAAAATCGCTCACATAAATGACGCGATTATTTGCATGCAGCAATGCCGGTCCATACGCTTGTAAAAAAGCTAAACTGAGTTGATTACCTATGATCAGAATCGTTTCCTGTTTATGGGAGATTTTTGCCCTAACACCTGTTGGCCCCATCAGTGACACGGGATCACCTATTTTAAGTGTTCTACACAGTTTTGAGCTGGCTCCTTTTTCCAACACCATAAATTTAAGCGTACCTTGCTGATGATCACATCCGGAAGCAATGAGCGCGAGTGGTTCCATTTGTAAAATCGTATTATGAATGCGTGGTGCAAATGTTTCATAATTTTGTAACCGATAAAATTGACCGGGTTGAAAATGTTTTGCTGCCAGCGGTGCTTGAATCACGAGTTCTAACACATTTTTTGTGTGTCTTTGCACATTGATTATTTTAGCATTAAATAAATGCTGCATTTTTTCCGCAAACATTTGATATTCTTTTTCGTTACCCAAATGACCTAATTTTTCTGTTAACAAAGCTAAAATTTTTGGATATGTTTGCATGCCGGAAGCTATCGCTTTAACAACACTGCCATGAAATACCGGATGCGTGTCACCAATCAAACTGACACGACGATCCTTTTTATGATACGAAGTAAACGGCCCAAATTGTGGATCTTTACAATGTTCCACACCGTGTGCAATTGCTAATTCTCCATCGACATCTTCATAATGTTGATATTGTAAACCCACACGCGTGAAGGTACCACGATGCTCGAATTCATAAGCTGTATTGGGCTGCGTACCGGTCGCCACAAAAATAGCACGAGCCGGAATAGAAATTTCCTCTTGGAGAGTTTCCCATTCATCTGGATTTTTGCGAACGCGACGCTGACAAATTAATGTTTCAGCATGACCAAATTGATTTAACAAAACAGCATGGGGCTCATGCGCTTCGAGATAATAAATTCCCTCGGCAAACGCTTTCTGTAATTCTTCATGATTATTTATATAAGCAGGAGATTCCTGCAACGTGCGTCGATAAACAATCGTCACGCAGCCCCATTGATGAATCAACTTAATAAAATTAGGTGCTTCATTGTTTGCTTTAGCACGTTCACGTTCTTTACGTACTGCTTTCCCATGCGTAAGAAATTCAGCAAGAATTTCGATCGAAGCCGGATCCAATTGATTTTGGATGACATCTTCGCCTTGTGTTGCAACTAATGTTTCATAACGAGAAAGAATTTTTTCGACTTGGGAAATATAGTAGGCTTGTACTTCAGTGGCCGTATCAACACCTGTCAACCCACCGCCGATGACGACAGCAGGCAAACGCACTTCTAGATTGGTCAAGCTCGTTGCTTTAGCTGCATTGCCCAATTGCAATGCCATTAAAAAATCATTTGCTTGCCGCATGCCGGGAGCCAAACTACCCGGAATAGCAAGTGCTTTCGGTAAACCCGCACCGACCGCCACGACAAAATGATCAAACCCCATTTCCCATGCATCTTCCACCGTCACCGTGCCACCAAAGCGAGCGCTGCCAAATACTTGAAAATAAGGTCTACGCATTAAAGTCAAATAAATGAGTTTAAGAAAATTTTTATCCCAACGTACTGTAATTCCGTATTCAGCAACACCACCAAAACCGGCTATTAAGCGTTCATCTAATGATTCAATTATTTCTTCAAATAAATAGATAGGTTCGTTAATTAATTTTTCTGGCAGGGGTTCGATTTTCAAACCATCAAATCCAACAACTGCAAAACCTTCCAACAACAAATGATGGGCGAGGGTAAAACCAGCAGGACCCATGCCAGCAATCATAATTTTTAAACCATTGTAGGGTTTCATCACCCATTGTTTTTGACGTAACGGATTCCAGCGCGTGAGTAAATCATAAATTTCCACGCCCCAAGGTAAATTCAACACATCCGTTAAAACACGGGTTTCAATTTCTGGAATATTTACGGGATCTTGTTTTTGATAAATGCAGGCTTTCATGCAATCATTACAGATGCGATGACCTGTCGCAGGACACATGGGATTGTCTACCATCACCATGGCAAGTGCAGCAAGTGTGCGTCCATCGCGTTTTAAAAGATGCATCTCAGAAATTTTTTCTTCGAGTGGACAACCGGTCAGCGTAACATCTAACGGATTCTTTTTTAAGCCTTGTTGTGGATCGGATTTTTTAACCGGAAAACCTTTCGAACAAAAATCACCTTCATTTTCGTGACAATAAATACAATAATTCACTTCATCTTGAACTTCGCGCGCGCTCATGCGTTGATCTGTTAATTTAAAACCATCCCGCAAATGAAGATCTGCATCCAATCCTCTTATACGACCTAATTTATCCTGTTCGAGCGGGGCACATTCAACAAGCTGCGCATAATCAATACGTGCAGGAAGATGAAAACTACTCCAGTGCAACACAGCTTGTTGACCTTCAACAGTATTCATTGCTCGCACACACCATTCGGTTAATTTTTCTATTTCTTGATTAAACTGATCTGGATTCGCAATCCAGTGATTTGCTAAGAGTCCGACAGCGAGTTCTTTGTCATCGGTTTGTAAGGGAAATTTTTTTAATTCCTTCGTTAACCATGCATCCAACTCATCAAATGAAGGTAAATGATCTGCATTGGCTAATTGTTTTTTTGCGCGTCGTAAAACAAAAAATTTTTTAAATGCAAAAATAGGATTATGTGCAACTGTTTTTGCTTCAGCGAGTGCTGCGGCTTCTTCAATTTTGAATAATTGAATGAGAAAAGTTTCAAGTTCTACCGCTAAAGCTAACAATAACTCGCTAATTTGTGAGTCGGTAAAATTGTTGGTTTCATGACGATATGCTAATAATTCGGTGCGCAAATTCAGAGGCAAAGAATCTAGAAAAATTTGGTCAAGACGGTATAACCCTTTGCTATGAAATAATTCTGCAAAAGTGAAACCCGTTAAGCTAAGTGAAGGCTTAGACATCATTTTTTTAATAAAATAGTCAGTAAGTCAATGAGAGCGCAATTTTAACATTAGAGGCCACTCTATGTCAGGTTATTTTTCTTGACAGTTGTAATTAGCCAGGATTACTCTGCTGAAGTTTTTCATCATATAAGGAAAGATAAAATGAAAAGAAAAGTACTTGTTGCACTCGCAGTAACCCAATTGGCTTTATTTGGCTCGTTTGCTCATGCAGACATCGTCGTATTTTCTGGACCATCGGATGTATGCAGTACCTTACAGGGAAAATGGACGGGGGAAGGTAGCATCTCTGCAATGGGCGGAATTATTAAATGCAGTTATACCGGTACCGGAATCATTCCTGCAGATCAATTTGCTGCTCATGACTTTAGTATGCATGTTACTTTGAAAAAACAATCAGGAATATGCCCTTCTAATGAAGATTTAACATTAGCAGGTACTTGTGATGCGGGCGTTCTCACCTTGAAATCATCAGAAGCCAATTTATCGGGCAACTTAAATAGTAGTGGTACTGAATCGGATAACATCAAAGGTACCGTCAAGGTAGGCAGTTTTACAGCAAATGTCGACCATATGACTTTGCGCAAATCATAATCAGCATTAGAAGCGATCCATCAAAAAATGTCATTCCCGCGAAGGCGGGAATCTATCCTAATGGATCCCCGCCTCCGCGGGAATGACAAGGCAATCTGAATTATCCGTAGGAGAAAAATCTCATGACAACTCATCCACAACAAGAGACCTTAAGTTTCCAGGCCGAAGTTAAGCAATTATTACATTTGGTCGTGCATTCGCTGTATAGCAATAAAGAAATTTTCTTACGCGAATTGATTTCCAATGCATCTGATGCTGCTGATAAATTGCGTTTTGAAGCGATGTCTGATTCAGCACTTTATGAAACCGACGCTGAACTTAAAGTGTTTGTGACTTTTGATGAAAAAGCACGAACGATTACTATCAGTGATAATGGCATTGGTATGAGTCGTGATGAAGTCATTGAAAATTTAGGTACCATAGCCAAATCCGGCACGCGTGATTTTCTCGCACAATTAACGGGCGATCAAAAAAATGATGCACATTTAATTGGGCAATTTGGTGTTGGTTTTTACTCTGCATTTATCGTCGCTGACAAAGTGACTGTGACAACGCGGCGCGCAGGATTGACTTCTCAGCATGGCGTACGTTGGGAATCGAGTGGAGCGGGTGATTATACCATTGCTAACATTGAAAAAATGACGCGCGGCACCGAAATTACCTTGCATCTTAAAGAAGCTGAAAATGATTTTTTAAATGATTGGCGTTTACGTACTGTTATTACTAAATATTCAGATCATATTAATTTACCTATCTTCATGCGCAAACTGGCAGACCCGAATAAAAAAGAAGAAAATAAAGCTCAAGATGATTGGGAAATGATAAATCGTGCAACCGCGCTTTGGACATTGCAAAAAAATTCCATCAGCGATGAACAATATAAAGAATTATACAAACACATCGCACATGATTTTGAAGATCCTTTAATGTGGGCACATAATCAAGTTGAAGGTGGAAATTTAGATTATATTAGTTTACTTTACATTCCTGCACGTGCTCCATTTGATCTTTGGCAGCGTGATCGTCAACATGGCTTAAAACTCTATGTGCAACGTGTTTTTATTATGGATCAAGTCGAACAATTTATTCCGCATTATTTGCGTTTTATTCGCGGCATTGTCGATACTAACGCATTACCTTTAAATATTTCTCGAGAAATTTTGCAAGATAATCCCGTCATTCCTCGCTTGCGCACGGCTTTGGTCAAACGTACGTTGGATATGCTGGATAAACTCGCGGCGGATGAACCGGAAAAATATAAAACTTTTTGGCAGCAGTTTGGTAATGCACTCAAAGAAGGTCCCGCAGAAGATTTTGCGAATCGGAATCGTGTAGCAAAATTATTACGTTTTTCATCAACGCATGATGATTTACCGCTCCAAACCGTTTCGCTGGATGACTACGTGAAACGCATGAAACCCGAGCAAAAGAAAATTTATTACATTACTGCTGAAAATTTTAATACGGCAAAATCAAGTCCGCATTTAGAAATTTTCCGCAAGAAAGATGTCGAAGTATTATTACTGCATGATCGTATTGATGAGTGGTTAGTCAACCATTTAACTGAATTTGAAGATAAACCACTGCAATCCGTCGCGAAAGGAGATGTTTCACTGGATGAAGTGGTAGACACAGATAACAAAAATGAAAAAGAGCAGTTACAGAAAAAAGAAGAAAAATTTAAATCAGAATTTGATGATGTTATAAAACAAGTTAAAACTGTGCTGGGTGATCAAGTCAAAGAAGTTCGTTTATCACATCGTTTAACGAGTTCTCCAGCTTGTCTCGTTGTCGATGACCAGGAAATGGGGAGCCAATTGCAACGTTTGCTTAAAGCAGCAGGGCAGGATGTTCAAGAAGTCAAACCCATTTTTGAATTGAATCCGGAGCATCAGTTAGTGAATCATCTGAAAGATGAAAAAAATAATGAACGTTTCCAAGAATGGGCTCATATTCTTTTTGATCAAGCTATTCTGGCGGAAGGGGGGCAACTTAAAGATCCGGCGGTGTTTGTGCAGAGGGTGAATAAGTTGTTGTTGGAGTTGGCGGAGTAGAGCTCCGCTGGCACGGCGCGCCGAATACGTGTCAAGCTAATGTGTCATCCTGAGCGCAGCGAAGGATCGCCTTATTATAATTTAGCG